>CAZTJZ010000043.1:0-24768 GCA_964614075.1 uncultured Phycisphaeraceae bacterium
TTCAACCTGATCCCGCCGCGGTCGATCGCGGAGACCGGGGCCGTGCCGCTGCTCATCACCCGGGTGGACCGGGCGAGCGCGTTGAAGCAGGCGCGGGAGGTCCTGGGACGGGTGGGGCTGGGGGATCGGACGCAGAGCGTGCCGGCGAAGCTGTCGGGGGGGCAGCAGCAGCGCGTGGCGATTGCGCGGGCGCTGGTGCATCGCCCGAAGCTGATCGTGTGCGATGAGCCCACGAGCGCCCTGGACCACGTGACGGGGCAGCGGGTGATGGAGCTGCTGCGCGACGTGGCGGCGGGGGAGGAGCTCTCGCTGGTGGTGGTCACGCACGACCAGCGGATCTTCGAGTTCGCGGACCGGATCGCGGAGATGGACGACGGGAAGATCGAGAGGATCGTGAGCGGGGCGGGGCACAAGGTGGCGTCGGTGCACGCGGAGAAGTAGCGAAGGGAAATCGCAGGCAGGAGGTTGATGATGATCCGGACTTACTTGGTGCCGCTGTTGGCGATCGCGGGTGTGGTGCTGGCGGTGGTGACGGTGGTGAAGGGGTCGAGGCCCCCGGTGCCGACCCCGCCGATGGTGGAGCCGCCGCGGGCGCCGTTCGATTCGTTCGTGGCGGGGTCGGGCCTGCTGGAGGCGAGCTCGCAGAACATCGCGATCGGGACTCCGGTGGCGGGGGTGGCGGCGGTGATCGCGGTGCGCGTGGGGCAGGACGTGAAGGCGGGCGAGGAGCTGTTCCGGATCGACGGGCGGGAGCTCTCGGCGGAGCTCTCGGCGCGTGAGGCGGCGCTGCGCGTGGCCGAGGCGCAGCTCGCGAAGCTGCGTCTGGGGACTCGTCCGGAGGAGATGCCGCAGATGAGGGCGCGGGTGGAGGAGGCTCGATCGTTGCTGGACGACGCCGCGGCGCAGCTCTCGATGTGGCAGAACGTGTCGGACAAGCGAGCGGTGAGCGAGGACGAGCTGACTCGTCGGCGGTTCGCGGTGGAGTCGGCCAGGGCGCGTCTGGATCAGGCGCGTGCGGACCTGGCGCTAAAGGAAGCGGGGTCGTGGTCGGCGGACATCGCGGTGGGGGAGGCGCAGGTGGCGTCGGCGAAGGCCGAGGTGGAGCAGGCGCGGACGCGGCTGGAGCGTCACACGGTGCGGTCGCCGGTGGACGGGCGCGTGCTGCAGGTGAACCTCCGCCCGGGCGAGTTTGCGCAGGCGGGACCGCTTTCGTCGCCGCTGATGGTGGTGGGGACGGTGGACCCGCTGCACGTGCGGGTGGACGTGGACGAGAACGACGCGTGGCGGGTCAAGAGCGGGGCGGAGGCGCGCGCGTTTGTTCGGGGCAACAAGGACATCTGGTCGGACCTGTCGTTCGTGCGGTTCGAGCCGTACGTGATCCCCAAGCGTTCGCTGACGGGGGAGAGCACGGAGCGTGTGGACACGCGGGTGCTGCAGGTGATCTATGCGATGAAGACCAAGGATCTGCCGATCTTCGTGGGTCAGCAGATGGACGTGTACATCAAGGCGGAACCGATCTCGCGGTCGGAGCCTCCCAAGACAGACGCGAAACAGGGGAGCTGAGCGTTGAGGACGACACGGGAAGGCACGGCTGGGTCGGTGTGGAAGAGCGCGCGGACGAGCGCGCGGACGAGCACGCCGATGAGCGTGCTGATGGTGGGGTTGCTCGCGGGCTGCGCGGCGGGGCCGGACTACGCCGGCGCTCCCGAGGTCCCCTCGGCGCGGGCGTGGCACGGGCTCGACGCGGGGCCCGGGCTGGCCTCAACGCCCACGGGCGCGTCGGGCGAGCTGGCGGCGTGGTGGCGCGTCTTTGAGGATCCGGTGCTCGACGCGCTGATCCGCAAGGGCGTGGCGAACAACCCGGACCTCCGCCTCGCGACGGCGCGAGTGCGCGAGGCGCGGGCGCTTCGCGGCGTGGCGGGGGCGGACCAGCTCCCCACGCTCGACGCGGGCGCGTCGGCGTCGCGGTCGCGGCGCAGCGAGACCCTCTCGGGGTTCGGCGGGGGCGGGGGCTTCCCGGCCACGTCCAATCTGTTCAGCGCCGGGCTCGACGCGTCGTGGGAGATCGACGTCTTCGGGGCCGTGGCCCGGGGCGTGGAGGCGGCGGACGCGGACCTCGCCGCGGCGGTGGAGGGACGGCGGGACACGCTGGTCACGCTGCTCGCGGAGGTGGCGCGGAACTACGCCGAAGCCCGGGGTTTTCAGAAACGCCTCGAGGTCAACAGGGGAAACGTGAAGAACCAGGAAGACTCGCTGGAGATCGCGGAGGCGCGGCTGCGTGCCGGGATCTCGGGAGAGCTCGACGTGGCGCAGTCGCGGGCGCTGCTCGAGTCGCGCCGGGCGGTGATCCCGCTCTTGGAGTCGGGGCTGCGGCAGTCGGTGCATCGTCTGAGCGTGCTCCTGGGGCAGGAGCCCGGGGCGTTGCTGGATGATCTGAGCTCGCCGGGGAAGATCCCGACTCCGCCCGCGAGCGTGCCCGTCGGGATGCCTTCGGAGCTGCTTCTGCGTCGTCCGGACGTGCGCCGGGCGGAGCGTGAGCTCGCGGCGGCGACGGCGCGGATCGGGGTGGCCAAGGCCGACCTGTTCCCGAGGATCTCGCTGACGGGCTCGTTCGGGTTCCAGAGCGGGAAGTTCGAGGATTGGACCGAGTCGGGGAGCCGGTTCTGGTCGCTGGGCCCGAGCGTGCGGTGGAACGTGCTGGACTACGGGCGGATCCGTTCGAAGATCCAGGCCGCGGGGGCGCGCGAGGAGCAGGCGCTCGCGTCGTACGAGAAGACGGTGCTGGCGTCGTTCGAGGAGGTGGAGAATCGTCTGGTGGCGTTCACGCACGAGCAGCAGCGTCGGGGCTCGCTGTCGGCGTCGGTAGAGTCCAACGCACGGGCGGTGGCGCTCGCGAACGATCTGTTCAAGGCCGGGGTGCGCGATTACCTGAACGTGGTGCAGAGCCAGGCGGCGTGGTACGACGCGCAGGACCAGCTCGCGCAGAGCGAGATCGTGGTGACGACCAATCTCATCGCGCTGTACAAGGCCCTGGGGGGTGGGTGGGAGAGCGAGGGGGCGGCGGAGCCCGCGCCGGTCAACAACAACGGCCCGGCGCTGAACGCCGGGCCGTGAGCGGGCTCGATGAAGTGAGAGGGTGACGGAAGGAGAGTGGTGAAGGAGGAAGCACAGGCGGGACGCCTGTGCCACAAGAGAGGGAGCGGATCAGAAGGTGACCGCGAGGCGCACGGCGGCGACGAAGGCGTCGTCCACGGTGGGGTCGCCCGCGGGGGTCAGCACGTACTGGATGTCGGGCGTCAGGCTCACCGAGGGGGTGAGCTGGAGCTTGTAGTACGCCTCGATCACGGTCTCGTCGTCGGTGAAGGGCGAGCCGCTCGCGTCGGAGAGCCCGGCGTGGCCCACGAGAAGACCCGCGGCGTCGTCGGAGCGGGACCCGAAGGTGCCCTTGAGCACGGCTCCCGCGGCGAAGCTGAACGGCGCCGCCGTCACGTCCTCATCGCTGAACCCGACGTGCGCGAAGACGGTGAGCCCCTTGGCGCGGTCGTCCTCGGCGTCGGAGCGGCGCCAGACCTGCTGCTCGATCATCGCGTAGACGCCCGTGTTCCCATCGACGGTGGAGGAGTCGAACGCGGTGAACTCGGCGGTGTGGTGCCAGACGCCCAGGGCGAGGCGGCCCTTGCCGAAATCGGGGTCCCAGCTCGCGCCGCCCTCGCCGATGAGGAACCAGCTTTCGGCGTCGCTGTCGGAGAAGAACGTGCTGGGCCCGCGCGGGCCGGTGGGGAAGCCCTCGAGCGTGGCGCCGTCGAAGAGCCCGGCGCCGACGTAGACGGTTTCGGTGGGGTAGACGAAGGCGACCACGCCCGTGGCGGGGTTGGGGTAGGTGGGGATGCTGGACAACGTGTTGATCGTGTTGATGCCCGAGGAGTTGAGGAAGTCGCCGGCGACGCTGATGAAGTTGAACTCGGTGCTGGCGTCGATCTTTCCGAGCTTGAAGCGGAGGGTGTCGTCCCAGCACG
The DNA here is from genome assembly GCA_964614075.1 of uncultured Phycisphaeraceae bacterium. Lineage (GTDB taxonomy): Bacteria > Planctomycetota > Phycisphaerae > Phycisphaerales > UBA1924. Next base: position 4,017 of record CAZTJZ010000043.1, read on the forward strand.
TCTGCTGGTACCACAGCTGCGAGATCTGGTGGATGTTCTTTCCGCCCGTGGAGATGCTCGAGATGCCCTGGAAGTCGCCCGCGTCGGCGGAGCCGCCGCCCGAGAAGGAGAAGTGCGCGTCGACGAACGCCGAGGCGCCCTTCCACAGCCCCATCCCTTCGAGATCGAACGCGGCGTTGAGGTTGATGAGCTGGCGGATCGAGTCGGTCTCCTCGATCCCGCCTCAGAGCACGAACGACCAGTCGAGGACGTAGGACCCGTTGATGGTGATCCCCGCCTTGTCGAGGCGGTCGCGCAGCCCGCCCCAGTTGCCCGTGGCGTGCGACCACTCGGTCCAGGGCTTCCCGCCGAACCACTCGGCGGGCTCCTCGGAAGAGGGCTCCTGGGGCGCGGGTTTTTCGGGCTTGGGCTCGGTGCGGGTGCGCGGGCCCAGCTGCTGCCCCGGGAGCGTGGTCGGGCCCGTGTCGAGGGTCTCGGCCTCGGAGGCGGCGGCGGTGGCGCCGGTCTCGGGCTGGAACTGGGCGCGGGCCGGGTTGGTCTGGGCGAAGAGCCCCAGCGCCAGACCGCAGACCAAGGCGAGGCGACGCGTGAGCGGACGATTCGAGTTCATAGAGCCCCTTTCGCAGTGGGCAGGTCCGAGAAAAAAGGACCCGCCCGACGAAGTGGCTATCGGGGCGTCATGCACAGCGCTTGGCCGGGATGGCCGATTTTATCGCACCGGATGTGAATCTGTACCGTTTATTCCGTCGGGCGGCCCGAGTTCTGCCGGTTTCTCGGGAGAGGTCGCGGGGGCGGATCCCGCGCAGTAGCACCCTCGAACGGGCTGGCAGTCGTCGGGGTGGACGGGCTCCTGGTCCGGGCCGAGCGCGTCGTAGGTGTGGGTGCAGAAATAGATGCGGACGGGCGAGGAGTCGTCGACGAGCCCGCGCGTGGCATGGGCCGGGTCGGTGTACATGTGCTGGTGGCGCAGCTTCATGCAGACCGGGCGGAGCGCGGGGTGCTGGGGGAGTTCCATGACGATCAGACCTTGCGGCCGGCGGCGTGGAGGACGGCGCGGCGCACCACGACCTGGAGGAGGGTGAGCTTGTACGCGTTCTGGGTCATGGGTGTGGCGCCCTCGACGGAGAGTGCCGCGGCCTTGCGGAGGGCCTGGTCGTCGTCGAGGTTCACGCCGACGAGGGCCTTCTCGACGGCGGGGAGCGCCCAGGGGATCGGGGCGACGGCGCCGGCGCAGATCCGGGCGCGGGCGATCTTCGAGGCGTTGAGCTCGAGTGACGCGACGGCGAAAGCCAGGGGCCAGTCGAAGGACTGCTTTTCCTTGACGACGGCGAAGCCGCTGGTGGGGCGGGGAGAGAGCGTGACGTGCGTGACGACCTCGCCGGGCTTGAGGGTGTTCTCGCTCTGGAGATCCTGCGCGGGCATGTGGAAGAGGTCGGCGACAGCGAGGGAGGGGCGGTCGCTCCCGACGAGGTGGACGGTGGCGTCGGCGATCATGAGGGGCGGGGCGAGGTTGGAGGGGTGGACGATGTGGCAGGGCCCGGGGCCGAAGATCGCGTGGAACTTGTTCTCGCCCTCGACGGAGAAGCACGTCCCGCCGCCTTTCTTGAGGCAGTGGAACTGGTCGTTGCGGTAGTACCAGCAGCGTGGGCGCTGGAGGAGATTGCCCGCGAGGGTCGCGATGTTGCGGACCTGGGGCGTCGCGGCGGAGCCGGCGGCGTTGGCCAGGGCGGGGAACTTGGACTGGATGAGGGGCGAGGCGGCGATCTGGGCGAGGGTGGTGTTGGCCTCGATGTGGATGAGCCCGGAGTCCTCGCGGATGGGCTCGGGGCCGGCGCGGAGGCGCTTGATGTTGACGAGCAGGTCGGGCTCGCGGAGGCCTTCCTTGATGTGGTCGAGCACGTCCAGCCCGCCCGCCTTGAGCTGGGGGAGGTTGAAGCGCTTGTCGAGGAGCAGGCGCGAGGCGGCGGTGAACGTGGCGGGCTGGGCGAGGGCGAAGCGGTTCATCGCGGGCCTCCTTCGAGGGCGGCCAGGACCTTGTCGGGCGTGAGCGGGAGGTGGCGGAGCGGCACGCCCAGAGCGTTGAAAACGGCGCACGCGAGGGCGCCGGCGGTGGGGACGATGCCGGGCTCGCCGACGCTGCGCACGCCGGTCTGGTTCTTGGTGTAGAAGATGGGCTCGATGAGTGGGCAGTCGTTGGGGCCGAGGATTTTGTACATCTCGAGGTTGGGGTTGACCATGGCGCCGGTGTTGCGGTCGAGGAGGCGGTTCTCGAAGAGGGCGACGCTGAGCCCCTGGATCACGCCGCCGATGATCTGATTCTCGGCGGTCTTTCGGCAGACGACGCGTCCGCAGGCCTGGATGGCGACGACGCGGGTGGCGCGGATAACTCCGGTCTCGGTGTCGAGTTGGACCTCGCAGAACTGCACGCCGTGGCTGTGCCCCTCGTTCTTGCCCTCGTTCTTGGTGTCGCCGCGGGCGGAGAGGGTGTCGGTCGGGAGTTTGGCGCAGGCTTCGGTCCAGGTCATGACGGGCTGGCCCGCGCGGACGATTCGGCCCGAGACGATGTCGAGCTCTGCGGGCGGGGCGCCGAGCCCCGGGGCGAGGGCCTCGAGGACCTTTTTCTTGGCGTTGAGCCCGGCGTCCTGCACGGCGGGGACGACGCTGTGGGCCGTGATCGACCCGCCCGAGTTGGGCCCGATGGGGTATCGCGAGCGTCCGACCTGCGCGTCGATGTGGGTGAGAGAGATCCCGAGGGCGTCGGCGGCGGCGACGCCGACCATCGTCCTCGTGCCGGTCCCGATGTCCTGGGCGCCGCTGCGGACCTCGACCGAGCCGTCCTTGTGGACGACGATCTCGCACTCGGCGTTGGACTTTCCGCCGTGCCACGACCCCGAGGCGACGCCCAGCCCTCGGCGGATCGCGCCCTTCTGCTGGTCGGTGGGGGTGCGTGAGTTCCAGTTGATGATGGCGGCGCCTTGGTCGAGCATCTCGCGCCGGTCGTCGGAGGTGTCGAGCTTCTTGCGGAGCTCGAGGGGGTCCATCGCGCAGGCGAGGGCGATCTCGTCGAGCATGAGCTCCTCGACGAAAGCGCCCTGCGGTGCGGCGGGGGCTCGCGCGGGGCGGGGTGGGCCGGCGTTGAAGGAGACGTCCTTGTGCGAGGCGCGCCGGTCGACGATCTCGCCGAGGTTGTATCGCCCCGAGGGGACGGCGGTGAACCCGCCGCCCTTGCCCACGCCGGTCCCGCCGAGGCTGGCGATGTGCCCGCCCACGATCGTGCCGTCTTTCTTGAAGCCGATCTTCACGCGGACGCGGCTGGAGGGGCGGTTGCCGGAGTCGAGCTGGTCCTCGTCGCGGGCGAGGAAGACGTAGACGGGGCGTGTGTGCTTCTTGGCGAGCGAGGCGGCGAGCCCGCCCTCCTTGCCCGCGCCGTTGAGTTTGCTCCCGAACCCGCCGCCCACGTGCTCGCAGACGACCTCGAACTTGGACGCGGCGAGCCCGAGTTTTTGTTCGAGGTCGTCCCGGGCCGCGTAGGTGCCCTGGGTGGAGGAGTAGACGATCGCGGAGTCGCCCTTGTGGTCGACGACGCAGCCGTGGGTCTCGAGGCAGGCGTGGGTGTGGACGGCGGTGGAGTACTCGGCCTGGAGGACGTGCTCGGCGTTCTTGAGCACGTCGGCGACCTTTTCCCCGGGCTCGGGCCAGGACTCGATGGCGTCCTCGAGGGAGGCCTTGGCGGGCTTGCGCGTCCACTGGCATTTGAGGGCGTGGAGCCCGCGGCGCAGGGCCAGGGGTGAATCGGCGACGACGTACCCCACGGTCCCGCCGTTGAACTTGCCCTCCTTGCCCTCGACGGCGACCTCGACGACGCCCGGGACGCTCATGGCGCCGGTCTTGTCGAAGGCGGTGAGCTCGCCCGCGCCCCAGGGGCATCGGACGAAGGCGGCGAAGAGCGAGTTCTGGAGGTACATGTCGCGCGCGTACTTGGCCTGGCCCGAGACCTTGGCCGGGGCGTCCTGGCGCGAGGCGTCGTCGTTGATCGACGAGCCCTTGTTGCGCGGGCGGTTGGTGGTGGGGAGGAGCGCGTGGGGATGGGCGTCCATGTCGGGGGCTCCGCGGGGTGTGCGGTTCACAGGGGCTGGGCGTCGACCAGGGGGCTCTGGCCCGAGGCTTCGAGCACGGCGTTGAAGATGTTGGGGTAGGTCCCGCATCGGCAGATGTTCCCGGAGAGGGCGTGGCGGATCTGCTCCAGCGTGGGCTTGGGGGTGTGGTCGAGGAGCCAGCGTGAGGCCATGACGAACCCGGGCGTGCAGAACCCGCACTGCATCCCGTCGTGGCGGACAAAGTTGAGCTGGACCGGGTCGAGCGTGCCGTCCTTGGCCAGGCCCTCCACGGTGGTGACCTCACTCCCGACGGCGTCGATGGCCAGGATCATGCAGGCCGTGACGAGCTTTCCGTCGAGGAGGACCGAGCAGGCGCCGCAGGCGGCGCGATCGCAGACTTCCTTGGCGCCGGTGAGCCCGAAGTGAAGGCGGAGGGCCATGAGGAGCGTCGTGGCGGGGTCCATCTTGGCCGAGTACTTCTTGGCGTTGATGGAGAGCGTGATGTCGATGGGGTCGGGCCCGAGGATTTTGACGTTGTCGGGCTTGGCGTTGTCTGGGTTGGCCTGGTCCGGCGTGGGCTGGGCGGCGTGGGTGATCTGCGCCGCGGCGGCGGAGAGCCCGACGGACTTCATGAAGCTGCGCCGCGAGACGCCGCCGGAACCCATGGATGACTCCGGACCCCGACCATTCTCGTGCTGGTTCATCGGATTCCCTCCGCTCGCCCGAGCAGTATACAGCCCGACCGGCGCGGGCGGGCGGGGGTTCGCGGCTACGCTAGATCCCGTGATGGCGTGTGATGGAGTGCGTGGTGAACACGAGGATTCCGTGACGAGGTGGCCGCGATGACCTTGGCGCTCCCGATGTTCCCGGCGGGGGGGAGTCTCTGTGCCCCGCCCGCGCCGCACGCGGGGCGACGCCTCATCGACGCGCACGGGCGGACCGTGCGCGACCTGCGGCTGTCGATCACCGACCGTTGCAACTTCCGCTGCGTCTACTGCATGGAGCCCGAGACGGCGTTTATGGCGCGGGAGGAGCTGCTCACGCCCCAGGAGTTCGCGCGGGTGGCCCGGTTGTGCGTGGGGCTGGGCGTGGAGAAGCTCCGCGTCACGGGCGGGGAGCCCACGGTGCATCCCGAGCTCATCGCCATTCTGCGGGGGCTGGCGTCGGCGGGGGCCGCGGACCTGGCGATGACGACCAACGGCTCCTTGTGCGACGAGCGTTCGCTGCGGGAGTGGCGAGCCGCGGGGCTTACTCGGTTGACCTTCAGCCTCGACGGGGTAGACGCGGGGGTGTTCTCGCGGATCACGCGGTCGAGCTCGTCGCCCGGGGCTGTCGTGGGGGCGATCCGGCGGGCGCTGGACCTGGGCTACGCGCCCGTCAAGCTGAACGCGGTCATTGTGCGCGGGTACAACGAGGACCAGGTCGCGGGGCTGGCACGCCTTGCGCGCGAGCTGGGCGCGGAGATGCGGTTCATCGAGTACATGCCGCTGGACGCGGGGCGGGCGTGGGACGAGTCCAAGCTGGTGCCCGCGTCGGAGATCCTGTCGCGCGTGGGGGAGGTGTTCCCGCTGGTGGAAGCCGGGCGGGACCGCCCGGACGCGACCGCGCACGAGTTCTCGTTCGCCGACGGGGCGCCGGGGCGGATCGGGATCATCGCGCCGGTGACGCGGAGCTTCTGCGGGGAGTGCTCACGCCTGCGCGTGACCGCGGACGGAAAGGTCCGCCCGTGCCTGTTCAGCCTGGACGAGTTCGATCTGCGTCCGCTCCTGCGCGGGGGCGTCGGCGATGAGGAGATCGAGCGGTTCTTGATCGACTGCACGTGGCGCAAGCAGCCCGGGCACGGGATCCGCTCGGGGGGCTTTGTGCGGCCGGAGCGCTCGATGTCGGCGATCGGCGGGTAGCGTCAGTGCTGATAGATGGGTGTCTTCCAGATCGGGGCGTCCTGCTTCATGCGGTCGATGAACTCGCCGGCGGCGGCGAGGGCCTCGCGCCGGTGCGCCGCGGCGATCCGCAGGCGGAAGGACCGCTCGCCCACGCGCACGCGCCCGGTGCTGTGCTCCATCTCGAGGGCGAGCAGGGCGTGGGAGTCGGCGACGGCGCGGGCGATCTCCAGCGAGATGTTCTTCGCCATGGGCAGGTAGGCCTCGTAGTCGAGGGCGATGATCTCGCGCGACCCGCCGCCCTGGGCAGAAGCCTCGTGCGGGCGGACCACGCCCTCGAAGACGACGACGGCGCCGCTGCCGCCGGGCGCGTCAGGCGGCTGCGTGATGGCGGGGAGAGGCCCGGCCACGAACTCGACGCGGATGTTCATCCCCCCCCCACGAACCCGACGAGCGCGACCTCGTCGTGGGTGCGGATCGCCTGGTCGGCGCTCGCGAAGGCGTGATTGACCGCGACGCGGCAGCGGGCGATCTGCGGCGCGAGCGCGGGGAACTGGCGGGCGGCGGCGTCGCGGAGATGCTCGGGGGTGGGGTGGTCCTCCGTCTCGACGACGAGCTCGGGAGAGCCGGCGGCCCGGGCGAGGGGGCCGAAGAGTCGCACGCGGGTCCGCATGGACGAGTGTATGGGGACGAGAGTATTCTGTGGCGTGGCCTCTCCGCCCGGCGTGGAAGCTCGCTCGCCGATGCCGACCTCGCCGGGCGAGGCCGAGGGGATTCTCGTGGGCGCGGTGCGGGCGGTGGAGGGCGAGCGGGCGGCGCTCGCTGTGGGGCGCGTGCTCGCGGAAGATTGCCTGCTGGATCGCGATAGTCCGAGCGTGGACATCTCGTCGATGGACGGGTACGCGATGCGTCTCGCGGACGTGGGGGTGGGGGAGCGGCGCGTGGCGGGCGAGTGCCGGGTGGGGCGGGAGCCTCCCGTCCTTCCCGAGGGCGCGTGCCTGAAGATCGTGACGGGGGCGCCGACCCCCACGGGCGCTGAGGTTGTGATCCCGCGCGAAAAGGTCGAGGAGCTTGCGGGGTCGATCCGCTTTGCGGAGGGCGCGATCGCGGGGGTCCGCCCCGGGCAGTTCATCCGCAGGCGCGGCGAGAACGCGAGGGCGGGCCACGTGCTCGCCCACGCGGGGACCGCCATCACGCCCCCGGTCGCGGCGGCGCTGGCCTCGGCGGGTGTCACGCACCCGTTGGTCCGGCGGCGTGTGCGCGTGGGGATCCTCGCTACGGGCGACGAGGTACTCGATCCCACGTCGGCGCCCTCGCCGCACCAGATCCGAGATTCGAACACCGCCGCGCTCCGCGCCGTTGTGGACGGGTGTGCCTGGTGCGAGTGCGTGGGGAGTGTTCGCGTGGCGGACGACCCCCACGCGATCGGGCGTGCGGCGGCGGAGCTGCTGAGCGTCTCCGACGTGCTCTTTATTACCGGCGGCGTGTCGATGGGAGATTACGACCATGTGCCGGGGGTGGTGCGCGGGCTGGGGGCGCGGGTGCTGTTCCATCGCCTGCCCGTGCGTCCGGGGCGGCCCGTGCTCGGCGCGGTGACGAGCGACTCGCGCCCGATCCTCGCGCTGCCCGGGAACCCGGTGAGCGTGATGGTGACGGCCCGGCGTCTGGGTGTGCCCGTGCTGCGGGCCCTCGCGGCGCACGCGGCGAATCTACCGGCGCGCCGCGTCACCCTGGCGAACCCTGACCGCAAGACGCTCAATCTGTGGTGGCATCGCCCATGCACGCTCCTGGAGGGGAACCGCGCTGAGCTGGTCGCTACGACGGGCTCGGGCGACGTGGTGGGCGCGGCGAACTCGCACGGGTTTGTGGAGATCCCACCGGGTGACGAGGGCGCTGGGGCGTACGAGTTCTACGCGTGGACGGGTCCTTGAAGCGTTGAATGCTCAGATCAGGACGCGTCCGGTCCGAGGCGCGACGGCGCGGGGGCGCGGACCTGGTCCGGCGCGCGCGGGCCCACGCCGCGGAGGCGGCCGAGCGCGGCCTCGACTCGGGCTCGGTTGGCGGCGGGCAGGAGTCCGGGGCGCCACGCGGCGTGGAGTGCGGCGGGGCTCAAGAGGAGCGCAGTGGGGCTCACGCCCGAGTGGGCCGCGAGGGTGCGGAGGGCGCGCGTCGCACCGGGGGGAAGCCGCCAGCGCAGGGCGAGGGCGCGGAGGGCGTGCTCCTCGGGCTGGCGTCGGCGATCGTGTCGGACCACGAGCACGCACAACCCCCACGCGAGCATCACCGCGGCGAGGCTGAGGACGAGCGAGGTCGGGAACTCGACGCTCGTGACGGGCGCGGGCGGTGGCGGGGGCTCTCCCGTCACGAGTCGGACCGGGGTCGGTGTGGTGCTCTGTTCCATGTCAGCGGGCCCCCGCGTGCTCGGGTGTGCGCGCCTCGACCGCGAGGCGCGACACGCACCACTCGGCCCGGCGGCGAACCCGCGGCGAATCCTCGAAGCGGGCCAGCTCGCCCACGCGCGCGACCATCTCGCTCCAGCGCGGCCCGAGGCGTGCCCGCCCGCGCCCGGGGAGGAGGCGCGACGCCGCCCACGCCGCGGCGAGGCGGTGCTCGGGCCGATCGTCGGAGAGCATCGAGGCGAGGGCCTCGAGGGCGTCGTCGATCACCGCCGGGGTGGGCGTGGGCTCGATCTGGCTGGGGACGGCCGGGGTGCCGCGGAGCGGGGCGCCCTGGATCATGCCGCGGATCGAGTTGGCCCGCACGCGGTGGTGGGGGTCGTTCTTGAGCTCGCGGATCCACTCGCCGGGCCGCTCGGGCGAGGCCTTGGACTGACGGGCGAGGGCCTCGACGGCGTTGGCGCGGATGCGCGGCTCGGGGGCCGACAGGCACACCCGCAGCGCCTCGCGGGATTCGAGCCCGGGCGCCTGGGCGAGTGCCGCCGCGGCGGTGGCGATGGCGCGGGCGGCCATCGGCTCGTGCCCCGCGTGTCCGGCGTTCGCGGCGACCCGCGCGAGCTCGTGCGTGAAGCGCGGCACCAGCTCCAGACGCCGGATCAAGAGGATCGTCGAGAGCAGGTCCGCGTGAACGTCGCCGGCGAGGCGGAGGCGGATGTCGGCCAGCAGCGTCTCGGGGTGGGCGAGGAGTTCCTCGCGCGCGGCGAGGCGGTTCACGGGGGAATCGTCGGTCTCGCGGGCGAGAAGCTCGGCGAGGGCCTGCGTGCGCAGCGCCGGGTGGGGCGAGCGGGCGAGGCGGCGGAGCGTGGGGGCCGGGCTGTGGTCGCGGGCGCGTCCGACGCGCGACCATCGCGAGAACGCGGCGCGGGCCACACGCGGGTCGTGATCGAAGAGCAGGTCCTCGACGAGCGAGGCGGGCCCGTGGCGTGCCGCGGCGTGGCGCACGATCGGATCGGGGTCCACGAGCAGGGGCTCGAGCATCGCGTGGGCTTGCGGGATCGAGCCCTCCGCGCGGTGCTCCGGGCGCTTGGCGGCGTCGCCCGCGGTTTGGCTCAGGTTGTGGCTCGGGTTGTTGTGGAGCGCGGAGAACCTCGGGAGCCATCGGCGTGCCTCGGGGCACAGCTCGGGGACGATGGCGCGGGGCGGGAGCGCGAGCCCTCGCCCGCCCAGCGAGCGCACGCGCCGGACGCGCGCGGGCCGAAGCGTGAGATGCCCCAGGGCGAGCACGCGGTCGTGCTCCTGGGGCACGCCCGCGCGGGTGAGCCGGTCCATCGCGGCGCTCGCGAAGTCGTCGCGGGCGAGCAGCTCCCAGGCCCGGGCGCGGAGGAGCGCCGACTTGGACCATCGCAGCAGCCCGCGGAAGGCGTGGCGGGACTCCTCGTCGCCCTCGCGCAGCCAGCGTCCCAGGGGCGAGCCCGGGGCGCGACGGGACGCGTCGAGCAGGAGGGCCGCCGCGTGGAGCACGCCCCGGCGCCGGTGGGTCGAGTAGGCGCCCGCGGCGCTCGCGATCACCTCGACCACGCGCTCCCGCTCGTGGGCCGCGAGCTCGCGCCGCTCCGCGTTCATGGGCGGGGCCTCGAGATCACGCTCCATGGCTCGCGAGTCGTCGGGATTTCCCGCGGCGATCGCCAGCGCGAGGAGGGCCTTTTCCGCCGCCCGGGCCACCGCGCCCTCGGGGTCGGCCAGCATGGGCTCCACGAGCGTGAGGAGCTGGGCATCGCCCACGTCCGCGGCGAGCATGGCCACACCCTCCCGTTCGCCCGGGCTCGGCGCGGTGGGGGCGTCCATCAGGACTCGGCTCCAGTGCCCGGCGCCGATGGCGCGGGCCGCGGCACGGGCGTCCTCGGGCAGGCGCGCCCACGCGTGCGCGAGCGCGCGGAGGGCGTCGTCTTCGAGCCGAGGACGGTCGGGGCTCCAGCGCTGGAACAGGGGTCGAATCCGCCGCTCGATCCACGCTTGGATTCGGGCGGGCTCGGGGGGGAGCGCGAGTTCCAGCAACTCCGAGGCGATCGCGGGGAGTTCCTCATCTCCCGCCGCGTCGAGGGTGCGCACGAGAGACCACAGACGCACCACTCTGGGGAGTCGCCTGAGGTGATCGAGGCGATTCACCACGGAACTGGGGATGGGGTCGGACGATTGGCGCAACTTCAGGCCTCATGCCTTCCGCCGGGGCTCCGGGTTCCACCCGGAATGACGCGCAGTTTCGGCCCGACGGGACTCGGAGATTCGTGCAGCGTACACCAGATCGACCAGACGCGTGCGAAGAGTTCTCGAAAGTTTCTTGACACCGGCGCCCCGATTCCGGTATATAGGGTGAACGACGGGTGCCTCGGCCTTGCGTCACGGCAGGGCAAGAGAGATCGACGCGGCGCGGTTGAGCGTGCGGCGTCGATGAGTCACCCCGAGCAAACGCCTGCCAGCGCGGGCGTCGCCGTGTGGGTCTGCGGAGGGATCTTGGGTTGTTGCCTGGCGTCGACGCCCTGTCGGTTGTGTGGGTCGGCTGCGCGGGTATCGGCTCAAACCGGCGGCTTGTGCCGCCATCCCGCGTGCAGGACGCACCGGGCACCTTGCCGCGGCCAGGCCGGCCGAACGCTCGGACGCCGGACCCTCGCGCCGCCTTGGCGGTTGCCGCGGACGACACAGCGATGAACCCCATCTCGAATCCTGCGTTCAAGCACACCGCCTTGCAGGCGTACCAGGTCATTCTGTACGACCGCGCGCTCCACCCCGAGCTCTTTCAGCTCCGCGCGCGGCGCGTGCACCGTCGCGGTGAGTACGAGCTCGAGGCGTGGGTCATGCAGGGCATGCACGCGCTGCGATTTGGTCATCTCGTCCCCGGGCGTTCGGGGGCGTGCGCGTGCGAGCTGCTGACCGACATGCCGCGGAGCCCGGTTTCGGGGGTGGTGTCGGCGTTCCTGTGCGCGGGCGAGCGTGACTATGAGCACACGCTGGCGCGGGGGAGCGTGCGGTACATGACGAGCGTGCAGACCGAGATGCTCGCCGAGACCGTCTACGCCGCGACGCTCCGGGAGCTCTCGGAGCTCGCGCGGGAGAACGACGCGGTGGTGGCGCGCTGGCGGGACGACGCGGGCGCCTGCCTGTCGCTGGTCGATGTGCAGGAGTACGCCCGCGAGGTCCACTGCCAGTCGTACCACATGATCGCGACCGGCGGGCTGGTCATCCGCACGCAGACCATCTTCGAGCATCGGTAGCGCTCGGCGAACCGACGGGTGCTTCGGGCTCGGCGGGCGCACGAAAAAACCCGCGGGGCGAACGCACCGCGGGTTTCACGCCATCCGGGTGGGTGTGGGTTAGCACCCGGCTTCGAAGCGGGTGAGGTAGTAGATAAGGTCGTCGATGGTGACCCCGCCGTCGATGGTCCCCGTGGTGGACCCGTCGTCGACGTCGGCGCAGGTCACGCCGGCCTCGAACGACGAGAGGTAGTAGATGAGGTCATCGATGGTGACCCCGCCGTCGGGCGTGCCCGTGCCCGACCCGTCGTCCACGTCGGCGATGCAGCGCGGACGGGCGGCGCCGAGGTTGGCGTTGGCGAGGGTGAGGTCGGCGGCGTCGATGACGGCGTCGCCGTTGACGTTCCCGCGGGCCCAGGTGGCCGGGAGGGTCCCGAGGTTGGACGTGATCGTCGAGGTGTCCGACGCGTCGACCACGCCGTCGAGGTTCACGTCGCCGTAGTTCGTGTTGAGGAACTGGAGCACGACCATGTCGGCGTCGAGCTGGTCCACGACCAGATCGCCCGTCACGTCGGCGGAGAGGTCGAAGTGGGCGGCCTCGTTGAGGTTGGTCCAGTTCGCGGCGCCGTCGGTCACGCGGGTGTTGCGCTTGAACTGGGCGAAGATGTAGTCGATGTCCTTGTCGTCGACCTTGCCGTCGGCCCCGACGGGCACGAAGCCCGGGGTGGTGCCCACGGCGCCGGCGATGTCGGCGGCGGAGGCGCCGCTCTGGTAGGTGGCGATGCCCGGGGCGCTGGTGCCCAGGATCGTCCCGAAGAAGTTGCACCCGAAGCTCGCGTCGACCTTGATGAAGCCCGCGCGCCGGTCGAGCGCGCCTGTGGAGGCGTCGGTAGCCAGGCCGTCGGCGAAGTAGCGGACGTCGGTGTAGTTGGGGGCGGGGGTGTTGCCGCCGGTGTTGCCGAAGCTGCCGTTGCCGTCGAAGTCCCCGAGGACCTCGATGATGGCGTCGGTGCCCGGGGCTCCGGCGATGGCGCCCGAGCCGTTGGGCGCGGACCAGGCCGCCCCGCCGTTGCGCTGCTTCCAGGCGAGGATCATGTCGGGGATGTCGTTGATGTTGCGGAGGCCGTCGCCGCTGAAGTCGCCCGAGACCTTGTTGCGGAGGGGAAGCGTGGTGGAGTAGCCGATGGTCGTGCCGTTCTGCTTGAGGTACGCCGTGCCGTTGAGCACCCCGTCGCTGTACTTCCCGCTGGTGCTGGTGAGGTCGGTGCGGGCGGAGCGGCCGATGCCGGCGGCGTTGAAGGAGGCGTAGGCGGCGTTGGCGAGGACGTTGGAGGTGATGGTGTTGGCCTGAAGTGCGGCGTTGAGGCTGGTGTTGGTCTGCAGGTCCACCGGGTTGGTGAGGCTGTGCACGTTGTCGAGCGCGGCCGAGAGGATGAACTGCGTGGCGGCCAGCTCGCCCGGCATGCCCACGTTCTCGGGGTCGAGCGGGACGGCGGTGAAGTTCTCGATGCTGCGCCGGACGTTGTTCACCCAGCGTGCCGCCGCCTGGCTGCGCATCTTGGGGTGCGAGAGCCCGTCGCCGCCCTGCGCGAAGGGCTCGGCGGCGGGGTCGCCGCGGGTGACCAGCGCCGCGGGCCCGCCCAGCACGTACCCGTTCTTGTCGTTGTGGAGCACCTCCGAGACGCTGGGGCGGCTGTACTCGGTCGCGCCCGTGTAGTCCGTCGCGGTGGGGTCGTTGAGGGTGAAGTCGTTCTGAACAGCGAGGAACTCGGCCCGGGCGTTGGCCCCGCCCAGCAGCCAGCCGCTCGAGACGCCCAGCTCGGCGCCGACATAGCCGATCGCGAGGCGATGGTTGAGGACGGTGTTCTCGACGCGCCCGTTGGAGCTCTTGTTGGCGGCGCGGAAGTTGGGCCCGAGGAGGTCGTTGGTGGAGCTGGAGACGCGGGCGTTTGAGTTCTCGCCGCGCCCGTAGTCCGGGGCGACGCCCATGGTGTTCTGCCAGCCGTTGCGCGTGCCCGAGCCGACGTCACGCGTGACGAACATGAGGTTCTCGCCGGAGCGTGTGCGCCCGGTGGCGAAGCCGTGCTGCAGATCGCTGATCTTGATCTGGGTGAGCCCGACCCCGAAGTTGGTCATGGGGGCGATGGGGGCCCAGAAGAGCGCGGTGTCGAAGAGGGTGCGTCCGTTGGCGGCGCCGGGGTTGCCCGGATCAAAGAAGTTGAAGCCCGAGGGAAGCGCCGGGAGCTGGTTGGTCCCGTCGGACGTGGTGATGGGCACGCCCGAGGCGTTGGTCGCGGTGAGCGTGTTGGTCCCGTAGCCGACCTGGCCCGGCTTAAGGAACACGCCCGAGGTTCCCGAGCTCTGCGCGGCCCAGCGGCCCGGGACATCCAAGATGGCGATGTCGATCTGCTGCCCGCCCAGGACGCCCGCGCCGGGGAGGACCAGGAGCGAGGAGGCGTCGGCGCGGTTGGGGTTCATGCCCGGGTTGCCCTGCTGGAACGCCCCGGTGGGCACGCCGCCCGTGATGAACTGGGTGCGGTTGGTCCAGGCGTTGTCGGGGGTGCCGGCGGTGCCGGAGACCTCGGCCCGCCAGCCCGAAGGCTGCGTGCCGTCGGGCACGTAGGCGCCCAGCCCGATGGGGTAGCTCAACGTGGTGGGGGGGAGGGCGGGATAGGGGGCGATCCCGCTCTCGTTGGCCTCGCCCAGGACGGCGGAGGTGTCCATGTAGTCGGCGGTGAGGGCGTCGGCGTCGTTGCCCCAGTACAGAAGCTCGCGGAACCCGTTGATCGACCCGACCGAGCGGTAGGTGAAGACCCAGTACCCGCTGGTGGACCCGGCGGGGGCGAGGTCCTGCTGGACGAGGCTCCCGAGCGAGCCGGCGGTGCCGTCGCCGTTGGCGTCGATGTAATCGTTGTACGCGGCACGCTTGGTGACGAAGTTCAGGAGCAGCGTGGCGCCGCTGAGGTTGACCACGTTCCCGCTCGCCGCCGCGGGAGTCTGCTGGGCCGCCGCGATCCCGGGCAGGCCCGCCGCCGTCCCCGCCATCGCCATCAACATCATCTTCGAGACTCTCATGATTCGATCCTCTCTTCGAAAGAACCTGCTTTCTCCTCCCCGGGGCGCACGCCCCGGGGACACTCCGATCACGTTCACGCGCCGGCTTTGCGCGTGCTTGGCTCGTTCTTCGCTCCATCAACACAAACGCCCGCGGACGCGGGCGTTTCGTGGTGAGCTAGTTGCTCGGCGGGTTTCGGTCGAGGTCCACTCTCGTGTTCCCCGTGAGGCTGTAGACTCGGTCGCCCCATTTTCTCTGGCGGACGGTCTCGGCGACCGTCATCGTGTCGACGTGATTGTCGAGGAACGCGTGGTTCGCCGAGCCGCCCTTCGCGTCCTTCTTGCCCGCGTGCGTGCGTCCGACGGCGTTGAGCAGCGTCGTGGTCGATCCCGCGAGCGCCCCGCGCGGGATCTCCGCCGCGGGCAGCAGCTCCTCGATCCGAGGGTACATGAACCGCGACGTCCCGTTGGTGGGTTCCGAGTACAGATCGTTCTCCGAGGAGATTCCCTGGAAGGGCATGATCGACCGATGGCTCAGGACGATGGGCGCGTCGCCGGTCTCTCCCGCGCTGTGCAGCGAGGACCAGTTCGCCTGGTGCAGGAGTTCGGTCACGAGGATCGTCCCGGAGAGGTCCTGCACCTCGCTGTCCTTCACGAACCGGTTGTAGCGCGGACGCCCGAACGGGATGAACTTGTTCCGCGGGAAGATCGCCGCGTTTCCGGCGAAGGCCATGCGGCGCACCTGGAAGTCACGCGGGGCGCCCGATCCGGCGCCGGAGTTCCCGAAGGAGTCACGCTGCCCGCTCTCCCAGTCGCGGGCCTCGGGGCCGGGGTTGGTCCGTGGCGCTCCGCCGTTGGCCACCGACGGGCAGGTGAAGGAGTCCTGCGGCGTGCTCCCGTCGCTGAACAGGAACCACGACCAGTGCAGGATGTACTTTCCGCCCGAGGTCGACGAGCCCACCTGGTCGTTGAGATCCCACGTCGGATCGTCGGCCCCGCGGGCGTAGACGTACGAGGCGGGCATGAACTCCTTGTTGGACGCGGAGTAGATGGCGACGCCCTGCGCGACGCTCCGGGCGTTCACGCCGCACTTGAGCTGGCGGGCGGCGTCGCGGGCCTTCCCGAGTGACGGGAGCAGGATCCCGATGAGCAGCGCGATGATCGCGATGACCACGAGCAGTTCGATGAGCGTGAACCCGGTGCGGGTCGGTCGTCCTGACATGCCGGCTCTCCAGTCGGTGTTTTGGTCGGGGTGTTCGGGTTGGAACGCCCGAAAGATACCGACCGAGCACTACGGGAGTGTCAGGATCGCGCTCAGTTGTGCGCTCAAGTTGCGTGCAGAACACGTGAAGGCGAGCGGGTGCCTCGGCGAGGACGCGCAAGTCCCGTGCCGACCAGCACCCGGCGCTTTCGTGAAGACGATGTGACCACGCGCCGCCGTCGCGCGAGCTACTTCACACTGAGCTTCAAGAGCTCCGCCGCGTTGGGGAGTTGCTCCACGACCAGATCCCCCGTGAGGTCGGTAGAGAGTTCGAAGTGTGCAACCCCGGTGGGAGGGGGCGTGGGCGACGGACGTTCCCGGCATGCTCCGTCTACTCGGTGTGCCGTCGGAGTTGCGGGGGGTACGGGCTCGCGCTGCTTGGGGGTGGCGGGGCGGGGGGCCTGCACGGCGTGTATTCCGGCCTTCCGAGAGGCTTCCTCGGAGGCGGAGACTGCTTGCGGATGCGGCGACTCCGCCTACAGGGAGTGCGGAGAGGGACTCTGCATACGCACAAAACGTTCTGTGCCCGAGCATTGCTCCAATGCGCCCGGGCAGAACTCCTCCACCAACTCGCAGCGCTCCCCCGCGCGCAGCGGAGGGTCTTGCGACGGTGAGTGACTCTCGTGGGTTACGACGCCGAGGGGAGATGAGCACTTCCGGTGCGGAGGAACCTCACCGTCTGTGGCACGGGAAGTCAGTTCACGACGCGAGCCATGGCGTGAGTTTCGCGCGGACTGTCGCCTCATCCGCCGCGACGCGTCTCAAGCGCTTCTGGGTGTCGTGATCAAAGTCCGAGTAGCAGAGGGCGAGGAGCTGAAGCCCGTTCTTTGGGAGCACCGCACGGCGACGGTCGTCGTAGCGGCGGCGCTGCTCGCCTCGAGAAACGCCGCTTACCGTGGGCCTGCGATCAAAGATCGGGACGGCCTCGGTATGCTGCCGTTCGTGGTACTCGACGACGAGGCGCAACTCCTCGTAGTAGGCGTCGACGGGAAGGCACACGCCCGGTCTGCCGTTCTTCCTTTGGTCGCCGCGTAGGAAGTCGAACCGGTGTTCACGCCGCGCGGTGAGGGCGAGGACTTTGTCGCAGAGGTCGAGGATGTACACGGCGTCGCGGGGCATGGACTAACGTTTCGGCTGCTGAGTGTCCATTCGCGCGGCCATGACCTTGATGAGTTGGTAGCTCTTAGTGTCCGTGGTGTGGAGCGGCGAAATGGTGTCTGTCATCGTGATTCGGGACCATTCCTGCGCGTTCGTCTGAAAGTCAGCGAAGTACACCGTGCGGGTGCGATCGATGCGTCGAAAATGGCGAAACCACACACCGAGGGCGGGGTCCGGGTTGCGAATGTAGTTGTACTCGCCGTCGGCGGCCACGAGAGCGAACGGATAGTGGTGGACCATGACAAGCACGAGGTCTCCGCTCTCCATCTTGAGGAACTGCGTGTAGTCGCGCTCGTTCAACTGCAAGTCTGCCGCCGCGATCAACCGCATGTCACCCCGATCCTCACGGAAATCGAGCCCGATGAATCCAGCGGCAATGCTCTCGACTGCGTAGCGCATCGCATAGGCCGAATCTGATGGATGGAGCTGCATTCGCCAGTACTGTGGATGCGCCATTGCCCTTCTTCCTCACTGTGCTCGCTGTGCAGTCCATGTTGGCCTTTTTTCGTTCGATTCGGACCGCGAGAGCCACGTTCGGGGCATTGTGGCCTTGGCACCTTCGGACCCCGACGACATGGATGGCAGGAACACGATCTTGACTGAGCCCCGGGAACCGCCAGGGTCGTGGAACGCGAGCCGATGAACCGGCTCGAAGAGCCGAACTACTTCACCGCCATCTCCGCAACCACCGCTGCCTTCGGCAGCGTCTCCATCGACAGGATGGCCTTGGCCAGCGCGTCGCCCTTGGCCTTCCCGATCACGCCGTCGCCCAGCGCGTGGAACTTCACGCCGATCTCCTCGGCGGTCATCGGGTCGCGCGGGTCGCCCTTGGGCACGTCGACGCGCTTGCTGAAGCTCTTCCCGCCCTTGGTCGTGATGGTCACGCGGCTGGGCTGGAACTTGGGGAACAGGCTCTCGAACTCCTCGTTCGCCACCACCTTCACCATGTCCATCACGGGGAGCAGGCTCTTGTCGAGCGCGCGCTCCTCCTTGAACTGCAGCGGCGTGACCATCCCGTCCACCAGCCCCACCGCCATGCAGTAGGGCAGCGAGTGGTCCGCCGTCTCCTTGCTGTCGGGGCGGTACTTGTGGGGATCGCCCAGAATGTCCGCGGCCCGGGCGATGACCTCGACCTTGATCTCGGCGACGTCGCCGGGCTTGATGGCGTTCTCCTTGACGCACTTCATCATCGCCGTGAGCGGCGCGTGGCTGAGCGCCTCGATGGGGAAGCTCTTCATCCCGCAGTCGAGGATGCGGTAGTGATCGCCCGAGCCGCGCGGGAGCTTGTCGAGGAGCATCTCGCTGTTGAACTTCGCGGGCGTGCCCTTGTAGTGGACGTGCCCGAAGACGGCGTAGAGCCCTTCCTTCCCGTCGATCATGTGCTCTGGGCCGGAGTACCCGCGCTTGGCCAGGAGCGCGCTCTCCACGCCCATCCGCGTCGCCCAGGGGTCGACGGTGTTCTTCATGTTCGTGAGCTTGCCCGCCGTCACCGCGCCCGGGGTGAATGTGCGGCTGGCGCTGATCCCGATCGCCTGGACCATCTGGTCCACGCTCAGGTCGAGCACGCGTCCGGCGGCGAGGGGCGCCGCGAACGCTGTCAGCGTCGCGTGGTGCCACCCGTACTCGCGGATCCCGGGCACGCCGAACTCGCACAGGCGCTGCTCGATCTCGTACGCGATCACCGTGGCGAGGATCAGATCCTTGCCGGACCTGCCCAGGTATTCGCACAGGGCGAGCGGGCCGGCGATGATGTCCGACGGATGGCACGGGTCGGCCTTCCAGTAGATATCGTTGTAATCCATCGCGCGGATCATGTGGTTGTTGAGGAACGCCGCATCGACGGGGTTGGTCTTGAACCCCGAGACAAACGCTGTGCACGCCCCCCCGCTCGACCCGGCCATTTCCTTGTAGTGGGCGAGGAGGATGTGGGCGTCCTCCTGCTGGCTTCCGCCCAGGGCGCAGCCCATGGAGTCGTACCAGAACAGTTTCGCCGCCTCGATCGCCTTGGGCGAGAGGTGCTCGAAACGCAGGGCGCAGGCCCACTCCGCGAGCGTGTGGGAGAGGTACTTCTTGTTCGGGTCGACCGCGGCTTTTCCGCCCATGGTGGCTCCTTGCGTTGGGGTAGAACCCAACCGTAGGTGACAACCCCCCGCCCGTGGGCGTGAGACGGTGCATGCCGTCCGAGGACGGTTTGTGGTAGGATGATCCGGTCCACTTCGGAGTCACGCATGGTTGTCCTTTGGATCGCTGCCGCGCTGGTCGCGTTGCTCGTCGCACTGTTTGTGCTCATGGGGTTCCTCGGCAGCCGCGAGCCCGAGACCCACACCGCGACCCTCGCCATCGAGGTCGCCAAGCCCCGGGGCGAGGTCTGGACTCTGCTCGACGACGTCGAGGCCTTTCCCGGGTGGCTCCCGGGCATCACCAGGATCGAGATGATGCCCGCCCGCGAGGGGAGAAGAACGTTCCGCCAGCACCAGGGACGCAACTCGTTTGTCATGGAGGAGGTCGCCAAGCAGCCCGGGACGCTCGTGACGCGGACCATCGCCGACGATCACGGGTATTTCTCGGGCCGGTGGGAGCACCGCTTCGAGGACGCCGCCCCGGGGCGGACGCGATTGACGCTCACCGAGGTCGGGACCATCAAGGCGAAGGTCCCGCGCGCGGTGATGCGGTACACGATCGGCTACGACTATTACCTGCGGAAGTTCGCCGCGGCGCTCAGGGCCAAGTGCGGCACATAGCGGAGCGAGGCGTATGAAGCTCGAGGAGACGGTGTACTCGCATCTCCGCGCCATCGCGCAGTCGCAGATGAACGCCGAGCGACGCGGGCACACGCTGACGGCGACGGCGCTCGTCCACGAGGCGTACCTGCGTCTGGAGGGCGACCTCCGCGTGCGGTCGGTCGATCAGGCGGGGTTTCTGCGCGTGGCCGCCGAGGCGATGCGTCGGATCCTGATCGAGCACGCCCGGGGCAAGGCCCGGCTCAAGCGCGGGGGCGGGGTGCAGAAGCTGTCGCTGGACACGATCGGGGATGTGGCGGACCTGGCCCGGCTGGACGAGGAGCAGAGCGACGGAATTCTTGCGTTCGATGAGGCGTTCCGGCGCCTGGAGGATCACGACGGGGAGGTCGCCGACGTGGTTCGAGTCCGCTTCTATGCCGGGCGTTCCGTGGCGGAGACCGCGGCGGCCCTGGGCGTGTCCGAGCGGACGGTCAACAACCGCTGGGCGTACGCCCGGGCCTGGCTGGCCCGCGAGCTCGAGCGGCAGACCGAGCCGGGGAAGGAGAGCGGGCGTTGAGCGGTCCGGGATCCATGGACAACCCCCCGGGAGCGCCCTCGGGCGAACCACGCTCGCGGCGTCTCGTGGACCTGGTCGGCGAAGCGATGGACCTGCCCGAGGGCCAGCGCGAGGAGTTTGTTCGCCGCGCGTGCCCGGACGCGTCGGAGCAGGCCGAGGCCATGAGCCTCCTGCGCTCGCTCGAAGGTGCGAAGGGGTTCATGGCGAGCCCCACCCGCGATCAGGGCGGCGCGGGGCTGCTGGACTCCCCGGGGTCGGTGATCGGGCGCTACCGCCTCCTGGAACAGATCGGCGAGGGCGGGTTCGGCGCGGTCTTCATGGCCGAGCAGCGTGATCCGGTGCACCGCCTGGTCGCGGTCTA
>CAZTJZ010000044.1:0-24528 GCA_964614075.1 uncultured Phycisphaeraceae bacterium
ACCGGAAGGATCGACACGAACCCCGTCCCCGCCAGGCGCCCGTGGTTCAAGATGTTCTGGAAGTTCCGCAAGACCGGCACCGGGCGATCGCTCTGGCTGAACACCCGGTCGACAAAGTCCGGTCCGGGCAGGTGCAGCTGCCCCTTGCTGACCGTCTTGGACTCGTACCCCAGGATCGCGCCCGCGTCGTGGCCCAGCACCGCACGGGGGTCGATCGTCATCGTCGGGGAGGCCATCGTCTCGTCTCCTTCGCGAAAAAAAACCACTCTCGACGCGGCGCGCGCCCGCGGGCCACGCTCCTTTGAGCCGGTTCCCGCCAGTATAGGAACCACGCCCCCGACTTCCGACAGCCCGCCGGGCACTCGCGAACACCCCGCGGACGATGTATGTTCATCGGCTCGGCGGGCGACCGCGCTGACCCGCCCCGAGCCTTTCTGGAGCGAACTCATGACGACCATCCGGGCCGGTGTCCTTGCCGCATGTCTCTCCCTCGCGGGCTCCGCGATGGGACAGAACCTCTTCGTCATCACCGCCTCCAGCGGCGGGCAGACCCAGGCCGTCGGCGCCGACAACATCATCGATCTCGTCTCCGACGCCGTCAACAACGCCAACCAGTTCTCCTTCCTCGGGACCACCGGCCAGTCCGCCAACCTCGCGCTCAACTACGGCGGGGTCCAGAACGCCATCATCGTCGACAAGGACGCCACCAACTCCACCGCCACCCTCAGCTTCCTCAACCCCGACGGCTCACGCACCGTCCGCAACTTCGACGTCAACTCCCCCAACGCCAACGGACGCAGCTTGGAGGACCTCATCACCGACTACCTCAAGCAGGACGGGTCCAGCGATCTCAAGAAGTTTTTCCAGGCGATGAACGCCCTCACCCCCATCGCCGTGTCCGACGGCAACCCCAACTCCACCACCGCCCGCCTCGCCGACGCCGCCTACCTCCGCTTCGGCTTCCACAACAACATGACCGCCATCACCGTCGACCCCACCGACCGCGCCTCCAACAGAGCCGGCACGCAGTTCCGCGTCGACGCCGTCGCCAAGACCTTCGACGCCGGAGACTTCAGCGGCGAGACCATCAACGTCTCCTCCTCCCTCGACTTCAACGCCGGAAAATCCTGGGGCATCTCCATCGGCAGCCACCTCGGCTTCAACACCGTCGGCGACGCCAACATCCTCCACCTGGGCATCACCGGCGGGCTCCCCATCCGCCTCTGCCTCCCCAGCGAGTCCACCCCCCTCACCTGGCAGGTCACACCCTTCGCCGCCCTCGCCGGCTCCGCCTCCGAGGACGTCGGCGCGGGCGGGCTCGTCTATAGCTTCGGCGTCACCAACTCCCTCACCTGGCACCTCACCCCCAAGCTCGAACTCTCCATGGCCAACCAGTTCGGCGCTTACGAGGGCACCAGCCTCTCCTTCGGCGACTTCGAGATCGACCCGGGCGTCAGCAACCAGCTGCTCAAGAACGGCGGGCAGGCCCTCTACCGCCTCGGCGACGAGTGGTACGTCTTCGCCGGCGCCACCTACTCCAACTTCCTCGAAGACGCCGCCGTCGAAGGTTGGCTTACCCCATCCCTGGGCGTGGGATTCCGCAACGACGCCGGCACGGGCTTCCAGGCCAACTTCACCGGCGACTTCGGCGACGACTACACGGCCTACGGCGTGCGCCTCGGTCTCAACCTGGCGTTCTAGACATTTCTCCGAGTCACACCACCGCCGCGTAGGAACCGTTTCAGAACTCTACCTCTTCTCGTGGCACAGGCGTCCCGCCTGAGTCTCTCTCTTCTTATTCGAGGTTCTGAAACCGTCACTTCCACGCGGTTGAATCCCTGCACGCTCACGCCGCCAGAGATCGCGGCGGCTCGGGCGCCTCCATGGGCGTCGCGCCCACCGCGTGCCGCGCCACCAGCTCGTCATAGAACGAGAAATCCAGCGACAGCATCACCGGGACCAGCTGCGGGTCCAGCTGCGAACCCGCCGACGCGCCCAGCTCCGCGAGCACGCGGTCCCGAGGCATCCCCGGGCGGTACGAACGCGTCGAGCTCATCGCGTCGAACGTGTCCGCGATCGCCAGGATCCGCGCCTGCACCGGGATCGTCTCGCGCGCCAGCCCCGTCGGATACCCCTTCCCGTCCCACCGCTCGTGATGGTGCAGCACGCCCGGCAGCACGTCCGACAGCTGCGGAATGTCGCGCAGGATGTTGTGCCCGATCTGCGGGTGACGCTTGATGAGATCGAACTCCGCGTCCGTCAGCTTGCCCGTCTTCGTCAGCACCGCCTCGGGCACCCCGATCTTCCCCACGTCATGCACCAGCCCCGCGACGCGGATGTGCTCGGCCTCCTCGCCGGGAATCCCGCTGGCCCGCGCCAGCAGCCACGCCAGGTGCGCCACTCGCTCCGAGTGACCGCGCGTGTACCGGTCCTTCGCGTCGATCGCCGCCGTCAGCGAGCGGACCGTCCCCAGGAACATCTTCTTCTGCTCGGCGTAGAGCGTCACGTTCTCCAGGAACGCCGACACAAAGCTCCCCGCCGCCTCCACCAGCTGGATGTCGTAGCTGCTCACGCACGGGTCCGCGCCACGCTTTCCCCCCGCGAGGATCGCCGCGAACGGCGTCGCGTCCCGCAGCAGCGGCTGCAGCAGCACCTGCGACCGCTCCCCCGGCGCCAACCCGCCCACCGACTCCAGCACCTGCGGCGCGTTGCTCGAAGGCGTCTTCGAGATCAGCGCCTGCATCGCCCGCAGGCTCTGTGTGACGGGCTTGGGAATCTCGCCCCCCGCGAACAGATGATCGACGATCTCGGGCGGAGCCCCGCGCTCCTCCGCCCCGCGCGTAAACCCCGCCGCCACCCAGTCAAAGTCAATCGCCACCTGCAGCCGGTCGCACACAAAGTCCAGAAACTGCTCGGGACGGCTGGGGTCACGCATCGACCGCCCGACGCTGTACAGAAAATCAATCGTGTCGAACGCGCCCGAGAGCTGCGCCGCGAACCCGCCGACCGTCGAGTCCAGCTCCGCCAGCCGCGACAGATCCCTCGCCCAGTACCCCACCATCGACTCCAGCACCGCCACCTGCTCACGCGAGTACGTCCGCAGACCCGACGCAGCCGCCAGAGGCGCACGACCCACGCCCGCAGCCGTCGGCAGCAGCACCGCCGCCTGCTCCCCCGAGGCATGATCCAGCGACGCCAGAAATAGAAAGAGCCCCGGCGCGATCTCCACAGCCCCGGGCTGGGCGCTCGCGGGCACCGCCGACGCTCCCGCGCCCGCCCGCCCCGCCACCGCCCGCGTCACGCACTCCAGCAGCGCCGGCGCCGTCAGCGCGGCCGTCAGATCCGGGTTCGACGTCGACGACATCAGCCGCGGGGCTTCCCCCGGCGCAACCCGCCACGCCGCCAGACCATGGTCCCGGCAGCGATCAAAGAACGGGGCGTGGTCGGGCGTCGTCGTCACGGGTAATCTCACGCGGCCTTGGACTGCTCCCCCAGATTCAAGAGCACCGCGACGCGCTCCATGAGCTGGCGCACGCCGAACGGCTTGTCGATGATCTGCACAATGTTCGTGACGGAGAGCTGCTCCGCCGTGATCGTGTACCCGCGCGCCGTCAGCATCACGCACCGCACCCCGGACGTCGAGGAGTTCTTCCTGAGCGCCTCGCACAGCTGCAGCCCGGTCATCCGCGGCATCTGAAAATCAGTCAGCACAAGATCCGGCGAACGCTTCAGCGCCAGCTCCAGCCCCTCCTGGCCGTCGCGGCCCTCCAGCACCTCCAGCCCCGCCGCGCGCAGCTTGGTCGCCACCAGATACCGAATGTGCGCGTCGTCGTCGCAGACCAGCACGAGGGGTTGAGCGGGCACGGCAAACGCCTCCAGTTCACGCGCATGCGGCGGAGATTCTGCGGCCCGCCTCTGCGCCTGAGTGTGGTGAACCAACCGGTCGAACACGACTAGATCGGACACGCCGCACAACGCCTTGACCACGGGGTTGGAGTCACCCGGGTTCTCGGACCGCCGGCGCCGAGGTCTACCATGCCCTGTGACCGCGCCCAACCCCACCACCAATCCCAGGCCCAGCTCACGCGGCGAGAACGATTACCCCATCGTCGCCCGCGAGGGGTGGGCCATCGTCGCGGGGTTCCTCCTGGTGGGCGCGGCCCTGGGGTCCGCCTCGGTCTGGTGGCTGGGCCCCGCCGGCTGGGGCGTCGTCGCCGCGGCGCTGGTCCTGAGCCTCTGGTGCGTCTGGTTCTTCCGCGATCCCGTCCGCCAGGTCCCGGAAGATCCAAGCCTCGCCGTGAGCCCCGCCGACGGCGTCGTCTGCGTTGTCGATGAGTCCCCCCCGCCCGCGGAGCTGGGCCTGGATCCGGGCGTGAAGCTCCCGCGCGTCTGCGTCTTCATGAACGTCTTCAACGTCCACGTCAACCGCGCCCCCGTCGCGGGCGTCGTGCGCGCCCGAAAATACCGCCCCGGCAAGTTCTTCAACGCCTCCCTCGACAAGGCCAGCGCCGACAACGAACGCCTCAGCCTGGCCATCCAGATGATCGACGGCCGCCACGTCGTGTGCGTCCAGATCGCCGGGCTCGTCGCCCGCCGCATTATCTGCCGGACCAAAGAGGGCGCCGAGCTGGCCCGAGGCGAACGCTACGGCCTCATCCGCTTCGGCTCGCGGGTGGACGTTTACCTTCCCAAGGGATCGGTCCCGCGCGTGAAGGTCGGAACAAAGACCATCGCCGGCGAAACGATCCTCGCGGAACTGTCGCCGCAGCGCCTCGCCGCGGCGAGCACGCCACCACAGATGGCCAAGGCCTGAGCGGAGGTCCCGATGCTGGAAGGCAGGGCGATGAAGGGCAAGGCCGTCCCGGTTCGCTACCTCATCCCGAACCTCCTCACCACCGCGGCGCTCTGCTGCGGGCTCGCCGCGCTCCACTTCGCCATCCGCGAGGATTGGAACCGCGCGCTCCTGGGCATCGGCATGTCCGCCCTGTTCGACGCCCTCGACGGACGCATGGCCAGGCTCCTCAGGGTCAGCAGCCGGTTCGGAGCCGTCCTCGACTCGCTCTCGGATTTTCTGTCCTTCGGCGTGGCCCCCGCCATCCTCATCCACCTCTGGATGCACGGAAAACACGCCACCGGGCTCGACGAACGCCTCCTCCTCCTCGCCGTCAGCGCCTACGCCCTCTGCTCGGCCCTGCGGCTCGCCCGCTTCACATCGTCCATCCCCACCTCAGCACCCAAGGCGCCCCAGAGCCCCCTCGCCGGCCGATTCTTCACCGGGATGCCCACCCCCGCCGCCGCCGGCTGCGTGCTCATCCCCGTCATGCTCGATCAATCCAAGACCTTCGACTGGAAGCTCCCGCCCTGGACCGTCATCGCCTGGGCCTTCCTGATCGCCTGGCTCATGATCAGCCGCGTGCCCATGTACTCCTTCAAGAAGGTCCGCGTGCGACGGGCCCTGGTCCCGCCCCTGCTCCTGATCGCGGGGCTCACCGTCGCGTCCCTCGCCCTCGACACCTGGCTCACCTTCACCGCGGTCTGCGCCGTCTACATCCTCCTGATCCCCGTCAGCGTCTGGTCGCACCACCGCGCCGCCAAGGCCGCGGGCGAGGCCCCGGGCCATCGCTGGACCTCCGGCCCCTCGCTCCGAGAGCAGCTCCGCGAGCTCAAAGAAATCGAAGAACGCGCCGAACGCTGAGCGACAACACCCCGACGCGCGTCAGCCGATCCGCTCTCTCCCCCCCATGTACCCACGCAGCGGCACCGGGATCGTCACGCTCCCGTCCTGGTTCTGCCACATCTCCAAGAGCGGGATCAAAAACCGCGGGCTCGCCAGCACCGTGTTGTTCAGCGAGTGGCAGAACGTGGTCTCGCCCTTGGCCGATTCGCCCCCGGCACGATACCGCATGTTCAGCCGTCGGCACTGATAGTCATACAACCGCGACGCCGAGTGCGTCTCCCCGAACGCCCCACGCGGGCGACCGCCCGCGTCCACCTCGCCCCGACCGGGCATCCAGCACTCCACGTCCACCATGTCCGCGTTCTTGGGGCCAAGATCCCCCGTGCAGCACTGCAGCAGCCGGTACGGCAGGCCCAGCGACTGCAGCAAGCCCTCCACGAACCCCAGCATCTTCGTGTGCCACTCCCGGCTTTCCTTCTCGTCGCTCCGCGTGATCACCACCTGCTCGACCTTGTCGAACTGGTGGATCCGGTACAGCCCCGCCGTGTCCTTCCCCGCCGCCCCCGCCTCGCGCCGGAAGCACGTGCTCACCGTCACGTACCGCAGGGGCAGCACCGCCTCGTCCAGGATCTCCCCCTGGTGGATGCCCATGAGCCCCACCTCGCCCGTGCCCGTCAGATACAGATCATGCCCGCCGCCGCGCTTGGACTCTTCGATGTGGTACGCCTGCTCCCGCCCCGCCGGGAAGAAGCCCGTTCCCACCATCGCCTCCTCCCGCACCACCACCGGCACAGACATCGGCGTGAAGCCGTGCCGCTCCACCATGAAGTCCACCGCGTACCGCAGCACCGCCTGGTGCAGCCGCATCCCGTCCCCCGTGAGCACATAGCTGCGCGTCCCCGCCATCTTCACGCCGCGCTCAAAGTCGCACAGCTTGAGATCGCGCACGAGCTCCAGGTGCGTCCGCGGGGCAAAGCCCCTGTTCTGCTCGAACGTCTTCCCAAGGTCGTAGTGCGCGGGGCTCCAGCGCCGGATCTCCACGTTGTCGTCGCTCGACATGCCCACCGGCACGTCGTCGTCGGGCGGGAGCGGGATCGTGAGCAGCATCTCGTGCAGCTCGGGCTCGACCTTCCCCAGCTCCACCTCGCACGCCGTTACCTGCGCCTTGAGCGCCGCCGGACGCGACTTCAGCTCCTCCAGCTCCTTCTGCAGCCGCTGGGCCTCCTCCCCGGACGCCTTCTTGAGCGCCCCGGCCAGCCGCCCGATCGTGGGCCCCGAGTCCTTCTCGAGCCGCTTCTGCTCCGCCCGCAGGCCCTCCATTTTCGTGAGCAGCCCGCGCCTCTGCTCGTCCAGCACCAGCACCCGGTCGATGTCGATGCGGAACCCCTTGCGGGCGCAGCCCAGCCGGAAGCGTTCGGGGTTCTCGCGCAGAGCCTTGGCGTCGATCATGGGGCCAACTGTATGGAAGCTCCCACACGCCCAGAGCGATCTAGCATTGCCCGGCCGCGCGTGCGGCCCACCGGACCGGCGGCGGCCCAGCGCCGGGCCGAAGCGCCCGGACCATCGAACGAAGCGGAGCGATCGTGCCGGGATTCCGACTGACGCCCATCCGGGGACAGACCAGGCCCATCGAGCTCGCCGGCTCGCCGGTCACGATCGGCCGGGGCGCCGACAACACCATCGCCATCCTGGACGAACGCGCCAGCCGATACCACTGCGTCGTCGAGCCCGAGGGCGCGAAGTACGCCGTGCGCGACCTGGGCTCACGCAACGGCACCAAGGTCAACGAGAAAAAGATCGACCGCGCGGTCCTCGGCGCCGGAGACATCCTCCGCGTCGGGTCGCACGAGTGGCTCTTCGAGTCCGCCGCCCCTCCCGAGCCCTCGTTCCACGTCGACGACGCCATCCCCGACCCCGAAGCCTCCAGCGGCATCAAGGCGTCCATCATGGCCTGGATGTTCGAGCTGGGCGCCATGCTCGACAGCCTCCCCCCCAAGGGCTCGACCCACGAGAGCGTCCGCGTCATCGACGCCGGGGGAAGGCCCAGCGCCGCCCTCGCCGGAACCAGCGACGGGCCCAACGCGGTACGCCTCCTCCTCCAGCTCGCCTCCAAGGGACGCGCCACCGACATCCACCTCGAACCCAAGCAGGACACCTTCCACCTCCGCATGCGCGTCGACGGAGACATGGTCCCCCTCATCGATCTCCCCAAACGCGTCGGCGAGCTGGTCTACGGCCTCATCAAGACCGCCTGCACCATGGCCATCGTCGGCCGAGACGCCGTCCAGGAAGGACACTTCTCCGTCGAGTTCCCCGACCGACGCGTCGAGTACCGCGTCAGCTTCACCCCCAGCGTCCACGGACAAAAACTCGTCCTGCGCGTCCTCGATTCCCGCGGCGTGCCCCAGGGACTCGAAGACCTGGGCCTCCAGAACTACATGATCGAACGCGTCCGCCGCGTCTGCGAGCAGGACAGCGGGCTCCTCCTCGTCTGCGGACCCACGGGCTCCGGAAAATCCACCACCCTCTTCAACTGCCTCCGCATCATCGACCGAACCTCACGAAACGTCATCACCATCGAGGACCCCGTCGAGTACAAGCTCGAAGGAACCACCCAGATCCCCATCGACGAATCCAAGGGAAACACCTTCGGCATGCTCCTGCGCAGCGTCCTCCGACAGGACCCCGACGTCATCCTCGTCGGCGAGATCCGCGACGAAGAAACCGCACGCACCGCCATGCAGGCCGCCATGACCGGGCACGTCGTCTTCTCCACCGTCCACGCCAAGGACTCCATCGCCGCCGTCTTCCGCCTCCTGGACCTCAAGGTCGAGCCCTACCTCGTCGCCAACTCCCTCGACCTCATCCTCGCCCAGCGCCTCGTCCGAGTCCTCTGCGACAACTGCAAACGCGAAGCCAAGGTGCCCCCGGGCGTCGCCTCACGCATGGGCAAGTGGCTCCAGGGAAAATCCACCGTCTTCATCCCCACCGGCTGCGCACGCTGCCTCCGCACCGGGTTCCGCGGCCGGCGGGCCCTCTTCGAGCTCCTCGAGTTCAACGACGAGCTCCGAGACATCGTGCTCCGCACGCCGTCCATCTCGGCCATGAAAAAAATCATCGAGCAGGGCCACTTCACCACCCTCACCCAGTTCGGATGGCGCCTCGTCAGCGAGGGCGCGACCAGCCTCGAAGAAATCGACCGCGTCACCGCGAGCGCCCGCTAACGCACTCGGGCGTTCGGGTACCCCCTCGCTCCGCGAGGGGAAGCAGACTTGACCGCCCTACACCCGCCGCGCCGCGATGATCGCCCGCACAAGCCCCTCGGGCACATCGCAGTTCGCCCGCGCGTCAGGATCACTCCGGAACGCGTCCTTCCCCAGCTCCACCGTCTTGCGATACGTCGCGAGGTACTTCACGCACGACGGGCAGATGGACAGGTGCTGGTCGAACAGCGCCCGACGCTTCGTGTCGAGCTCGTCGTCCAGATACTCCATCAGGAAATCCGTGAGTTCCTTGCAGGTGATCGATTCATGCACGCACATCAGTCGCCTCCAAGGTGCTGGTCCAGAAGCTCACGCAACGCCTGCCGCGCCCGGTGGAGCCTGGTCTTCACGGCGTTCTCGGTGATCCCCAGCAACGCCGCCGCCTCGCCCGTGTCCAGCCCCTCGATGTCCCGCACCAGGACGATCTCCCGGTACGCCTCGGGGAGCTGCTCGATGCACGACCGCACGATGCGCCGTGTCTCGTCCCGTTCGATGCCGCTCTCTTCCGGAGGTTTCCAGTCGCGGAAAAACTCCTCGGGGTGCCCGTCGTCCTTGAACCGGGGCAGCAGATCCTCCAGCGTCCGCTCGGGACGCCGACGACGCGCCCGCAGCTTCATCAGGCACGCGTTCACCACGATCCGGTGAAACCACGTCGTGAGCGCGCTCCCGCCCTCAAACTTCGAGAGCGCCCGGAACGCCGACGCGTACGCGTCCTGCAGCGCGTCCAACGCGTCCGCCTCGTTCGAAAAGTACCGACGCGCCGTCGCCAACGCCCGCGGCGTGGTCTCCCGCACAAAGCGCTCGCACGCCCGAGCCTCCCCCGCTAGCAGCCCGGGCAGAAGCCCCGCCAGCTCATCGCTTCTCGTTACGCCCTGGGGTTCCGGCATCATCAGCCTCGCACCCATGATCGTCTCCAGCTCGATCGGGACGGACGACCCCCACTCACGAGGATTCCGCCCCGTCCAATACCCTCCGATGCCGACCAGGGCCTACGCGCCACACCAAAATACCCACTTCCACAACAAACCACCCACTCAGGGCAGGAATCACCCACCACGCCGACCCACCCACCCGCTCCAGAACCCGGTTCACAAGGTCCGCCGCGTTCCCCTTCCCCACCGCCTTCACCAGCCCAATCAAAGGATGCGGCCTCAGCAGCGCCCGCGCAGAACGCCCGCGCAGAAACTCCGCCCCCGACCGCCCCTTCCGAGCCGCCTGCTTGAGCAACCGCCCCGGCGCGCCGCCCATCGCCAGTTCCGCGCCCTCCCTGCCGAGCACATGCAGCGCCGCCGCCCCACCCTCGCCCTCACGCTCCAGGAACCGCGCCAGCCGCGCGATGTCCTCGGGCTCCTCCGCGTGCCGCAGCAGCCGCACCGCCCCGCCCGGCGACGCCGTCTCCGCCAGTTTCCGCACGTCCCTCAGCACGGGCGTCAGCTCGCCCACCTTCCCGCCCTTGATCGTCCTCGTGAGCGACGCCGCCAGGTTCTGCCCCAAAGAGCCCGCCTTCTTCGCCGCCTTCAGCACGCTCGGCACCCAATCAATCTCCGGCGCCAACGTCGTCACCACCCCCAACGTCGACAGCGCCAGAATCAGCTCGTCACTCTCGCCGTCCATCACCAGCCGCGTGCCCTGAATCAGCAAGTCCCGAACATCACCCACCACAAACATGTCTGCAACCACAGCGCCGACCAGCGACTCGAGCGAATCTCCGCGCCCCGTCACCGCCCCCCGCCCCGCGTCCTTCAATCGCCGCAGCCAGCTGTCCTGCTCCGACTTCGTGAGCTCAAGCTCACGCCGGACCGCCTCCGCGTCAGGGCCCGGCTCCTCCAGCGCCGCTCGCGCCAGCACCAACCCCTCCCCGAAGCGCCCCTGCGCGCGCAGCGACGCGATCTCCCCCGCCGCGTCAAACCCGGGCAGCGCGGAAAGCTCCAGCCGCGCCAGCCGGGACGCCGTGTCCGCCGCGATCGCCCACAGCAAGAACCCGCACAGGCCCAGACGCGCCAGCCCCCAGCGGCACCGCCACACCGCCGCGATCATGCTCATGGCCCACCGCTCTCCGGCCCCGCCGCCTCGATCCGCACCGAGACCCTCGCCCGGTCGCCCAGGATCGCGCGCAGCAGCCCCTCGACCTGCTCGACCGTCTTCACCGCGACAAGCTCGGCATCCTCAGGCCGCAGCACCATCGCGCGGGCCTGGGCGGGCAGCTGCTTGCGTGCCTGGCCCAGCGCGTGCTCCCCCGCGCGGGACCGCAGCCGCAGCCAGCCGATCTCGACCTTGGTCGTCTCCTTCTCACTGAACACGTCCGTCGCGATCCGCGTCGGCGGCGGGATCGTGACGGTGTAGTGATCCGCGGGCGACGCCGCCACAATCCGCTCCGACGCCAGCCCCGACAAGTCCGTGCCGTAGTGAAGCCGGACGGGCGCGCTGACCGTGGCGCTCACGTCCCCGCGCCAGCTCTGATCGCGAACCGTCACTGATGCCGTCGTCTCGATCTCGACCGTGACGAGCTTCAGCGACGCCACCGCCCGCGCCACCTCCGCGAGCGAGCCCTCGGGAACCGCCGCTGTCCGCTCCACCACCGCGGCCCGCAACATCGCCCGCCGCTCCATCGACCACAGCCACGCCGCGAGCGACGCAAACACCAAGACCGCAACGACCGCGACCCCCGCGAAGTACCGCCGCGCAGAGTTGTGGGAGCGACCATCCATGGATCTTGGCGGGCCACCGGGGCTCCGCGAACACCAAGAGCATACGTTCGAAGAACACAACGCACCCGCGCCAAACCTCCCCGCCCACTCGCCCGCACCAAAGCCCCATGCCCACCCCCGCCGTTTTCCTCGACCGCGACGACACGCTCATCGCGTGCAACGAGCTCCCCCCGCCGCCCGCCGGAGCCCCCGGCGATCTCGTCGACCCCGCGCTGGTCAGGCTCCTGGATGGGGTTCACGCCGGCTGCCAGCGCCTCGCCGCCGCCGGGTTCCTCCTGGTCGTCGTGTCTAACCAGGGTTCCGTCGCCCGCGGGGCGGCCCGCCCCGATCAGGTCACCCGCGTCAACGCGCGCGTCCGCGAGCTGCTCCAGGATCAAGACGCCCAGCCCCTCGTCCGCGCGTTCTACTTCTGCCCCTTCCATCCCTCGGGGCGCACCCCGGCGTTCACCTCCGAGCACGCCTGGCGCAAGCCCGCCCCCGGCATGCTCCTCGCCGCCGCCGCCGATCTCTCCATCGATCTCGCCTCGTCCTGGATGATCGGCGACTCGCCCCGAGACCAAGAAGCCGCCCGCGCCGCGGGAATCCCACCCCACCACGCCCTCCTCCTGGGCCACGACGCCCCGGGTTTTCTCGACGCCGCACTCCGCATCACCGGGGCGCGCCCGTGAGCGAGCGATGCACCGTCCGCCTGACCGCCGTCCGCGGCACCCCGCTCCAGCACCCGCGCGTCCGCGCCATGGTCGAGGCCGCCGCCCGCGCCCTCGCCGAACGTGAGGGCGTGCCCCTCGAAGCCCTCGAGATGACCCCCGAATCGATCACCCTCACCCTGGGCCTGGGGCGGCTCGCCGCGGTCGGCTTCCTCGCCGAACTCCGACGCAACACCAACGCCTGGTACGAAGGAAAATACGCGCAAGGCCCGCTGTGGGTCTCGGGCGAGTGATCCCCCACGCCCTCCCGCGGCATTGGAGCGAGCTCCGTCGAAGCACAGCGTCTCTGGTGGGGCGGGCTTCCAGCCCGCCTGGGCAACACCATCCCGAGCGGGGCACGATGCTCGCTCCACCAGGACTAAATCCGCTCTAGCCCGCCGGCACCAGCGTCGGATTCGCCTCCTCGACCGTGTGATCCTCTCCCGATTCCTCCAGCCCAACCCGCGCCCGCACCGACCGCGTCGCGATCGTCTCCCTCAGGATCACCAGGTTCGCCTCGAACTTCCCCTGATCAAAGTACGGCTTGCCGTGATCCAGGTGGTACGTGACCGCCGTGTACCGAATGTGCCGCGAACTCACCCCCGAGTTCCACAGCCGCACGCCCAGCTCGTGATCTTCCTTCCCCCACCCGCTGAACCGCTCGTCAAACCCGTTCACCCGCACCAGGTCCGCCCTCCACCCCGACGCGTTCGACCCCGACCACCGCGCCCGCGACACATTCGACGCGTCCATCAGCGCCCCCAGCCACCGCGGCGGCACCACCTTCAGCACCCGCTTGTCCAACGGCATCCCCCTCGCCCGCAGCCACCCCCACTCGAACACCCGCCCCGACTCCACGTCGTCGCACGTGATCGCCCGCGTCACCTCCGCCGTCCATCGACAATCGGCCCCCGACAGAAACCGCCCGGGCCGCGCCCGCCGCGCGTGCTGCTCCACCCAGTCCGGGCGGGGCACGCAGTCCCCATCGCTGAACAGCACATACTCCGACCGCGCCAACCGCAGCGTCTTGTTCAAGATCCGGCACTTCCGCCACGACCGATCCTCGTGCCACACGTGCGCCACGCGGACACCCGCCCGGGACCGGAACTCGCGCACGACCTCGCGCGTCTCCCCGCCGCTCCCGTCATCCGCGATCAGAATCTCAAAGCCCCGGCGCGTCTGCCCGAGATACCCGCAGAGCGCACGCCGGAGGTGCCCCGGGTTGTTGTACGTCGAGAGGATGATCGAGACCGAGCGCACGCGGGCGATCGTACGGCCTCTCTCCCCCCGCGCCGCGCCTACACCCCGGGCCGCCACCCCTGCGCCACCGGAAATCGCCGCCCCGTCCCGAACGCCACGCTCGTGACCTTGAGCCCGATCGCCGCCTGCCGCCGCTTGTACTCGGACAAATCAATCATCCGCACGCACCGCGCCACCGTCGCCGCGTCGTGCCCCGACTCGCGCACGATCGTCGCGGGAGCCTGACGCCCCTCCACGTACCGCTCGATGATCTCGTCCAGCACCTCGTAAGGCGGGAGCGAGTCCTGATCGGTCTGGTTCGGGCGCAGCTCCGCCGACGGAGCCTTGGTAAGACTCCGCTCGGGGATCGGGGCCCGCGAGAACCCCCGCGAGGCATGGTTCGTGTTGATCCATCGCGACAGGCGGTACACCCACTGCTTGGAGACGTCCGAAAGAACCGCCAGCCCGCCGTTCATGTCGCCGTAGAGCGTGCAGTACCCCACCGCCAGCTCCGACTTGTTCCCCGTGGTGAGCACCATCGCGCCCGAGCGGTTCGACATCGCCATCAGGATCGTCCCGCGGATCCGCGACTGCAGGTTCTCCTCCGCAAGGTCGGGGAGCGACGCGCCCAGCGGCGCCAGGGACAACGCCCTGAACGCCGGGTCCAGCATCCCGCGAAAACCCCGCATCGCCCCGTCGATCGGCACGACCGGGCACGCGATCCCCAGCCGCTCCGCAAGCTCCACCGCGTCCTCGCGCGAGTGCCCCGACGAGTACTCCCCCGGCATCGCCACGCCCCGCACGTGCTCCCGACCCAGCGCCGCCACGCCCAAGACCGCTGTCAGCGCCGAATCAATCCCCCCGGAAAGCCCAAGAATCGCCGAGCGAAACCCCGTCTTCCCGAGATAGTCCCGGATCCCCAGCACCAGCGCATCAAACAGCAACGCCTCGGCCTCTGCCTCCGGCTCGTCCAGCCCCCGCGCCCCGCCCAAGTCCACCACCGTGAGCTCACCGCGGAACAGCTCCCCGTGCGCGATCAGCCTTCCCGACGGGTCGTACGCGATGGCGTGCCCGTCAAAGACCAGCTCGTCGTTCCCCCCGAGCTGATTGAGCGACGCCACGTGAACGCCGTGCGCCCTCGCGTGCCCGCGCACGATCGCCCGGTGCTTGTCCGTTTTCCCCAGCACGAACGGGCTCGCCGACGGGGCCACGATGACCTTCGCCCCCTGCGCCACCAGCTCCCCCACCGGGTCCGGGGCCCCCGCGTACCGCGACGAGAAGCCCGCGTCGTCGCCCCTCCACAGATCCTCGCAGATCGCCAGCCCCACGCGCGTGCCCGCCACCTCCACCACCGCCGCCGCGTCGCCCGGCTCGAAATACCGATCCTCATCAAACACGTCGTACGTCGGCAGCAACCGCTTGTCGTACCACGCCAGAAGCTTCCCGTCGCGGTACGCCAGCAGGCTGTTCGCGATGGGCCCCCGGGGACGCGACCGATCCCGCGGGAGCGCCGCGCCGAACACCGCCGTGATCCCGCCGGTGTGCTTCTCGCCGATCTCCCGCGCCGCCTCCACGCCCGCGCCGATAAACCCCTCCTGCAGCAACAGGTCCTTGGGCGGATACCCGCACAAGGCAAGCTCCGGGCACACCACCAGCTCCGCCCCCGCCTCCCGCGCCCGGGCGATGGCCCCACGGATCAGCCCCGCGTTGTGCGCCATATCGCCGACAATCGGGTTGAGGGGCGCCAGCGCCACACGCATCAACGCCATCGTAGCGAGACGTGCGCCCGCCCACTACCGCCCCTCCGCGCCCTCCCGCAGCCGCACCAGGTACCACCCGCGCTCGTCATCCCGCGATACCACCTCGCTCCGCGCCTGCATCCACCGCACCGTGTTCGCGATCGACAGATCGGGCGGCGAAAACTTCGAGCTCACCAGCCGCGCAATCGCCGGAAGCTCGATGATCGCGTGCGTCGCCCCGCTCGCCTTAAGCGCCCCTTCCTGCGCAAAGATCCACTCGTCCCACGTCGTGTTGTACAGCGTCCCCTTCGGGCGATAAAACGCCATCGCCTCCCCGATGAGCAGCAGCCGCGACCCCGACGGCACCCCCGCGTTGATCTCGTCATACATCATGCGTGCCGTGAGCGCCGGCTCGCTCGCCAGCACCGCGTTGGGGTGCTGACCCCCACGCCCCTCCCGCGCATACACCCGCATCGCCAGCACCACTTGCGCCAGCAGCGGAAGCCACAGGCACGCGAACGCCACGTCCCGCACCGGGCTCGGCTCGTCCCGCGGCGTCACCTTCAGCACTCCCTCACGCACCCCCGCGAACGCGAATGTGCACAACGCCACCCCCGGCACGATCATCGGCATCAAGAACCGCGACTGGATGTGCGTCGTCGTCATCCACAGCACCAGCTGCCCCAGCAGACCCAGCCCCAGCAACAGCACAAACAGCCGGGCCCTCGCCCACACCGCCCCCACCCCGATCGACAGCAGCACCATCGGAAACAGAATGCCCCACTGCGGATGCATCAGCCCCCGATGCCGCGCACCCGCGGGGTCCGTCGTGTCCACCTGATACGCCAGCGCGATCCGCTCGCGCACCGTCCCCGAAAACTGGTGCGCCCGCGTGAACCGCGCCACCTGCTCGCCCGACCAGTGCGCCCCGCCGAACGTCCCCGCCATCGCCGGGAACACCGGGTTCCCACCCGCCTCATAGTTCCGCCACAGCCAAGGCGCCACCATCACCGCACCCGCCACCACGCCCGGCACGATCGCCCGGTGCCACACCCGCGGCGAGAGCGTCCCCAGCAGCAATATCGCCACCGGCACCCCCGCGAACAGCAACGCCGTCGGCTTCGCCCCGCACGCGGCGCCCACCAGCAGCCCCGCCAGCCCACCCCGCACATACGGCGAAGGCCCCGCGTCCACCGCCGCCATGCACGCGCACGCGAACAACGCCACCAACGCCATCTCGTTGTACGCCAGAGACCCCACCACCAGCGTCCACGGAGTCGCCAAGACCAGCGCGCCCGACAGCCACGCCGCCGCCGACGACGTGCTCTCCGTCGCCTTGCCCATCACCAGCATCCGCCGCACCATCCGCGCCACGCACCACGCACCCGCCAGCGTCACGTGGGCGTGCAGCAGCTGGCACGACATCGCCCGCCACCCCGACCCCGCCAGAAGCCCGAACCGCCCCGCATCATCCGCCTCCACCGGCGCCCCCGTCATCGCCGCCAAGTGCAAGTACGCCGCCTCCATCCACCCCGGCAGGTACGAGTACACGTTGTGCGCCAAAGGCTCCAGCCGCCCCCGCGCCAGCCACTCCTGCGGCAGCTGCAGGTGATAACTCAGCGCGTCGTACCCGCCAAACTCCGTCGACCACAAGAGCCCCGGCGGGATGCACGCCGCCGTCAGCAGCGCCGCCACCGGCACCGTCGCCAGAATCGCCACCAGCAACCGCCGCAGAAGCGTCCCGGGCTCGGGCGCCGCAATCGCCCTCGGCGCCACCGCCCGCGGCGCGTGCCGACGCGTCGCCAACTGGTGCGCCAAGAGACCCAGCCCCACCGCCGCAATCCCCACCGTCACCGCCTGCCCCAACACGCCGTGCAGCACCCCCAGCACGCCCAGCAGGTGCGACAGAAACAGATTGACCGCCAGCCCGCACCCGATCTGCAGGCACGTCGGATCACCCGAATACTTGAACGCCGGGCGGAGCAGCCGCGCCAGCCCGACCCCCGACACCAGATACACCGCGCTCGGCCACCCGCACGTAAACAGCCTCGCCAGCACCACCGTCGTCCCGTGCGCAAAATCCCCCGTCCCGATCGCGCAGCACATCGCGATCGACACGATGCCGATGGCGAGCGCGACCAGACCCATCAGACGGTTCGACATGACCCGCTACGCCCTCAACACCCGGCCCGACCAAGCCCCCGCTCGAACAACACCCCGCTCGAATAGCATAAGACATGCCCCGCCCCGGAACACGCGCCCAGAGTTCCTCACGCCGCACCCCGCCCCAAAGCGCGCCCGCCCTCCGCGTCCTCGACCCGCTCTGCGCCGTCTTCCGCAGACGCCTCAAGGGCGAAGGGCTCAAGTACACCCCCGAACGCGCGAGCCTCCTCGACGTCGTCATGCGCCTCGATGGCGTCTTCGAGGCCGACCGAGTCCTCGACGAAGCCCGCAAGAACGGCGGTCGTGTCAGCAAGGCCACCGTCTACCGAACCCTCCGCCTCCTCCAGGACGCCGGGATCATCCAGCGCGTCCCCTTCGACGACGAGCAGGCCCACTACCACGTGGTCTACGGCCAGAACCCCGGGGCCCTCATCATCCGCCTCGACACCAAGCAGATCCTCGCCGTCGACATCCCCAACCTCGACCGCCTCTGCGCCCACGCCTGCGAATCACACGGGCTCAAACCCCAGGGACACCGACTCCAGATCTTCGCGGGCCAATAACGCAAGCTCCGTCCAAGCCCCGCATCTCCGCCCGTGCCTGTTCCGACCCCCTCTGGGTGCCCCCTCGCTCCGCAAGGGCAGCATCTCGATCCACTTCACTCCGCCGCCCAACCCAAATCACGAATCCGTATCACTTCTCTCCCCCCGCCAGCCCCACACGCTTGATCCCCTTCCGCGCGCAGATCTCATGCGCCCGCACTACCTCGTCATAAGGCACCGGCGCCTCCGGGCTGATGATCACCGTGATCCGATCCCGCGAGATCGACCGGAGCTGGTTCTCCATCCACGCCTCCACGGCCTCGATCGTCATCTCCGGCAGCTCGTTCACGCGAACGCTCGTGATGTTCGCCGGACGCGACAGCCGCAGCGTCCACGTCACCCGCTCCGCGTCCGCCACCGCCGGCGCCGGGCGAGGGATCGCCGTCCGCAGAAACCACTCCGGCCCCAAGAACGCCGCGCTCGCCATGAAGAACACCAGGATCACCATCACCACGTCCACCATGGGCGTCATGTTGGGCCCGTAGTGCAGGTCATGCTGCGCCATCGCGCTCCGACGACGAAACCCCATCACCCACCCCCCGCCCGCGCCGCCGTCAGACGCACGCTCGTCAGCCCCGCCCTCCGGCACGCGTCCA
Organism: uncultured Phycisphaeraceae bacterium; assembly: GCA_964614075.1. Taxonomy (GTDB): domain Bacteria; phylum Planctomycetota; class Phycisphaerae; order Phycisphaerales; family UBA1924. The sequence goes on from CAZTJZ010000044.1 coordinate 18,674, forward strand.
CCACCGGGCTGATCGAGCCATACGGCAGGCGCCGATCCGCCCGGATCTGCACCCCGCCCCCCGCCGGCACAGCCCCCAGCATCGCCGCCAGACCCTCCAGCTCCACCCCACGACCGTCCACCAGGATCCGCGACGTCCCGTCGTCCTCCATCGCGATGTTGATGATCAGCCCCTCGCTCTTGGGAGACTCCGCGCCGATCATCGAACGCGGAAGCTGCACCCGCGCCGACCGGTCGTACGCCAGCCGACCCACCAGCAGGTAGAAAATAATCAGGCACATCACCACGTCGATCAGCGGCGTGACGTTGATCTTGCCCACCGCCACCGCGCCATGGAGACGCCGGTCACGCATGAGGCGCCGGCGCGCCCGCGCCGCTCTCCCGCGCCGGCAGCCGCTCCACCACCTCGCTCACCATCACCATCCCGCGCGTGCACAGCCGGTCCACCACCCCCCGGTACACGCCGAACACGAACAGGCACGGGATCGCCAGGCACAGCCCCAGCAGCGTGTGGAACAACGCCTTCGAGATCCCCACCGACAGATCCGCCGCCTGCGAATCCCCCCCCGCCTGACCCAGCGAGCTGAACGCCAGGATCATCCCCCACACCGTCCCCGCCAGCCCGATCAGCGGGCCCAAGTTCCCGATCACGTTGAGCAGCTCAATCTTCCGGAACCACCGCGCCGTCTCCTCGCTCGCCGCCAGCTCCGCCGACTCCCGCATCGTCCCCCGGTCCTGATTGAGGTGGTGCAAAGGCTGCCGCAGCACCCGCGACACATAGCTCTCGTCCCGCTGCACAAAGAACCGCAGCTCCTCCCACCGCGACGAATACACCAGCTCCTGCAACCGCTTCGTCGAGCCCTCGGGCAGGATCCGCCCCTTCCTCACCTCGATCATCGCGATGAACACCACCGTCAGCCCCGTGACCGACCCCAGCAGCAGCAGCACCGTGAACACGTCGAACGACTGCGCGAACAAGGGCCACAGGCCCATCGCCCGCGGCTCCTCCGCCGCCACCGCCGGCGACCCCACCCCCATCACCACCGACGCGAAAACCAGCATTCTCCGGAGCATCACCGAGTGTACGAACACTCCGCGCACCGCGCTCGCGCGGGCCGCCGCCCTTGTCAAGTTCGCTCTCCCTCGGGCCCCTCAAGCTCCCCGGGGCTGGCCTCGCGGGCGATGCGGTACGCCCCGCTCATCCACCGCCCCAGGTCCGCGAGCTTGGCCTTCTCGTCCGCGAAGGGATACGTCCCCCGCGTCGATTCCACGAGCACGCCCGTCACCGGGCACGCCGTGGGCTCGCGCGTGCGCATCATCTCCGCCTCCGGACGCGACTCCCACGCCGATGGAATCTCCAGCGTGATCCCCCGACGCGTCTCCCCCAACACCTCAATCGCCAGCCGCGCCACGCTCCGCGCCCCCGCGAACACGCCCTCAATCCGCTCCGCCCACTCCACCACGCCCACACCGTGCCCGACCGGATCCCCCGCCTCCGAAAAACACTCGTCCCACCCCGTGCTCTCCAGCTCCTCAACCCCACCCAGCCGGTACGCATCCACGTGCACCATCACCCCGACCTTTCCCTCGATCACGCACGGATACTGATTCATCACCACGAACGTCGGGCTCGACACGAGCCCGCCCGCCACGCCCAGCCCCGCCGCAAGCTCCCGCGTCAGCGTCGTCTTCCCCGCGCCCATCTCCCCGTCGAGCAAGAGCACATCCCCCGCGCGCAGCAATCGCGCCACGTCGCGCGCCAGCGCCCGCGTGTGCCCCTCCCCCGCGCACATCCGCGTGATCCTCGCCATCTCAACCGTGCTCCCATCCAAAGCCCGACAGCTCGACACGCCTCGATCATCGCAAACGCCCCCACCCCCTCCCCCTCCACCACCCGCCCGATCCGCGTGATCGCCGTCCCCGTCTCCGGACACACCCCCGCCACCTCCCCGCTCGCCGTGAACAACAGCTCATAGTCCTCGCCATCCCCCAGCGCGCCCCTCACATCAACCCCCGCATGCCGCGGCACGCGCTCCACATCAAGCTCCATCACCACCCCCGCACGCCGCGCCAGCCGCGACGCAGCCAGCCCCAATCCATCCGAAACATCCATCATCGCCCGCAGCGATCCCCCCAGCACCCCCGCCAGCCATCGCGCCTCCCGCAGCCGCGGCTCAAAGGTCAAGTGCCGCCCCCCGCCATCCTTCTCCAAACTTCCCCCCAGCGCGCCCGTCACATACACCCCGTCCCCCGCGCGCGCGCCCGACCGCAGCACGCACCCCCGCGACGCGTGCGCCGTCGCCAGCACCGACACGCACAGCACCAACCCGTCACCCCCCGTCGCAAGGTCACCCCCCACCACCGGGCACGAATACCTCTCACCCCACGCGTGCAGCGCGTCGCTCAACTCCCCCGCCCCCGTCATCCCCCGGGGCAGCGTCGCCCCCACCAGCGCCGCCACGGGCGTCCCCGCCATCGCCGCCACGTCCGACAGCGCCCGGCACAACGCCTTCCGCGCCACCAGCTCCGTCGCCGTCCCACGCACAAAGTGCCGCCCCTCCACCACCTGATCCGTCTTCAGCAGCACCTCCGCCCCGCCCGCACGCACCAGCGCACAATCATCCCCGGGGCCCACCAGCACGTGCGGAAACCGCGCACGCTGCCCCGCGCTCCGGCCAACGATCCGCGCCAGGAGATCCGACTCGTGCATGCACACCCGCTCATGGTAGTGACGCTCATCCTCCTCCCCACCCTCGCCGCCGGCTGCCGCGAACTCGAGCACACGCCCGCACCCCTCTCCCGCCACCACGTCCCCCTCCACTACGCCTTCGGCGGGGCCGTCCAGACCACCTTCTCCATCCACGACCAGCGCTGGAACGAGATCCGCGCGCTCTTCGACCACGCCCACGACCCCCAGGCCGAACGCGACGCCCTCGCCCCCGCCATCGCCGCCTTCGAGCGCACCGCGGGCGAGCAAACCCCCACCTGGCGCGACCACCACCGCGACCACCGCGCCTTCGCCGAGCCCGGCCAGCTCGACTGCGTCGACGAATCCACCAACACCACGACCTACCTCGACCTGCTCGCCCAGGAACAACTCCTGCGCTTCCACGCCGTCCGACACCCGCGCTGGCGCTTCGGCTTCCTCATCTTCGACCCCCACCGCACCGCCGTCATCCGCGACCTCACCACCAACACCGACTACGCCGTCGACTCCTGGCCCGGTGACCACGCCGAACCACCCCTCATCCAAGAGTTCGCCCCCTGGTCCCGCAAGGAACGCCCCACGTCACACCCCACAGAACCGCGACCGTAAGGGAGCGGACTCGGCTTTCCGCGCCCGGCATCCCCGTCCGCAGAGGCCCACACGCGACCGAACCGCGGGAGATGCGCTCTCTCACCGATGCCGCGGCGCCCGCGCCCAGTGGAGCTTGTTGATCAGCCGCGACCAGTAGTCCGTCGCGGGGCTGCGGACAAACCGCACGTACTTGCCGTGCGTCGTCACCAGGATCCGGTCGCGCAGACGCAGCGGAATCTGCACCTGCCCGTCGAGCACCATCGTCGTCCCCGCCGCGGGAGGAGCAAAGTTCACCCGCTGCGCCACCACCTCGATGATGCTCGTCGCCCCCACCAGGATCGGCCGGAACGACAGGCTCTGCGCCGCGATCGGCGTGATCGCGATCGCGTCCACCGTCGGCGCCACGATCGGCCCGCCCGCCGAGAGGTTGTACGCCGTCGAGCCCGTGGGCGTCGAGATCACCAGCCCGTCCCCGTTCACCGTCGGGCCCTGCGTCCCGTCGATCGTCAGCGACAGCGTGATGATCCGAAACGGCGGGCCCGCCGTGATCACGCAGTCGTTCAGCGCCACCCCCTGAAACCGCAGACGATCCGTGTCCCCGCTGTGCACCTCCGCGTGCAGCAGCCCCAGCTTGCGGATCGCCAGGGGACCATCCCCGAACAAAGACTCGGCCTGCAGCCGAACGCTCGCGAGATCAAACTCCGCCATGAACCCGAGCTTCCCCAGGTTGATCCCCAGCATCGGCACGTCCAGATCCAGACACCGCCGCGTCTGACCCAGAAGCGTCCCGTCCCCGCCCAGCACCACCACCAGATCAATCGGCGGGAGCTTGTCCGGCAGCGGCTCGTTGTCCGCGGGCAGCTCCGCGATCACACGCCCCCGACGCTCGACCAGCTCACGCACCTCCGCGGCGGCGGCCTGCGCGTCGGGCTTGCTGTGGTTCGTCAGCAGGAGGACCGATCGTCCCACGCGGAACACTCCTCGAAAACCGGGCCAAGGATATCAGGCTCGAACGCCCCGACCCCGCGAAGGGGCGCGCACCAGCCCTCGCAGCGTTCGGACTAGCCCGGCCGCGTCCAGCCCGACCTCCGCGAGCTGCCTCGCCCGCGGATCCTGATGAATCCAGCGATCGGGGATCGCTACGCGCGTCACCCGCGACGCGTCCAGCCCCAGCCCCTGCGCCGACTCCAGCACCGCGGCGCCAAACCCGCCCACGATCCCGTGGTCCTCCACCGTCACCACCGCCGCGCCGCTCTCCAGCGCCGCCGCCAGAACCCGCTCGTCGATCGGCTTGGCGAACCGCGCGTCGTACACGCCCACGCCCATCTCGCCCGCGAGCACGTCCGCCGCGTCCAGAGCGGCGAAGACCGGCGTACCGAACGCCAGGACGACCGCGTCGGGCTTCTCGCCGCCCTCCGCGAGAAGATCAAACCGGGGTGTCAGGCACCGCGCCCGCCCCAGCACAAACGCCGGGCACGCCTCGCCGGACAACCGCGCCGACACATTGTCACGCGGATAGCGCACACTCGAGAGCCCCTCGTCGTACGAACGCATGAACTCCATCGCGGCCCGCAGGCTGGGCTCGTCGATGGCGGCGGTGAGCGCCGCCCCGGGCAGCGTGCGCAGCAACGCCACATCGCAGAACCCGTGGTGCACCGCCCCGTCACCCCCCACCAGCCCCGCGCGGTCCAGGCACAGACGCACGGGCAACCCCTGGAGCGCGGACTCCTGAAACGCCTGATCGAAGGCCCGCTGCAGGAACGTGGAGTACACGGCGAAGAACGGCCTGAACCCCGCCTTGGCCAGCCCGCTCATCATGTCGAGCGCGTGGCTCTCGCAGATCCCCGTGTCCCAGGCACGGTCGGGGAAAAGCGGCAAAACCTTGTTGAGCCCCGTCCCGTCGGGCATCGCCGCGGTGCAGGTCACCACCTTGGCGTCGCGCTCCATCAGATCCACCAGGGCGTCGGCGAAGGCGGTGGTGAAGCTGCGCCCGTCGCTCTTGAGCTCGACGCGGCAGCCCTCGTCGTCGAAGGCCCCGTCGAGCCTGAACGCCGGCGGAGAGTGGAACGTGCTGCTGTCCTTCTCCGCGACATCGAACCCCTTCCCCTTGACGGTCTTCACGTGGAGCACCATCGGGCGTTCGAAGTCGCGGGCCTCGCGCAGATACTCCACCAAGCGCGGGATGTCGTGCCCGTCGATGGGGCCGACGGTCACGAGCCCGAAGTGCTCGAACCAGGCGCCCTCATTGGCAACGGCCTTGCACGCCTCGCCGAGCTTGTGGTAGGCCTCGCGGATGGTCCCGCCGCCGGGCATCCCGCGCAGAGCCTCCTTCGCGTGACGCTTGATGTCGCCGTAGAAATGGCTGAGCCGCAGGCGATCGAAGTAGTGCGAGAGCGCCCCCTGCGGCTTGCTGATGGACATCCCATTGTCGTTGAGCACGACGAGGAACTGGCGGGGGAGCGTCCCGGCGTTGTTGAGCCCCTCCATCGCCACGCCGTTGACGATCGAGGCGTCGCCGATGAGCGTGACGACGCGCCGGCCGGTGGGGTTGTGGCGCG
>CAZTJZ010000045.1:0-24384 GCA_964614075.1 uncultured Phycisphaeraceae bacterium
CATCAAGGAGGACCTCAACCACATCATCGAGTTCGAGCTCGCCAAGGTGCGCGAGCGTCTCCAGGCCAAGGGCATGAAGATGGAGCTCGATCAGCCCGCCAAGGACTTCCTCATCGAGAAGGGCTACAACCCCGACTACGGCGCCCGCCCGCTCCGCCGGTCCATCGGCCAGTACGTCGAAGACCCGCTCAGCGAGATGCTCCTCTCCTCACAGTTCGAGGCCCCGTGCACGATCAAGGTCACGCGGCGGAAGGACTCCGACGGGAAGGACGAAGAGCATCTCTACTTCACCTCCGTCGCGGGCGGGCCCCCGGGCTTCGGGAACGACAAGGCCAAGCCCCAGGCCGCGGGCGCGCAGAGCACGTGACTCACGGCGTGACCACGGGGCGGTAAACGAGCCAGATCACCCGGAAAGAGCACGCCCCCGCGTGCTCTTTTTTCTTTCTGCTCATGGGCAAGGGCCGTGATGGTCCGGGCGTCGAGCGTCGGGAAAAAAACAACCGCCCGGCCTTTCGACCGGGCGGCGTGTGTGTGATCGTCAGAACAGAAACTCGAAACTCAGCGGCGACGACGGCCGGCGAAGAGGCCGGCGAGGCCCAGGAGCGCCGCGCTGCCGGGGGTCGGGATCGTCGGGGAGGCGCCGTTCTTGGCGATCGCCAGCCACGACTCGGCCGTGAAGCTCGCGCCGGGGTTGATCGTCACGCGCCACTGCATCACCGCGGCGCTGTCCGCGGCGGCCAGGCCGCCGGCGTTCAGGTCCGGGATGAAGTTGTCGACGTTCGTGTCGGTCATCTGCTGGTTGATGGCGGAAAACGCGCCCGCGCCGGCGCCGTGCGCCCCGCGGCCCTGGAAGAACGCGCTCCACGGAGCCCCGCCGTTGGTCGCGCCGGTGTCCGAGATGTTCCACTGGCGGTTCCCGCCCGAGGTGTCGAGCGCCGCGTACACGTCGCCACCGAAACTGTTGGCATTGTTGCCGCCCAGGTCGATGTCGTAGGCACAGAAGATGTCGATCGAGAGAGCGCTCGCCCCGCCGTTGTTCACGGTGAAGGTAGAGTTCAGGGCCGCCGAATCGGTGCCCGTGTCCCACACCTCGAACATCATCCCGCTCGACACGCCGGCGAGCGCGGTCGTTCCGCTGATGACGGGGAAGGTCCAGTCCGCGCGGCTCGCCCCGGTCAGGGTGCGGCTCGTGGCGTTCGCCGGGTTGCGCTCGCGGGTGTCGCCCGAGACGCGGTAGTACCAATACCCGGTGAAGATGTTCCGGAGCGCCGGGGCCGCGGTGATCTGGAAGTTCATGTTCGGGTTCGCGGCTTGCGGAGCCGTGGGCAGCGCGCCCGTCCCGCCCGTCGTCAGATCAAAGAACGCATCGCCCGCGACGAGGTGAGCGCCCGTGTTCTGACCCATCGCGCTGCCGGCGAGGGCCACCACGGCCAAAAGACCAACGCACTTCTTCATGTCTTCTCTCCAAACAATGCCCCGCTTTCGCGGAGCCATCCACCCGCCCCACCCGAGCACACGCCCGCGCGGAAGCACAACCGATCACACCGTCCCTCGCACGAGAGCCGGCGGCAAGCCACAGATCAGAAGGCCCGGGTTGTTCACGGGGGCCTCTCTTCTCCTGCCTAGCAATGGACACCTTATCACGGCGAAAGCATGGACGCAACCCAGTTTTCACATCACGACCCAACGAACATGCGAGAAAAGGCCCGATAAGAGAATCAGGGAAGGTGGGTTCGTTCGCAACATGTTCGGGATGAACGGGTAGTTACGCGCTCTCGTCGCGGCGACGGCGTTTGGTCTCGCCCCGCTGTTTTTTTTCGGTCAGTCGGCGTTCCTTCGAGCCCCTAGTCGGCCTGGTGGCCCGTCGGACCTTGGGACGCCGGAGCGCCGCCACGAGCAGCTCGCGCAGGCGTTCTAGGCACCCTTCGCGGTTTCGCTCCTGAGAGCGGTGCTCGTCGCACTGGATCAGGAGCTCGCCCTCGCCCGTGATGAAGTGGGATCCCAGCCCGCGAAGGCGTTCGAGCGCGTCGCCCGGGATCGGGAGGTTCAAGAGCCCGAGGCGGAGGGTGGCCTTGGTGGCTCGTTTGTTCACGTTCTGTCCGCCCGGCCCGGAGCTGGAGGAGAACGAGAACTCCAACGCCGACTCGGGGACATAGACCCCCGGCGCGATCATCACCCCGTGTGTCCGTCTCGAGTCCATTTCAGAGCGTAGAGCGGGGGGCCGGCTGGGCGACGGCCAGACCTCGAGCCCGAGTCGGTTCCTGGCGGGCCTCGAGACTGGCCTTGGTGCCCGCGCACTTGTCCGGTAGTCTGAGCTCGGAGGGGTGGGTGATGCGAACTCGTGGAAAAACTGCTGTTGGGATCGTGATGCTTGCGGGGTCACCGCTCCATGCGCAGTGCCCGATCACGCTGGCGCCGGTCGTGCCGCACAGCGCGGGCAACCTGCACTCGGGGCTGGTCGTGGGTGAGTTCACGGGCGACGGAGTTCCCGATCTGGTCGTGTCGCGGTACGCCTCGGGGTCGGCCGAGCTGCTGGCCGGGGACGGGAGCGGGGGTTTCGCCGCGCCCACGTCGTACGCCGTCGGAGCCGGCCCGATGGGCATCGTCTCCGCGGACTTCAACGGCGACCAGCGCGCCGACATCGCGACGATTAACCGCGACGCCTCCACGGTCGCGGTGCGGCTCGGGAACGCGACGGCGGCGAACTCGTTCCAGGCGCCGCTGGTTCTGCCCGTCGGCGAGGGGCCGGAAGGGCTGACGGTGGGCGACTTCAACCACGACAACCGCCCGGACATCGCGACGGCGGACGAGGTGCTGGGCACGGTCTCGGTCCTGCTGCAGGCGACCTCGGGCTCGTTCGCCTCCGCGGTTGCCTACGCCGCCGGGGAAAACGTTCACAACGTGATCGCGCACGATCTCACGGGCGACGGGCATCTCGATCTCGCGGTCTCGAGCGTGGGAACCGGGAACGTGCGGCTGCTTCGCGGGAACGGGGACGGGACGTTTGAGCCGCCGGTGTCCATCGCCGCCGGCCCGGGGGTCGAGTTCGTCACCGCCGCGGACTTTGACGGCGACGGGCTGGACGATCTGGCGGCGGTCAACCTGAACGCGCGGACCGTCTCGATCCTGCTCAATGGCGGGAACGCGACCTTCTCGCCGCCCGCGCCGATCGCGGTGGGGATTGTCCCGATCGCGGCCCACGCGGCGGACCTCAACGGGGATGGGGCGGTCGACCTGGCCGTGGCCAACTTCAGCTCGCACACGCTGTCGGTGCTGCGCGGGGACGGCCGGGGGGGCTTCACGCCGGGCCCGACGCCGACGGTCGGGATCAACCCCAACGCGATCGTCACGGGCGACCTGGATCACGACGGTCGGTTGGATCTCGCGGTCTCGCACATGTCGGGGACGAGCGTCTCGGTGCTGCTCAACACCTCGCCGCCCTGCTGCCGGGCCGACCTTGACAACGACGGCCAGCTCTCCAACGGCGGGACGCCCGATGGCGGAGTGACCATCGACGACCTGCTGTTCTTCCTCGAGGCCTTCCAGGCCGGGCACGTCGCCGCCGATCTTGACGATGACGGCGATCCGGGCGTGGGCACACCCGACGGCGGGGTCACGATCGAGGATCTGATCTTCTTCGTGGCGCACTTCGAGGGCGGCTGCTGAGAATCCGGCCGGGGCTTCGCGGAAGCGTCATCGGGTGTTCACTGGATGTTCATCGGGCCCTCACCGTGTTCTTGTCGAGGCCGCGGGACGTGGATTTTCTCGCGGTGTCCGGGCTCACTCTCGCGGCGTGGCGTGGTATGCTGCGCGGATGACCACCACCTCCCGGCGTGACGTGATCCGCGGCGCTCTGGCCCTGGCCTGTCTTCCCTCGCTCCCCCTGGCGGGCTGCGCGACCTCGTCTTCTCGCGGCGCCGGGCGGTCGGCGCGGGCGTTCCGCGTGGCCCACATGACTGATTTTCACATCCAGCCCGAGCTCCGCGCCCGCGAGGGCGTCGCCGCGGCGCTGACCCACATGCGCGCCCACAACCCCGACCTCCTGCTCACCGGCGGCGACCTCGTCATGGACGCCTTCGACCAGGATCACACGCGCACCAAGCTCGTGTTCGATCTCTTCACTGGCTCCATCCGCGACCATTGGGGGAAGGAGGCGTTCCACACCCTGGGCAACCACGACATCTGGGGCTGGAACAAGGCCAAGAGCAGGACCACGGGCGACGAGCCCCTCTGGGGCAAGAAGTACGCGCAGGACGCCCTCGCCCTCGACCGGCCCTATCGCAGCATCGACCGCGGCGGGTGGCACCTCATCTCTCTCGACAGCATCCGCCCCGACGGTCAGGGCTACACCGCGCGCCTCGACGACGAGCAGCTCGAGTGGCTCAAGGGCGACCTCGCCGCGGCGAAGGGTCGGCCCATCCTCGTCGTCTCCCACGCGCCCATCCTGACCATCACCTGCCTCGCCAACGACGATCGGGTCAAGGACAACGCGTTTACTTTCTCCACCTCGCTCATGCACTCGGATTCGAAGACGCTCCACCAGCTCTTCGTGGCGCACGGCGTGAAGCTGTGCCTCAGCGGGCACATCCACCGCCTGGACCGGGTCGAGACCGACGGCGTGACGTACATCTGCGACGGGGCCGTCTGCGGCGCCTGGTGGGAAGGACGGAAGAACCGCTGCGACGAGGGCTACGGCATCGTGGACCTCTTCAGCGACGGATCCTTCGAGCATCGCTACCACGCCTACGGGTGGAAGGCGTAAGAAGCCCGGCCGCGGCCGGGGTGGCCGAGCGGCCTGACTCGCGATTCGGTGGGCGGGCGGAGCGCGGAGACCTAGCGGGGGCTCTTGGCCGCCCCGCTCTCGCCGCGGATCATGTGTGTGCGTCCGGCGGAGCCCATCTGACGCGCCAGGACGCGGAACCCCAGCGTCCCCACCACGCACAGCACCGTGGAGAACAGGAGCACGATGGCCGCGGCGTGGGGCACGTGGAGGCGCAGCAGCTCCTGGTACAGCCCGACGGCGAAGAACGGGGCGAGGAGCCCGCGCAGCCCGTTGAGCGTCACGTGCGTGGCCATGTACTGAGAGGTCTGCGCGGGGGGCGCGAAGTCGACGTGCCCGATGTTCCACGCCAGCGCGCCACCCCCGAAGCCGATCCCCTGCACGACGGCGGCGACAAACAGGAGCGGGACGCTGTGGAACCACGCCGCGGACGCGTAGAGCGCCGTGGCCACGACGAACGCCCATCCGTGCACCGCGCGGAAGGCCACGATGTGGGCGCGGTTGAGGAGCCGGGCCCACAGGGGCACCGCCAGGGACGTGACGATTTGCGGGATCGCGCTCGAGAGCAGGATGCTGGGCAGGTAGGACAGGTCGAACTGGTCCTTGAGCGTGATGATGAGCACCGGGGGGAGCATGAGGTTTCCCCAGCCCAGCAGGAACATCCACGCCATGAAGCGGGCAAAGTCGCGGTCCTTGCGCAGCACCCGCGTCACGACGACCGGGCCCATCCAGGGCGGCATGATCGCGTCGGGGTTGGCGCGCTCCTCGCGGAGCAGGCGCCACTCGCGCCGGACGCGGAGGCGCGAGTACACGAAGGTGCCCACGCCCGCCATCACCGCCGCCGCGGGCAGCACGACGCGGAAGGCGTTGGGCGTCCGGTCCATCCAGCTCCCCAGCGTGACGCCCATCGCGGCGACGATGATGACCTGGACGACGCTGAGCCTCCCGACGACCCCGGCGCGGACCTCCCGCGGGAAGTTGGCGCGCCAGATGGTCGTGCGGATCGTCAGCACGCCGGACCAGAAGACACGGGCGAGGAGCACCGCCGTCACGAGGATCCACAGCCCCGCGGGGGTCCTGGGGATGAGGGCCAGGAGCCCCACCACGCCGATCATGCCCACCTGCAGGGCGTGGATGAACGCGACCTTGGGGCGTCCCATCGAGGCCTGGGTCCAGAAGAAGCTGATGATGTTGGCGATCTCGAGCGCCGCCCCGACGATCGCCACCGCGAGCCCGAGCGAGCCGGGGGAGACCGTCCCGGTGAAGGTCTGCTTGACGATGACCCCCGCCACGCCGCTGTCCACGCACGCCAGGGACAGCGAGATGAAGAAGGTCGCGAGGAGTTCGATGCGGTAGGCCCGCCTGGACATCAAGGGGATGGAGCCGGCCGATCGCCGCAGCGCACGGGCGAGCGATCCGGACATCCCGCCGACCCGCGCGTCCTGGGAACTCACGACGTCGATCCGCGATACTCCTGCGCCTACCGGGTCGCCCGATCGATGGCCTTCTCGGTGCCCTGGGCGGCGTTCTGCACGTCCTGCCCGAACCCCTTCACGGTGTTGCACGCCGACAGACCCAGCGACATCAGGATCGTGACGACGAGCGTGAGCCGACGCGTGCGTGGTGTCGTGGTCATGGCGTGATCTCCGTGAGGCCCGATGGTATCGCGCGCGATCGCGCTTGCCATGCGCCCCCGATTGCGGTAGGCTCTGTGCCGCACGCGCGCGGCCTCGCCGATGCCTCGCCGCGCCGTGCGTTCACGAAAGGACGTCGAGATGGCCAAACGTACGACATTGCGAAGCCGGGGCGGCAAGAAGCTCTACGCGGTCCGCACGAAGGACGGCAAGTTCAAGGACATCCAGTCCTACCAGCGCGCCCACTCGCAGGATCTCAAGAAGAAGTCCAAGGCCGAGAAGGCCGGCAAGAAGACCGGCAAGAAGAAGGCCAAGCGTCGCACCAAGAAGAAGTAGCCCGACCCTGTGGCGTATGGACCCGACCCCCGCCCGCGCGGGGGTCGTTTGCTTGAGGCGCCCGCGCACCCGCCCGGCGGCCTGGCCCGGGCTCCCCGGTGGGGCATGCGGCAGGGGAACGGCTACTATCCTCCCCGGAATCCGGTGTCGGGCACCGGACCACAGTCCTCGTTCCGCGCGCCCCTCGCGCGGGACCCCAAGGAGTGGCTCCATGGAAGCGTTCGAGAAGCTCAAGCAGATCGTGACCGAGGCCGAGGCCGACATCGCCAAGGCCGAGGGCGGAAACAAGGCCGCCGGAACCCGCGCCCGACAGCTCATGCAGGACATCAAGAACGCGGCGCAGGAAGTCCGCGAGAAGATCCTCGAGCTCCGGGACAGCGGCAAGCCCCAGTAGCGCTTCCCCCGCGATTGTCCGATGACCACCGCGCGCCACCAAGCTCCGCCCGCCGGCGATCCCGAGGACGCCCAACGGGGTGACGGCCCCGCCAAGGGCCCGCTCTTCGACATCTCGGCCCTCGATCTCTCCGCCCGGATCGCCTCCCGGGCCGAGATCGAGCACTGGAACCCCCACCGCGACAAGCTGAGCCTGCTGGACTGGATCGTCCACGTCTCGGACGACCGCTCCCAGGGGGTGGCGCTCAAGCACACCCGCGACGACGAGTTCTGGGTCAAGGGCCACTTTCCGGGGCGACCCATGTTCCCGGGCGTGCTCATGATCGAGACCGGTGCGCAGTTGGCGTGCTATCTCTTCTCGATCCGCCGAGGCACCCCCAGCCTGGCCGCGTTCCTCCGCATCGAGGACGCGGCGTTCCGCGGGATGGTGGTCCCGGGCGATGATCTCTTTGTGCTCTGCAAGGGCGTGAAGTTTCAGAAGCGCCGGTTCATCTGCGACATCCAGGGGCTCATCAACGCCGAACGCGTCGCCTTCGACGCGCGGATCAGCGGCATGTCCATGGACTAAGCCCGCCCCACCCGTGACCCCCACGCCCTACCCCCTCCTCTTCACGCCCATCCTTCTGGAGAAGGTCTGGGGTGGGGACCGCCTCTCGCGCCTCGCCAAGAACGTCCGCCCGGGCCAGACCATCGGCGAGTCGTGGGAGCTGGCCGATCTCGACTCAACCTCCAGCTCAGGCGCCGGGGGCGGGGCGCAGCGCAGCGTAATCTCCAACGGCCCGCTCGCCGGGCGGACTCTCCGCGAGGTCCAGCGCCTCTGGGGCGACGCGCTCCTGCCCCGGCGCGACCCGCACGGGGCCTTCCCGCTGCTCGTGAAGTTCCTCGACGCTCAGGAGAACCTCTCGGTCCAGGTCCACCCCAGCCCCGCGTACGCGAGCGCGCACCCGGAGGCGCACCTCAAGAGCGAGTGCTGGTACATCCTCGACGCGCACCCGGGCAGCCTGATCTACAAGGGGCTCTGCCCGGGCGTGACGCGGGGGGAGCTCGAGGCCGCCGCCCGCCAGGGACGCGAGATCATCCCGCTCCTGGCCCGCGTTCCCGCGATTCCCGGCGAGTGCCACAACCTGCCCAGCGGCACGGTCCACGCGCTGGGCGCGGGCGTGCTCGTCGCCGAGGTGCAGACCCCCAGCGACACGACGTTTCGCCTGTACGACTGGGGGCGCGAGGGGCGGGCCCTGCACATCCCCGAGGCGATCGCGTGCGCCGAGGTCGCGCCGGCGCCGGGCGCCACGCGCCTCCCGCCCGGGCACTCCCGCGTGGTCCACGTCCGCAACGAGCACTTCACCCTGGAAGAGCTCGACCTGCTTCCCGCGCGCCCCGAGACGCTCCGCGGGCCCGTGGCGCTCATCGTGGTCAAGGGACGGGGCGTGCTTCACGCGGGCGGACGCACCGAGCTCTCGCCCGGGACCACGCTGCTCCTGCCCGCGGCGATGACGGGCGAACTCGACGCGAGCGAACCCCTGCGCGTGCTGCTGGCGACACTGGCGTGAGAGCCCGCGCCGGGGCTAGGCCCGGTACGCGCCCGCGACCTTCTGCAGGGCCTCGCGGACGATGCGGAAGTGCTCGTCGGTGAGGTCGTGGTGCATGGGGAGGCAGAACACCTTCTGGCACAGCCCCGACGCCACCGGGCAGTTGTTCTTGTTCCAGCGTGACAGCGCCGGCTGATCGGGCAGCGGGCGCGGGTAGTGCACCGCGGTGGGGACGCCCTCGGCGTGGAGGGCCTTGCAGAACTCGTCGCGCGAGACGCGGAACGCCCGCGGGTCCAGCGTCACCGTGTACAGGTGGTACACGCTCGTCGCGCCGGGCGTGGTGGTGGGCGGCGTGAGCCCGCGCACCTCGCGCACGATCGCGTCGTACTTCGCCGCGTTCTGCTGACGCGACCGGGTCTGCGCCTCCAGTCGCTCCAGGCGTGAGAGCCCGATCGCCCCCGTGATGTCGTTCATGCGGTAGTTGTACCCGATGTGCTCGTGGAGGTACTTGTCCGTCTCGCCGTGCGACCGCAGGAGCTTGATCGACCGCGCGAGCGCGTCGTCGTTGCAGGTGATCAGCCCGCCCTCGCCCGTGGCGAGGTTCTTGGTGGCGTAGAGCGAGTACGTCACGGCGTCGCCGAACTTCCCCAGCCCCTGCCCCTTGTACGTGGCCAGGTGCGACTGCGCCGCGTCGTAGACCACCTTCAGGCGGTGCTTCTCCGCCAGCGCCTGCACCGCGTCGATGTCCACCGGGCAGCCGTACAGATGCGTCGCGGCGATGCCCCGGGTCTTGCCCGTGACCTTCCTCGCGGCGTCGTTCACGTCGATCTGGAAGGTGTCGGGCAGGGCGTCGACGAACACGGGCACGCACCCGCGGGCCACGACCATCGACACGGTGGCGATGTAGCTCCACGCCGGGACCAGGATCTCATCCCCGGGCTGGAAGAGGGGCTCGTAGGCGAGCTGCAGGGCCACGGTCCCGTTCGCGCAGGTCATGGCGTGCTTGGCCTGCGTGAGCGCCCCCCACTTCTGCTCGAACTCCTCGCACTTCTTCGCCGCCCGGAGCATCCCGGACTTGAGCACCACCACCGCCGCCTCGATGTCCCCGGGCGTCAGGGCGGTGGACATGAACGGCACGGGCTTGGGGGAGACGGGCGTCCCCCCGTCCAAGGCGAGCTTGCCTGCGGAAAGACCGGCGGAGAGTGTGGCGGTACCCATCGTGGGGGCTCCTTCATCCATGCCCGAAGGGCCCAGAACACAGGCCAGAACCCCCGGGGGAAAGGAGCATAGGAACCCCGTCGGGGCAAGAGGCTGGAACAGGCCCGCCGACTCGGGTCGTATAGTCTGTGCATGACGCGCCCCCGAGCAAGCCGCGGCACCCGTGCCGCGCGTGCGTTCTTGTTTGTCAAGTTCATTCCTGTCCTGGGCCTGATGGTCGCGGGGGAGAGCCTCCGCGCGCAGTCGCCCGCCCCGGGGCCCGACAGCGGGCTCATCCGCGAGTTCGCGGGGGAGCGTGCCTTCACCAAGCCCAGCCGCGACGCGATCATGGGATTCTCGCTCCCGACCCAGATTACCGAGGTGTTCGTGAAGGGCGGGCAGGAGGTCAAGAAGGGCGACGCGCTGGTCAAGGGCGACGACAGCGAGGACCAGGCGCTGCTGCGCCTCCAGAAGCTCCGCGCCGAGACCGACCTCGCCGTTCAGCGGGCCAAGATCACCCGCGACCTGGCCGAGACCGAGTTCAAGCGCGTGCAGGAGATGCAGTCCAAGGGCGGCTCGAGCCCGCAGGAGTTCGACCGCTCGCGCCTGAGCCTGCAGGGCGCGGACGTGGATTATCAGACCGCCCGCCTCAATCAGACCCAGGAGGAGATCCAGGTCGACCGCCTCGAGGCCCGCATCGCCCGCTTCAAGCTCACCGCGCCGTTCGACGGCGAGGTGGATCTGGTCCACGTCGACGCGGGACAGGCCGTCTCGGAGAACGAGAAGGTCGTGCGCGTGGTCAATGTTGATCTGCTGTGGGTGGACGTTCCGGCGTCGATGAAGGAGCTGCAGACGCTCCAGGTGAAGGTGAACGACCCGGCGTGGGCGCTGCTGGAGACGGCGGGCAAGTACCGCGTCGCCAAGGGGCGGGTCATCGAGGTGAGCCCCGTCGCCGACGCCGCCAGCCGGACCCGGCGCGTGCGCGTGGAGATCTCCAACCCCAAGGGTCCGGAGCGTGTGGTGGCGGGCGAGCCGGCGTGGATCCGGTTTACGGCGCCCGACGAGGGGACGCTCAAGCTCCTGAGTTCGAAGTAGACCCGGCGCGGGCGCCGGGCCCATCGAGGATTTCGCGTGATCGATCTGTCGGACATCAAGGCGCCCGGGTGGCAGCGGGCGGTGTCGGAGCTCGCCGCCGCCGCGCCGGACGATCGCGCGTACCTGCTGCGCCTGATGGCGGTCCTGGCGCAGGTCGCCGGGGCGCGGCAGGCGGTACTCTTCTCGATCTCCGGGCAGCGTGAGGACGAGGCGACGCCCCCCGAGGCCCGCCCGGAGCTGGTCTGGCCCGCGGCGGTGGGCAGCGATCACCCCGAGCCCGCGGGCGCGATGGCCTCGATGACGCCCGGCACGGTGGACCCCAGGGTGGTGGAGCACTTCGCCGAGGCCCGCGCCGCCGCCCAGGCCGCGGGCACCGCGCGCCAGACCCGCATCTTCGGTCTCGACGGCGGGGACGATCAGTTCTACGACGGGTCGAGCGCCAAGGCCTTCGTGCTCGCCCTTGCGCTCCCCGCGGGGCTCGCGCACGAAGCGGGCAGTCTCCCGCTCCGGGGCGTGGTCACGCTCTTCCTCGACCAACGCAGCAAGCAGGCCCTGCAGACCACGCTCGCGCTGCTCGAGGTCCTCTCCGGGTACATCTTCACCCACGCCGCCCAGCAGGCCCTGCGGCGCTCGCGTCAGGCGTCGTCGTCGCTCGACCTCGCGACGCGCCTCATCGCCTCGGTGAACACGACGGTGGGATTCCGCGCGTGCTGCCTGCAGCTCGTGAACGACCTCTGCCGCCAGCTCGCGGTGGATCGTGTCTCCCTGGGCTGGGTCGAGGGGAGCGAGCAGGAATCCGGGCGGCGCGTGGTCCGCGTCCAGGCCGTCAGCGACACCGAGAACCTCGACCGGCGCATGCTCATGGTGCAGAAGCTCGAGGCGGCGATGGACGAGTGCCTCGACCAGGAGCAGCCGGTGCTCTTCCCGCCCCCGCCCGAGGCGCCGGGGGGGACCGAGCAGGACGTGCTGCTCTCGCGCGCCATCACCCACGCCCACCGCGAGCTCTCCGCCACGGACGCCCGTCTGCGCGTCGCCTCCTTCCCCCTCCGCACCAGCGACAAGCTGGGCGAGAAGGTGGTCGGCGTGCTGAGCGTCGAGATCAGCGTCCAGCCCGAGGCCCAGCCCGGCGCCGGCTCCCACGCCGTGATCGACCTCGCCACCGTCGAGCTGCTCCAGTCGGCGTTGGACCTCATCGCGCCGGTCCTCCGCGTTCGGCGGAGCGACGACCGCAACCTGGCCCTGCGCGCGTGGGACTCGCTCCTCCGCGCCGGCGCCTGGGCCGTGGGCCCCACCCACACCGTCTGGAAGCTCGCGGGCGTGGCGACGCTGATCGCCTCGCTCGTGGTGACGTTCGTCCGGATTCCCTACCGCATCGGCGCCGCGTTCGAGCTGCGCCCGCGCGAGATCCGCACGATCTCGGTCCCCTTCGACGGCACGATCTGGACCCTCGCCCCGGGGGTGGAGCACGGGAAGAACGTCGAGGAGGGCGAGCTCCTGGCCGAGCTCGACACCACCATCCCCAAGCTCCAGCTCGTCGAGGCCCAGAACCAGCGCCTCCAGTACGAGAAGGAGGCCGACGAGGCGATGAACAAGGCCGACCAGTCCGGGGTGAAGCAGGCCCTGGCCAAGGTCGAGCAGGCCAACGCCCGCGTGCTCCAGCTCCAGCGTCAGATCGAGAAGTCACGCCTCGTCTCGCCCATCCGGGGCACGATCATCTCGGGCGACATCAAGGACCGCCTGAGGTCGGCGGTGAAGATCGGCGACCCGCTCTTCCAGGTCGCCAACCTCGCCGAGATGATCGCCATTGCGAAGGTCGAGGACCGCGACATCGCGCTCGTGAAAGAGGGCCAGCCGGGCGAGATCGCCCCCAAGAGCGACCCCTCGCGCTCGATCCCTGTGGTGATCGAGCGCATCGTCCCCCTCGCCAAGCCCGGGGAGGGCCAGAACATCTTCGAGGTCCACGCCACCATCCTGTCCGGGGGCGACGGGCTCCTCCCGGGGGTCGAGGGCCAGGCACGGTTCAACGGCGAGAAGCACTCCCTGGCCTGGATCGCCGGGCGACGAATCCTCGATCAGCTCCGCCTCTGGCTCTGGTGGTAGCGCATGACCATCGAGCGCCCCACATTCTCGCCCTTCTGGCACCGCGTGCGCTCCATCAAGCCGCGCCTGCGACCCCACGTCCAGATCACGCGTCAGCACTACCGCGGCGGACGCTGGCACGTCGTCCACGACCCCGCCAGCAACGCCTTCTATCGACTCAGCCCCGTCTCGCACGAGTTCGTCGGGCTGCTCGACGGGCGACGCACCGTCGAGGAGGTGTGGGACCTGTGCCTCACCCGCCACGGCGATGATGCCCCCACCCAGAACGAGGTCATCCAGCTTCTTTCGCAGCTCTACACCTCGAACCTCCTCTCCGCCGACAGCTCCCCCGAGGTCGAGCAGCTGCTGCGGCGAGGGCGCGAGCGTCTGGGCAAGAAGGTCCAGCAGCAGCTCATCGGGCTCATGTACTTCCGTGTGCGTCTGTTCAACCCGCAGCGGATTCTCTCGTGGCTCGAGCCCATCCTCCGCCCGCTGCTCTCGCCCGCCGGGCTCGTGCTGTGGATCGTCTGGGTGATTTCCGGGCTCGCGGCGGTCGTCCCCCAGTGGGCGCGCCTGCAGGAGTCCTTCCAGTCCGCCATCGCCCCCGCCAACTGGGGCTGGCTCATCGTGGTCTTCATCGCCCTCAAGCTCATCCACGAGGCCGGGCACGGGCTCATCTGCACACGTTTCGGCGGGCAGGTCCCCGAGTTCGGCGCGATGATGCTCGTGATGGTCCCGGCGCCGTACGTGGACGCGTCGGCGGCGTGGGCGTTCGCCAGCAAGTGGCGCCGCATCGCCGTGGGCGCGGGAGGGATGCTCTTTGAGCTCGCCATCGCCGCGGGGGCGGCCTGGGTCTGGCGCAGCACACCCGACGGGCACCTGCTCCACCAGCTCGCGTTCAACGCGATGCTCACCTCGGGCGTCTCCACCGTGGTCTTCAACGCCAACCCCCTCATGAAGTTCGACGGGTACTACATCCTCAGCGACCTGCTCGAAACGCCCAACCTCATGCAGCGCTCTTTCTCGATGCTCAAGCATCACCTCCAGAAGCACGTCTACCGCATCAAGTCCACCGTCCCCCCCACCGCCGACCCTGTCGAGGCGGTCATCCTCAACGTCTACGGCGTGGCGGCGCTCGCCTACCGCGTGTTCCTGTTCATCTCCATCACGCTCTACGTGATGGGCCAGATGTTCGCGCTGGGCGTCATCCTCGCCGCGTGGACCGCCGCGATGTGGTTCCTCCTCCCCCTCGGGCAGTTCGCCCACTGGCTCGCGACCAACCACGCGCTCGCCGACCGGAGGGGGCGCGCCCTGGCCGTCTCGCTCGCGCTGGCGGCGGTCGGGCTGGGGCTTCTGGGCCTCGTCCCCGCGCCGGACCACCGGCGCGCCTCGGGCGTGGTGACCAGCGACTCCCGCCGCGGGGTGTTCTTCGGGACCGACGGGTTCGTCGACGTGGTGCACAAGCGTCCGGGCGATCTGGTCGACGCCGGCGAGGCGATCCTCACGATGTCCAGCCCGCTGCTGGAGTCGCAGCGCTCGCTCTCGCGCGGGCAGCTCGCCGAGGCCGAGGCTTTGTACGGGCGGGCGTTGGTCGAGAACCCCGCCGCGGCCCAGGTGGCGCTGGAGCGGATCGAGACCTTCCGCCAGCAGTCGCGGATCGTCGAGGAGCGCATCGAGAAGCTCACCGTGCGTGCCCCGCTCGCGGGCGTGGTCGTCGGGAACGATCCGGCGCTGCTCATCGGGGCGTGGGCGCGGGAAGGGCAGAGCGTGTGCGAGGTGATCTCGACCCAGCCCGAGCACCTGCGCTTCACGGGTCTGCTCACGCAGACCGAAGCGCTGTGGATCCACGAGCTCATGCCCGAGCAGTACCGCGTCGAGGTCCGGCGTGCCGCGGACACGGGCGAATCGATCCCGGCGAGGGCCGAACGCGTCTTCCGGGCCGGGCTGCGCGATCTCCCGCACGCCTCGCTGGGGTACGGCGGGGGCGGCACGGTCGAGACCGACGCGCGCGACCAGAGCGGGACAACCTCCAAGCGTCCGCTCTTCCACGCCGATTTTCGAGCCCTCGACCTCGACGCCATCGCCGCGCGGGCCGGGGCGTTGTCGGGCGCGGGGCCGCGCCCCGGGGAGCGGATCAGCCTGCGGTTCACGCTCCCCAAGAAGCCGCTGCTCACGCAGTGGGCGGACCGTCTGCAGAAGCTCATGCAGGGGCGGGCGAGGATCTGATGAGCCACGCCGTCACGCGGTATCAGTTCTTGTACGAGTCGCTCGCGAGCCGTCGCCGGCGCCCGATCGTGCCCACGGGGCTCGACGCGATCGCGGCGGTGGCGCGGGTCAAGCTCCGCCACGCGCGGATCACCCGCGCCTGGCTCCACGCCCAGGCCCGCCAGACCGACGCGCTGGCGCCAACGTTCCGCGCCCACTCCGACGCCGCCCTGGACCAGGAGATCGAGCGCGTCCGCGAGACGTTCGTTCTGGGCCGCCACGCCGACGAGCACCTCCGCGTGGGGCTGGCGCTGGTGCGCGAGGTGGCCCGTCGCCAGACGGGGCAGGAGGCGTTCCTGGTGCAGCTCATGGGCGCTCTCGCCCTGGCCAAGGGCCAGGTCATCGAGATGCTCACGGGCGAGGGCAAGACGCTGACCGGATCCCTCGCGGCGACGCTCATCGCCTGGCAACGCCGGCACGTGCACATCTTCACGGTGAACGACTACCTCGCCTCGCGCGACGCCGAGTCGCGCCGCCCGATCTACGCGCGGTGCAAGGTCAGCGTCGGGGCGATTGTGCAGGAGATGGAGCCGGGCGAGCGTGCGCCGGTGTACGCGCGGGGGATCGTCTACGGCACGCCCAAGCAGATCGTCGCGGACTGGCTCCGCGATCAGATCCGGATGGGGCGACTGACCACCGCGTGGGCGGGGCGCCAGGCGATGGAGGCGCTGGGCCCGCAGCACGCGCGGGCGGTGGCGCCGATGGTCCCCGGGCTCCGGGCGGCGCTGGTCGACGAGGCCGACGCGGTGCTCATCGACGAGGGCGTCGTGCCGCTGATCATCGCGCGGTCGCGGCGTGACGACGACATGGGCGCGACGTACCGCCTCGCCGCCGAGCTGGCGCAGAAACTCGACGAGGGCCCGGACTACGAGATCGACCACCTCCAGCGCCGGGCCGAGCTCAAGCGTCGCGGCACGCACCGCCTGCGCGCCATGTTCGAGGAGCACGCCCAGGCCGCGGGCGGGGCGATCTTCCGCGCGACGCGGCGCGGCGAGGAGCTGGTGCGCCAGGCGCTGGTCGCGCGCCACTGCTACCTCCACGGGCAGCAGTACCAGATCGTGGACGGGAAGGTGATGCTGGTCGACGAGTACACCGGGCGTTTCCTCGCCGACCGCCAGTGGGAGCACGGGCTCCACCAGGCCGTGGAGGCCAAGGAGGGATTGGACGTCACCGCCGACCGCGAGACGCTGGCGCGGATGAGCTTCCAGCGGTTCTACCGCAGCTACCCGTTCCTGTGCGGGATGACGGGCACCGCCGCCGACGCGACGGGCGAGATCCGCCGGGTCTATTCGCGTCCCGTGATCGTGATCCCGACCAACCGCCCGGTCCGGCGCGAGGGCTGGCCGGCACGCATCTTCCGCACCGCGCGGGACAAGTGGCAGGCCATCGCCAACAGTATCGAGCAGATCCACGCGACGGGCCGACCGATCCTCGTGGGCACACGCTCCATCAACGCGTCGGAGCTGCTCTCGCGTCTGCTCACCGAGCGCGGGCTCCCGCACCAGGTGCTCAACGCCAAGCACGACAAGGAAGAGGCGGGGGTGGTGGGACTCGCGGGGCGGGGCTCGCTCCCGATGGAGTGCGCCGTGGGCGAGAGCGCCGCGGGCCTGAGCGAGGAGGCCCGCCGCGTCGTCGAGGCCGCCGGGGACGAGTTCGCCCCCCGCTCCGGCCCGGCGGAGGGCGCCCTGCGCGACGCCCTGGGCAGGGCGGTCGAGTCCGCGGGGGGGACGCGCGCCGACACCGGGATCGCGGCGATCACCGTGGCGACGAACATGGCCGGGCGCGGCACGGACATCGAGCTCGACGCCCGCGCCCGCGAGAAGGGCGGGCTCCACGTCATCCTCACCGAGATGCACGGCGCCAAACGCATCGACCGACAGTTCATCGGGCGGGCCGGACGCCAGGGCGACCCCGGCTCGGCCCAGATGTTCCTCTCGCTCGAGGACGAACTGATCACCAAGTTCGTGCCCGTCCTCGCCCGGGCCCTGCGCATGCGCGCCAAGTCCAAGGAGCTGGGGCTGGGCCCGCGCCCCGCCCCGACGCCCGGCGAGATCCGCGCCTCGCGCCACGCCCTCGCCGTCTTCCGCTTCGCCCAGCGCCTGAGCGAGGCCCGCGACCGGCGAAACCGCGCCAGCGTCCTCCGCCAGGACGACTGGATCGACAAGCACCTGCCCGGCGCCTGACCCCGACGCCGCGGCACGTCCGCTCACGCCCAATCACGCCCAGTCACGCCCAGTCACGGGCCGCTCACGCGCGATCTATGCCCCGGTGCGGGCGCGGAGCTGGCGGAAGAACTCCTTCAGCCGGCGCGAGGCCTCGTCCCCCCGCACGCCCGCGATGATCTCGGCCCTGTGGTTGAGATTCGGGTCGTCGCACAGCCGCCCCAGCGAGCGGACCATCCCCGCCTTGGGGTCGTCGGCGCCGTACACGAGGCGCCCGACGCGCGCGTTCACGATCAAACCTGCGCACATGGCGCACGGCTCGAGCGTCACCGCGAGCGAGCACTCGTTCAGCCGCCAATCGCCCAGGCGAGCGCACGCCGCCCGGATCGCGAGAAGCTCCGCGTGCCCCGCGGGGTCGTGGTCGATCTCGCGCCGGTTGTGTCCCTCGCCCAAGACCTCGCCCGTGCGGGTGTGGTACACCACCGCCCCGACGGGAACCTCGCCCATCCCCGCCGCCCGATCCGCCAGCTCCAACGCCCGGCGCATCATCTCCAGATCCAGAGGCGTCGGAGAACCCAGAGACGAAGGAGTATCCAGAGCCGTGGAAGCGTCCAGATCCGTCGAAGAAACCCGGGGCGGTGTCGATCGCCCCGCGCCGCGGCGGCACAGACCCAAGAACCAGGCCGACACGCTCATGTCCCGGCCCTCTCAGCGTGGCGTCGACCGCGCCTCGCCCTCGCCCGAGATCCGCGAGCGCAGCGCCGTCGCTCGGCGGTGCAGCTCGTCCTCAAACTCACGCGGAGCGAGGGTCCGCTCGATCGAGGGCGTCAGCGTGAAGTTCCAGCGGACGCTCGTGTCGGAAGGAATCGCCTGGGCCACGAAGTCGATCGGGGGATACTCGAAGATCGGCGCGTGCGCGTCGGCGCGCGTCCGCAAGGGCTCGAACCCGTCCTTGTCCAGGCGGACGTCGTACACACCGTAGTAAGTAAAGGTCGTCTCGAGAGGCGTTACTCCCACGTCGACGTCGTTGATCGTCACCCGGGCCCCCGCGGGCTCGGAGGTCACGATGAGCCGGCGCTGGGCGCACCCGGCGAGGCAAACCGCCGCCGCCACCCCCGCGAGCGCGATGAACCGGTGGTGTTTCACGGAGCGATCGTGCTCTTGAGGAAGCGGTCCATCTGGCGCGTGAAGAGCTCGCGGTTGTCGAGCTTGGCAAAGCCGTGCCCCTCGTCGGGGCAGTAGAACTCGAGGGGCTGAAGCCCGCGCTTGCGCAGCCCGACGGCGAGCTGCATCGCCTCGCCGATCGGCACGCGCGGGTCGTTGAGCCCGTGGGCGATAAACATGGGCACGTTGATCTTGTCGATCTTGTGGATGGAGGAGACGCTGTGGAGGAAATCGGGGTCGGTGAGCGGGCCGTACTCCACCTCGCGGAGCTTGCGCCGGTACCCGCTGGTCTGCTCGAGGAAGGTCTTGAGATTGACGATCCCGACGACATTGATCCCGGCGCCGAACAGGCGCTGCTTCTGGGTCCCCGAGTCGACGCGGAGCTGGTCCTCGACGAGGCACGCCACGGACATGAACCCGCCGTATGACCCGCCGTACGTCGCGATCTTGCCCGGCGTGGCGTAGCCGTTCTTCACGAGCCAGTCGGCGGCATCGACGCCGTCACGCACGCTGTCCCAGCGCCCCTTGTAGTCATCGAGCATTAGGAACTCGCGCCCGTAGCCCGAGCTCCCGCGGACGTTGGGCTGCATCACGCCGAAGCCCTGGCTGAGCGCGAACTGGATGGTGGCGCTGAAGCCCGGGCGCGACTGGCCCTCGGGCCCGCCGTGGTAGTTCACGATAAAGGGGATGGGCTTGGCGGCGATGATCCCGTTTCGGATGTACCCGGGCGGGAGCCAGAGGAACGCCGGGATCTCTCGCCCGTCGAACGCCTTGTACTTCACGAGCTCGGGGAGCGGGAACGACGAGAAATCCAGCCCCTGCGTGTCGGCGAAGGTGACCTGGCGTGCGGCGGCCTTGGGCGCGCCCGCGTCGGGGACCATGAACTCGAACGTGAGCCCCGGGGTCTTCGCGTTGCTCTGCGACCACAGCACGCGGTTCCCGCGGATCCGCACGCCCCCCACCACGCCCTTCTCGATGGGCGGGAGCTCGACCTTCTCGAACCCCGGGAGGCGGTAGAGCGTGAAGTCCCCGAACCCATCGACGTTCGTGACCACGCCCAGGAGCGTGCGCTCCATGTTGATCGTGGCCTCGTCGATCTCGAAGGCGTCGAGGGCCGGGATGGGCTTGACCACCTTCCCCGTCGCGAGATCGCGCCGGTAGAGGCGCTTGATCCCGTTCTCGGTGTCGGCGAGGATGAGCACGCTCTTCTCGTCGGGCATGTACCCGACCACGTCGTTGGACGCGGTGCCCCCGCCCCCGGGCGTCAGCGTGACCTCCTTGATGTCCCCGCTGCTGGGCGAGAGCTCGTAGACCTTGGAGTCCGACGCGGAGAAGTACCGCGAGACCAGGACGCGGGTGTTGTCGACGGTGCAGTCCCCCACCGACCACGAGCCCTCCTGCCCCAGGATCTTGGTCTTAGACCCGCTCTTGAGGTCGTAGCGGTACAGATAGAAGTCGTTGGGGCTCTCGTCGTTCCCGCTGAAGTAGAACCCCGAGCTGTCGTAGGTCCACTGGTTCACGGCGTACTGGACCTTGGGGTTCTGCGTGAGAGGACGCACGTCGGGCTTGGGCCCGGACTGATCGACCATGTAGATCTGGTTGTTCTCGTTCCCGCCCACGCCCGCCGAGACCAGAAGCGTCCGCGCGTCGGGCGACAGGGTGAAGCCGCCGATGCCGTCGGGGAAGCTGGTGAGCTTGGTCATCGCGCCGTCGGCGCGGGCAACACCCGCGCGGTCCTTGACGCGGTAGAGCTGGACGATCCCGTCGGGACGGTCGGAGACATACATCGTGCCGTCGGGCGCGATCGTCGCCGAGCCCGGGGCCCGCACCCGCAGGAACTTGGCGAGCAGCGCGTCGGCCTGCGCGGTGTCCTTGGAGGCCGCGAGCGCCGCGAGAGATCCGCCCGAGGACGATGAGGCAGGCGATGAGGACGACGGCGTGGTGCCGCACGACGCGACCGAGAGCGAGAGCCCCGCGCACAGCACGATCATCAATCGGGACATGGTGTTCTCCTCAATCACCCCTGACCTTGCGAAGCCATCAGCATCATCGGAAGCGATAGACGCGGGAAGATTAGGCCCGGTGCGTGCTCGGACGCCCCGGCCCATCCCACGCCGATCCAACGGCCGCACACGCCTCCCGAACCCTGCGGCGCTCTACTCCTCGCCCCGGCGCTGCCAACGCTTGGGGTTGGTCTCCACGGGGTCCTTGGTCACGCCGATGACGCGGACGGTGCCCTCGCCCAGCTCGGCCTCGACGGCCTCGAAGAACCGCGCGTCGAGCCCGACCCGGACCGTGGGGTCCGCCGCCAGAAGCGCAAAGTGCTCCGGCGTGCCCACGATCACCTCCACCGGGAAGACCAGCTCCTTGGGCGCCTGCCTCGTCGCGGCGGCGCGGACCACCCCCGCGGCACGCCCCAGCGCCCCCGACGCCCCGCCGTTGAGCTTCTTCTCGTCCACGATCAGCCGGACCTTCCCCGAGTCAAAGGGCATCCCATCGATCGGGACCAGCTTCTCGATGATCACCTGCGGATCGCCGCGAGAGAGATCAAGCCGCCCCAGCACAAACAGCACGGCCTCGGCGGTCGCGAGGTGCCCGTACTTCTGGAACTGGTCCGTGAACAGCACGCCCTCCATCGCCCCCGACAGATCCTCGATCGTCAGGATCGCCATCTTCTGCCCCGCGGACCGCCCGTTGCGCACCACGATCGTGCGCACGCTCTGGACCATCGCCGCGAGCACGACGCGCGCGTCCTGCTTCTGCTCCTTGCACCCCGAGATGGTGCTGGTGGCGAAGGCGCCCGCCCACACGCGGTGATGATCCAGGGGATGGCTGGAGACGTAGAACCCCAGCGCGTCCTTCTCGTGCGCGAGCGTCTCGGGCTCGGTCCAGGGTGTGACGCGCGGCAGCGCCGACTCGCGCGCGCCCGGCGCCGCCGCCCCCGACCCGCCGAAGAGTGCCCCCTGCCCCGCGGCCCGGTCCTGCGCGAGACGCTGGCCGGCGGCCATAGCCTGGTCCACGCCCGCGAGCATCGCCGCACGCAGCTCGCGCCCGTGCAGCGCGTCCAGCGCCCCGCACTTGATGAGCGCCTCGAGCATGCCCTTGTTCAGCACGCCCGTCGGCACGCGCTCGCACAGGTCGAACAGCGAGCGGAAGGGCCCGCGTGTGTCCCGCTCCTGGATGATCGAGCGGATCGCCTTGTCGCCCGCGCCCTTGATCGCCGAGAGCCCGAAGCGCACGTGCCCGCGGTGCGAGGCGATCGCCGTCTGATCCCCCGCGCCCTCCACCACCACCGCGAAATCCGCCCGCGAGAGATTGAGATCCGGCGGACGGACCTCCACGCCCACCCGGACCGTGCCGCCGCTCGCGGGATCCACGAACCGCGTCCGCCGGCAGTCTTCCAGATAAGGGATCCAGTCGCTCGCCTTCCCCGCCTGGCTCTCGTAGCTCAGGAACGCGGCCATGTACTGGTTGGGGAAGTACGTCTTCAGGTACGCCGTCTGGTACGCGACGATCGCGTAGCCCGTGGAGTGGCTCTTGTTGAACCCGTACCCGGCGAACTTCAGGATGAGCTCGAAGAGGTCGTTGGACTGCTCGGGCGTGAGCCCGTGCCCGACGGCCCCCTGGATGAACTTCGGACGCTCCTTCTCGATCTTGTCGAACTTCTTCTTGCTGATGTTCTTGATGAGCGTGTACGCATCGCGCAGCTTGATCCCGCCCAGGCCATGCACGATCTGCATGACCTGCTCCTGATACACCATCACCCCGTACGTCTCCGCCGTGAAGCGGTCGACGATCTCGTGGAGCGTGGGGACCGGGGCCTGGCCGTGCTTGCGCCGGTTGTAGTCCGGGATGAGGTCCATGGGCCCCGGGCGGAAGAGCGCGTTGGCCGCGATGAGATCCTCGAGGCGGTCGGGCTTCATCTCCACGAGCAGCCGACGCATCCCGCCGGACTCGAACTGGAAGATCCCGGTAGTCTCGCCCCGCCGGAAGAGCTCCAGCACACGCTGATCCGTGCAGGTCAGGCGGTCGAGGTCAAGAGGATGCGCCGCGCTCGGCGTGCCCGAGCCGGGCGTCGCGGCGCCCTTGGCGCTCTTCGTGTTCTTCGGCCTGTCCGCCGGGAGTGGCGCGTGGAGCGTCTCGTACTCACCCTTCCTCCCGACGGCCTCCCAGATCTCCTCTTCCCGCAACGCTTCGCGAATGAGCTTCTTCGCGCGCTCGATCACCGAGATCGTGCGCAGCCCCAAAAAGTCCATCTTGAGCAGACCCATCTTCTCGCACGTCGGGCCGTCCCACTGCGTGATGGTCTCGTCGGACTCGCTGCCCGGGGGCTTGTACAGCGGGATGATCTCGCGCAGGGGCCGCGTCGCGACGATGACGCCCGCGGCATGGACGCCCGCGTGACGCGTGTGCCCCTCGAGCTGCAGCGCGTGGTCCATGAGCTGCGCATACCGCGGGTCGCTCTCGCACGCCCGGCGCAGGTCGGGCTCCTTCTCCAGGGCCTCCTGCAGCGTGATGTTGAGCAGCGCGGGGATCAGCTTGCACAGACGGTCCACCTCGGGGAGCGGGATCGCCATCACCCGCCCAACGTCACGCAGGGCGGCCTAGGCGCCCAGCGTCCCGAACGTGATGATCGGCGCCACGTGCCCGTACTTCTCGCGCACATAGTTGATGACCTCGCCCCGCCCGTCCTGGCACAGGTCGATGTCGATGTCGGGATACTCCGAGCGGTCGGGGTCGGTGAAGCGCTCGAACAGCAGCCCGTACTCGACGGGGCAGGCGTTGCTCAATCCCAGCACGTACCCCACCATCGTGCCCACGCCCGAGCCGCGGGCGTTGCTCGGGATCCCGCGCTGACGCCCCCAGTTCACGAAGTCCCACACGATAAGGAAGTACGCCGAGATCGCCTTGTCCGCGAGGATCTTGAGCTCGCGCTCCAGCCGCGCCCGCTTCTCCGCCGAGCGGTCTTGCCCCCCCTCCGGCCCGTAGCGCCAGACAAACCCCGCCTCCGCGAGCAGGCGCAGCGCCTCGTCGCAGTCCTTCTTGGCCCTGGCCTGCTCCTTCTCCCCGGGCGGGACCTTGAAGGGCTCGAGCGTGAACGCGGCGCAGTACGCCCGGTACCACGCCGTGAGATCGCCCCCGAACGACGGGTCGCTCCACGAGGGGAGCTCCCGCCGATCGGGGATGACCACGCGCACGAGTGGCGAGTTGTTCTCGCCCAGCGCGAGCGTGACGTCGCAGCGCCGGGCGATGCTTCCCGCGTTATCGAGGGCCTCCCGCCCCGCCTCGCCGTACGCCTCGAACAGGGCCCGCATTTCCTCCGGGCTCTTGACGTACAGGTCGCCCGGGTAGTGCAGGCGGTTCTCGTCGCTCTTGTTCTTTCCCGTGGAGATGCAGATCAGGGTGTCGTGGGCGTCGTGGTCCTGGGCCCGGAGGAAGTGCGCGTCGTTGTCCCCCACCAGCGGGAGCCCCTCCTCCCGCGCGAGCCGGATGAGCCACGGGTTGATGGCGTTCTGCTCGGGCACGTGGTGCTGCAGCTCGACAAAGAATCGCGGGCCCGTGCCCGACGGGGCGAAGACGCGCGCGTGCCAGCGGGCGCTCTCGACCGCGGCGTCCCAGTGCTTGGGATCCTGCCCGCGCTCGAACGCGAGCAGATGGTCGCCCATCTCGCTCCCCAGGTGCCCGTTGATCGCGATGAGCCCCTCGCTGTGCTGCTCGAGAAGCTCGCGGTCGATCCGCGGCTTGTAGTA
>CAZTJZ010000046.1:0-24259 GCA_964614075.1 uncultured Phycisphaeraceae bacterium
CCGCCGTCAGCGTGTTGAACAGCGTGCTCTTGCCCGCGTTGGTGTAGCCCACGATCCCGACGGTGAAGTGCTCGGCGTTGCGGGCCGCCACCTCGCGCTTCTTGCGCGCCCGGATCTCGAGGAGCTCTCGCTCGAGCGCGAGCCGGCGCTTCTGCACCAGACGCCGGTCGATCTCGAGCTGCTGCTCGCCCGGGCCGCGCGTCCCGATCCCCGCCACGCCGCCCGAGCCCGTGATGCGCTCGAGGTGGTCCCACATCGCCTTGAGGCGCGGGTAGGTGTATTCGAGCTGCGCGAGCTCGACCTGGAGCTTGGCCTCGTGCGTCGTCGCCCGCCCCGCGAAGATGTCCAGGATCAGCTCCGACCGGTCGACGACCTTGCGCTGCGTCGCCTGCTCGATGTTGCTGATCTGCTTGGGCGAGAGGTCGTGGTCGAAGATGATCGTCGAGGCGTTCAGCTCCTCGCACAGCGCCCGCAGCTCCTCGATCTTCCCCGTGCCGATGTACGTCCCGGAGATCGGGCGGGGGAGGTTCTGCGACAGCTCCCCCACCACCTTCGCCCCGGCCTGCTCCGCGAGGGCCTTGAGCTCGCCGAACGGATCGGCGTGGTCGTAGCGATCGCCCGGGAGGCGCACCGCCGCCAGCACCGCGCGCTCCGCCTGGACCTCCAAGCTCGACCGTTCCCTCTTGGCCATGGGCCAAGCCTAGGGGATGCCGATGGGGCAAGGAAAAACGCGGCGGGAACGCCCGCCGC
Organism: uncultured Phycisphaeraceae bacterium; assembly: GCA_964614075.1. Classification (GTDB taxonomy): domain Bacteria; phylum Planctomycetota; class Phycisphaerae; order Phycisphaerales; family UBA1924. The sequence goes on from CAZTJZ010000046.1 coordinate 751, forward strand.
GTTCGTGACACGTGCGAACCCGTCGCCGATCAGATCCGCCCGAGCACCTTGTCGAGCAGGCTGCTCGAGTTCTGGCTGCCCAGGAAGAAGTCGGTGCGGGTGATCGGATCGAGCGGACGCGAGAGCGGACGCGAGGCGTTGGGGATGTTGTAGTTGAAGCCCACGCCCGGGATCGCGTTGACGGAGTTGGAGGCGAAGGGGTCGAACCCGGTGGCCGTGATCGTCGAGACCGCGTTGGGCTCGTTGATGCGCAGGCCCATGAGCTCGCCCGCGCGCCGCCCCACCGCCGCCGACAGCGACTTGACAAACAGGTCGAGGTCCGACGTGCTGGGCGTGAACCCCAGGAGCCCGAAGGACGGGGCGAAGACGACGGCCTCGTCCTCGAGGTCGGTGTTGAAGGGGTCGGAGTGCTGGCTGAACCCATAGGGCTGCGTGGAGGCGAAGCCCTCACGCGGCTGGCTCCCGGGCGTCCCGAAGTCGAAGCGGTCGAAGAGGATCGTGAGGGCGTCCGCGGTCGAGGACAGGTAGATCGTGGAGAATCGCTGGTTCTCGAACGCCGCCGGATCGGTCGAGAAGTTCACGTCGAACCCGCCGCCGCCCGGGGCCGAGTTGGTCTGGAAGAGCGTGTTGAGCGAGGAGATGAGGCGGGAGAGGACGTACTGATCGGCGGTCTGCGTCCCGTTGACGAAGCCCGTGAAGCCCAGCGTCCGGGCGGTGAAGGGCGAGAGGGCGGTGGTGAGCCCGCCGGCCTCGAGCCAGTCCACGCTGCCGCCCTGCGTCTCGATGAGGAAGTTCTGGCGCTGCCGGGTGACGGCGCCCGTCGACCCGTCGGTGACGACCTCGAGCTTGTAGTCGGTGTTGAACGCGCCCTGGAGGTAGGCGGCGAAGGTGCCCGCCTGGCCCGCGAAGCCGGCACGCTCCGGGACGACGAAGTCGATGTAGAAATCGCCGTTCGCGTCGTAGCCGTACGCCGTGCTCCCGTTGCTCGCGATGAGCGTGTTGGGCGTCCCGCCGTTGGGGCTGAAGTCCGTGGGCGAGAAGACGAGCAGGGCGTCGTCGATGGAGGTGGAGTCGGTGGTGTCGAAGAGGGCGAACTGCGCGGCGCCGCGCTGGTCCGGCGCGAGGAACTCGTTGGCGCCGTTGCGTCCCACCTGCGACGCGCTCCCCAGGTCCGCCCCGCTCTCGCTGAGCTTGATCGTGATCTTCATCCGCGTGCCGGGGGCGATGGGCGTGCGCCCGTTGAGGTGGAACACGTCCACGTCCGCGAAGACCCGGTTCGGCACGCCCGCGTTGCCCGGGAGCCCGATCGCGGCGCTCACGGTGTTGGTCACCGTCTCCCCGACGCGGGTCGAGCGGATCGTTCCGTCGCGGTTGACGCCCGACACCACGTCGTCGAGCCCCGCGCGGCCGTCCGCGCCCGGTTCGATCGTGAACGTGAAGCCCTGGAGCTGAATCGTCGACACGTCGTCCGAGGTCCCGAACACCTGGTCAAACCCGGCGAATGCGATCGGACGCGGCGCGTCCACCACCGACGACCCGTTTCCGGCGTCGACGGCGTTGGTGAAGCCCGAGTCCCCGTCGTCGAACACCCGGGCCGTGAACGAGTACAGCCCCTGCCCGCCCGAGACCGCGGCGACGTTGGGGATCTCCCCCGGCTGATCGAACGAGGCGGAGTTGCCCACCACGATCGTGTACACGCCGGTCGTCTTGACGAGGTACGCCAGGTCGCTCGCGGTCTGGAGGATGTTGGCGAAGTCCGCGGGGAGCTTCTGCGCGTTCGCCGCCGTGAGCAGGCCGAACTGCGCCTGGATGTTCGCGTCCTCCAGACGCTCCCCGTCGGGCCCGAGCACGAAGAGCTGCGCCAGGCTCGCCGAGCCCTGGAGCGCACCGAGCTGGAGGATCTGCCCGGCCTGGAGCGTGATCTGATAGAGATCGCTGTCGCTCGAGAAGCTGAAGGTGTTCACGTTGTTGTCCGGGTGATCACCGATCGAGCCGCGGACCGTGAACAGCGTGTTGACGTCGGGGAGCGTGTCGGGGTTGCGTGTGCTGTCGAACACCGTGTCGAGGTTGATGGGAGCGTAGAAGTCGATGCGCTGCGCCGGGACGTTCGGGGCCGTCGCCGTCGGGCTCTCGGAGATGAGCTTGTCGCCCGCGTCACCCACGATGGTGTTCTGCTGGAAGGCGTCGCCCGGCTGGCTGAACCCGTCCCCGTCCCCATCGATGGTCGACCCCAGCGACTTCCCGCGGAACGCCACGGGATCGATGGAGAAGCGGTAGATGCCCGGGCTGGGCGTGGTCGGCACGGTCGGGAGATTGGCGTTGGTGAGGTTGCGGTTGAAGAGGATCGTGGCGGTCGCCGTCTGGGCGTTGTACCCGGAGATGACGTAGTCCACGCCCTCGATGAGGCGGATCAGGACGTTGGCCCCGCGCACCTCCGAGATGGAGAGCGAGGTGGGGAGCGTGCTGGCGTCGATGGGCTGGCTGAAGACGATGTCCGAGGAGAACACGCCGCCCGACGACGTGACGCGGATGTCGTTCACGACCACGGGCGCCGGGAGCAGCACGCCGCGCTGCGCCTCGGTCCCGAAGTTGGAGTTCGTCGGGATGCCCGAGAAGCCCGTTCCGCCGATGATCACCGTGCCCAAGGACCCGCTCGACGCGATCCGGTAGTTCTCGCTCAGGCGCGTCGAGCCCCGGGCGGTGCCCTGCACGTTGACGGAGTCGATCGTCGAGAGCCCCGGCGCGACCGTGTCGTCGTTGGACCCGAAGAAGGCGTCCTTCCCGCGGTTGTAGCCCGCGACGATGTTCGACTCGATCAGATCGCGCGTGATCGTCACCGAGCCGATGCGCCCGGTCCGGGGCGTGTCGGCGTTCAGATCGGCCCCGCCGAAGAACGCGTCACGCCCGAGGTCCACGCCCGCCGAAATCGTCGAGTCGCCCATCGACCCGGCGATCGCCGCCGTCCCGATCGACTCGCCCGCCGAGACCACGCTCGAGAGCAGATCGCCCGTGCTGAACGCGGCGAGCGCCCGCCCGACGCGGATGTTGGCGTGATCGGTCGCGCCGGTGACGTTGATCGCCGAGGCGTTGCGGTCGATGCTGATCTTCCCGCGCGCCCCTCCGCCGAGCGTGATGGTCCCGGCGGTGAGCGCCTGCACCGAGGCCTCCCCCGTGACCAGCGCGTCGGCGTTGCCGAACCCGCCGGTGATCGTGAGGGCGTTGAGCGCCCGGGCCGAGAACGTCCCGGAGGTGAACGCCGCGAACCGCGCCGAGTTCACGTCCCCGCCGACGCTGATCCGCCCCGTCGAGCCGAACGTCGTCAGGTCGAGCGTGCTCACCCCGCCGTCGATCACGATGTCGGACCCGCCGGCGAGGATCGGCGTCACGCGCAGCGTGCTCAGCGACGCGTCGTCGCTGGTCACGATGTCGAACCCGCTAAGCGTCACGAGCGAGCTCGTGACCGTCAGGCTGCTGCCCGTGGTCGTCCCGCGGAGCGTCACCCGCCCCGTGGCGCTGTCGAAGAAGCCCTGGCCCGTGCCCGAGAGCGCCAGCGTCACCGTCCCGCCCTGGAACGAGAAGCTCTGCGTCCCGGTGAAGCCCGTCCCGGGCGAGCCCACGCCGTTGTCCACCAACGCATCCGCGACCGCCAGCCCCGACGACTTGGCGAAGCGGTTGTCGTCGCTCACGCTCTTGGAGAAGGAGTCCGCCAGGACCGTGACCTGGCTCACCGACCCCAGCGTGAGCGTGCTGATGTTCGACGAGCCCAGCACGACCTGGTCGTCGCCCGTGTTGTACGAACCGTCCAGACCCGCCGTCACGCCCGCCGTGAACAGGCTGCGCGAGGCCGCCCCCGTCACGCTGACGCGCTGGATGTTGCCCGACTTGATCACGTCGGCGTTGGCTCCCAGCCCGCCCGGACGGTTGTCCGCCCCCAGGCTCACTACGCCCGCCGCGAACATCGCGTCCGACGCGCTCCCGTTGATCGTCACCGTGTCGATCGAGTCTCCCGCGGCGAAGACGCTCGCGATCCCGGCGCTCAAACCATCGCCGCCCACCGCGCCCGTCACCGTCACGTTCTGGATCGAGCCGCCCGCGTGGAACACGCTCTCGAAGATCGACCCGTTGCTCACGTTGAACGCCACGATGTTCCGCCCGGCCTGGATCGTCGGGCCCTGCAGCGTGCTGTTCGCGCCGACGCCCACGGGGAGCTGATTGCGGAACGCGTCGTAGCTCACGAACGCGGACGAGGCGGGGTTGATCCCCACGTCCCCGAACACGCCGTCGCCCGACGCCGTCACCCGCACGTTCTTGAGGTCAAAGTCGGCGTAGAGGTTGCCCAGCAGGTTCCCGTTGGTGATCGTCAGGCTGTTGAGGTCGCCCGTGAAGGCCGAGATCGTGCGCCCGGGGAGGAACGAGCCGTTGGTGATCGCGACGGTCCCGATCCCGCCCGAGTAGGAGATGATGTCCCCGCCGAAGTCGCCCGCGACGTTCACCGTCGCGATCGACCCGAACGCGACGATCGAGCCCGTCCCGAGCTGGTCGTTCCCGGGCTTGGAGACCACCCGCGCGATGTCGATCGTGCCCGTGATCGACCCGCCCGCGCGGATGTCGGAATAGAGCTGCCCCGCCGTCGCCCGCGCGTTGGCGAAGTCGCCCCGGACCAGGATCACGCCCTTCTCGCCGGCGGTCCCGATGTGACGCCCGGCGGTGAGCTCCCGCATGTTGCCCGAGATGTCCGTCGTGATCGCGAGGTCCCGCCCGGCCCGCAGCGCCGTGACGTTCCCGCGCTCCGTCGTCGTGCGGATCGTTGCCGCGATGTCCCCCGCCGTCGCCGTGATCAGGTTGATCGGGCCCGAGGCCTCGATGGTCCCCGAGATCAGGTTCAGCGCGGTGATGTTCTGGATCGTCGCGTCCGGGCCCGAGACCGACACGCTGCTGTTCTCGATGCTGTCCCCGGCCCGGAGGCTCTGGAGCAGGCCCGAGATCTGGAACGCCGACGACACGATCTTCTGCGAGATGTTCGCGTTGACCAAAGAGCCCGTGTTGAAGTTCGTGGAACGGATCGACCGCGAGACCGCGAGCGACTCGATGCGGTTGTCCACGTCGATGGTCGAGCGCAGGATGTTCCGTGCGCTGATCGAGTTCGCGTCGCCCAGGATGTCGACGACCAGGTCCGAGATGTCCTCCGTCACGGTGAGGTTCTGCAGGTTCTCGCCGCCGATGATCTCGTTGCGCCGAGCCTCCAGCGACGTGCCCGTCACCGTGGAGTTGCGGATCCCCGTCACGCTGATGGTCTGGATGTTGCGCGCAAACCGGAGCGTGACGGCGTCGAGGTAGCCGTTGCCGAGCGTCATGTTGATGAGGTTGCTGCCGGCGATGTTCGACCGGAAAACGTTCGTCCCGCTCCCGGAGAACTGGTTGATGTCGCCCAGGTTGAAGTTGTCGTCGCCGTAGAGCACGCCGATCCAGAAGTTGTCCATGTTCGTCGACGAGACCCACGCGTCGATGAACAGACCGTTGTTGATCGTGATGTCCTGGATGCCCTCGGGACGCCCGTCGATGTTCACCGCCCCGCTGTTGGCCGCGATGATCGGCGCGGAGATCACCGCCCCGGGGCGGTTCGACGTGATCTGCCCGATGTCGTTGAACGCGAAGATCCCGCTGGTGACCAGCGGCCCGCCGTCGGACTTGCGCAGCCCCGCGCCCACGTCCACGAACGCGATGTTGGCGGCGTAGAGGCTCCCCTCGATCCCGTCGAACGAGCCCGGCGCCCGCAGACCGTCGAGGTCCGCACGGACACTCCCGAGCGTCGCCGTCCCGCCCTGCAGGATCACGTCGCCCAGGCGCCCGCCGACCTCTACGGTCGCCACGTCGCCCGTCCGCACCACCAGCCCGTTGAGCTGCCCGTCCATCGGGCCGCCCACGTCATCCAGCGAGGCGTTCCCCGCCGCGGGGTTGTCGTCGCGGATCGCGCGGAAGATCCGCGCCCCGCCCGCGAAGTCGGTGTCGATGGTCCGGCGTCCGCCCGCCGCGTCCGCCACGGCGAAGCCCATGGGCGCCCCCACCTGGCCCTGCAACGCCCCCCGCACGCCCAGCTGCGGCCCGATGCGCGAGTCACTCCACGCGGGCACCTGCGTGTAGCCGAGGTTCCCGCGCGGGATCGAGAGCGTGCCCAGCCCCGCCGCGTCGATCGCCACGATGTCCCCGCCCGGGGTGTCGTTGACGATCTGCGTGAGCGGCTGGTCCGCCTCGATCCGGTAGATGTCGACCTGGACATTTCCGCCGATGTTGATCGCGCTGCCCGCCGCCGCGCCCACAATCACGATCCGCCCGATGCCGACCGTGCCCGACGACCCGCCCGGGTTGAACCCCTGGATGTCCAGCGTCTGCCCGCCCGAGAGATCCACGATGATCGCCGCGATGGCCCGACCCTGCGACCCGTCGATCGGGAACGAAATCACGCGCCCGAGCACGGCGCCCGTCCCGCCGCCCCCGCCCACCGAGATGTTCACCTGCGCCCCGCCGTCGTCGACGAGCGTCACGATGTTCCCGTCCGTCAGCGGCGAGCTCGCGTCGATGGTGTTCTGGAGATCAAGCCGCGGCGCGTCGACGAACCGCACGTCCGAGCCCAGCCCCGTTGTGATCGGGAGTCCGCGCGTGCCCTGGTAGATCCCGTAGCGAGGGTCCTGCACCTGATCGCCACGCTCCGGCAGCACGTACGCGTCCTGCGACACCAGGATCGCCCCGATCGTCGAGCCCGGAGAGGTCACCACCGACAGCGTGTCGCCGCCCACATGGAACCCGGACCGGATGTACCCGATGTCCCCGCGCCCGCCGCTCAGCCCCGTCAGAATATTGATCGTGTTGGGCCCGTCCTGCGCGAGCGGATTGTCCGTCCGGTCCTGGTCCATCCCGATCCCGCCCTGGATGCCGATCCCGGCGATGGACCCGCCGGCGCGGATCGTCGTCTGGAGCACGTCGCCCTCGTTGGGCCCGCGCCCCGCCACCCCCGACAACCCTGTGAAGATCGTCCCGATGTTCCCGCCGGCGACGATCGTCGTGATCCCCGCGCCCGTCGCGCCGAACCCGGCCCCCAGATCCGCGCCCGCGATGATCCCGAAGATCGAGCCCACGGTCGTGTAGTTCCCGCCCTCGAGCGTCATCGCCGCGTCGACGTCGTGCTGCGTGTTGGTGTCGCGGTTGAACGCCGCCGTCGGGTCCGCCTCGGTGCCCGCGCCGACCATGATCCCCGCGCCCCAGCGCCACAGCCCCACGTCGCCATTGAGCACCGTGATCGACGCCGTCGACCCCGACACGCCCGCGTCGGTCGTGCCCGTCGCCACGCCGCCGCCCGCACCCTGGCGCAGCGACCCGAACGTGACCGCCGCCATTCCTGTCACCGTGAAGCTATACACCGCGTTTCCAAACGCTGTGTCCGGATCGTTCAGGTTCCCGTCCGTCAACGCGATGTAATAAATCCCCGGGCCCGTGGGCTTGTACCGCAGCTGCCCCGTGAACGGCGTGGAGCGACGCCCCACCTCCAGCTGCGGCGCCGCCAGCGTCCGACCCTCCTGATCCATGATCCTCAGGTTGCTCACCGCGCCCGTCACGTCGATCACGATCTCCTGCGTCCCATCCGCGGCGAAGGCGTACACGTCGCCCTTGTCCTCGCCCGTGTTCACCGGATCACGCCCCGAGAGCGCGCCCTTCACGCGCACGCCCGACGACGCCGAACCGATGAACTCCGCCTGCAGGATCGAGTCGTTGCGTCGGAACGCCCCGCCCACGATCTCGGCCTGCCCGTCGTCGCTGCGGAAGATCCCCGACGCCACATCCCCCGACGACGTGTCGTTGAGGATGCGCCCGCGCATCACCCGGATCGGATCCTGGATCGCCGGATCCGTCGCGTAGCTCACCTCGCGCTCGTAATACGTGAACACATCGCGCGCCGGGGCCGCGGACGGGCTGCTGAGATTCCCGACCACCGTGATGTCCATGAGCGAGCGTCCGCCGATGGTCACCTCGCCCAGTGTCCGCCCGACGACGATCTGCGAGCCGGTCTTGTACGTGGCGTAGCCGCCCACGTTCGTGAGGATGGTCTGCTCGGGCGCGAACATGCCCGCGTCGGTCCCCACCGTCAGCGAGCCCAGGTCGCCCGCCACGTTGACCGAGCCCAGGAGGTACCCGACGTACAGCCGATCGACGAAGTTCCCGAACCGCGACGAGCCGAACATGATCCCGTCGATGTACACCGAACCCACCGGCTGATCGTCCGTGGTGAAGATGCCCTGATCGGTGCGCGTGTAGTTCCCCTGAACCACGCTCCCCACCACGCCGTCCGCGAGCTGGCGCAGCCCGGCCACAGTGAACTGATCCTGGTCCCGCTCCCACGGCGACCCGACGACCACCGTGCCCGCCGCGGGAGGCACCCCGCCGAACGTGAATCCCGGCGCGTTCTGGTTGGGGAATGCGAAGAACCCGAACCCGGCCTCGGCGAGCGTGTCGTTGTTCCCCGGGAGCGTCGTGGGGAGCAGCGCCGCCACGCCGAACAGGGAGTCAAAGAACACCGAGCCCGCCGGCGCTTCCTGCGCCTCCTGCAACTCAAGCCCCATCAGCGTGAAGCTCGTCCTGGAGTCCGTCCCCGAGAGTCGGATTTGTCCGATGCCATAGTTCCCGCCGTTTGTCCCGGGCTCGATGTTGATCGACTCGCCCACGACCAGCGCGATCTCGGCCCGCATGTCGCGCCCGAACAGGTCGAGGACATTCGCGGTCGCGCCGACCGGGCCCGTGATCGAGAGGACCGCGCCCCGGGTGGCGCTCCGCAGCACCTCCGTGCGAGGATCGTTGGGGACCGTGAAGCTGATGTTGTCCAGACGGAACTCCGGACGCGTGCCGCTGGGCGGATTGATCATCTCGATCCGCACCGTGTCGAACCGGAGATTCTCCCCCGCCAGCGGGAAGGCGTAGTCGCCGATCCCCAGCGCGGGGTTGTTGAGCGTCGCGCCGTTGATCGCCTGGCGAACCTCGGCTCCCGTGTACGTCCGCACCGTCGTCGTCCCGCGGATGAGCACGACCCGCAGGTTGTCCGTCTCGAGCCCGGTCGAATCACCCAGCACGTCCGGATCGATCCGGAACCCCACGCCCGACGCCGGGAGCGGGAACGTTGGGTTCGTCCCGTCGTTAAACAGCGTGAACGTCACGCTCTGGTTCGCGTTCGTGAACGCCACGCGCATCCAGCGCTCTTGATCGGTCGCGTCGTTGGTCAGGTTCGCGACGCGGATGTTGCCCGCCACGGGGATGCTGTGACGCACGCGGATGCCCGACTGGCCCAGGAACGCGCCGCTCTGCACCGGGCCCAGCGCGAGCTGGTTGAAGTCCTCCGTCCTCGTCTCCGGGTCCGCCGCGTCCTCGATCGCCGCGGTCGGGCCGAGGATCGGGAGGTAATACCCGAAGACCGCCTGCACCGTCCCGATCCCCGTGTTGGGATCCACGTCGTCCGCCGACACGCTCAGCGAGAAAAGCATCTGACGCTTCTCGAGCGCCTCGAGCGCCGGGCGATCCGTCCCGCCCGCCAGCGACGCCAGACGCGCCGCGGTCTTCGCCACGCCCCCGCCATTGGGTTCCGGCCGACGGACGCGGGTGTACGGACGGTTCGGGCGTTGAGTGCGACGGATCATGCGTCACTCCTGACTGCCACGCCGGTCCCCGGCGTGTCTGTGCGGTCGGATCGGGCCGAGAGCATAAGGCCGTGCCGGCCATCCCGCTCCTCGGCGACATCGCGTCGTTCACCGACGCTCGGGAATACTCGCCCGAATGCCCAACGAGCACGCTCATCGCTCGATGAGCTCATCCTCGCAGGCTTCGTGCAGCGGTCCCGTGCGGCGCCTGGAGCGAGCTTCGCCCCGGCCTTGGCCTGGATCTGCCCACGCGACCTCGCATGAGCGTCCGGCCTCGCCGCACCTGTGCCGGCTCGTGGCGCACCACGTGCCTTCAGGACCACAGCGTACCACGCCGAGGCCCACAGCACAAGTGCAACCCTTCACGAGGGCAATTTCCGTACGTATCCACAATCGGTCAGTTGCACCATCCCGAAAAGTTCCAGGATCCAAACACAATCCTATCGGACCATCCTTCCCTCCCCCTCCCCCCAGCCCGACCGCACTACCAACCAAACGCGCAAATCACGCTTGACAACTGAAAACTGCTCCGCGTCAACCCGAACAACAGGCAGGCAGTTCCTGCGCCACGCGCCGGGAGGGGAATGGACCACCTGACCCAACAGCTCACCGCGAGCCCGACCTGGCCCATCATGGCCCTGGCGGCGGTCGCCGTCGTCGTCGGCCTGATCCTGTGGCTCTCCGGCGGAAAACTGCTCCGCCCGGCGAGCGTACTTGGGGCCGCGATCACCGGGGGTTTCCTGGGGTGGAGCCTTCTGCCCCGCGTCCTCCCCCAGATCGTGGAGAACGTCCCGACCCCCATGATCGGGTTGGCCGGAGGTGTGGCTGCGGGGGCCGGTCTGGGGCTTGCGCTGTATCGACTGACTGTGGCCGCACTCTCGGGGGCGACGTTGGCCGGGGCGGGACTCGTGGCCGCGGCGTTCCTTCTCCCGCCCGCGGCCGAGCCCACGCCGGGTCCGACGGTCTCGATCGCGGCGATCGAGGGGACGATTTCCGATCTCGCGTCGCGCAATGCCGCGGGCGCCGCGTGGAAGACGACGGGCGAGCTGGCGCGGTCCCGCTGGGAGCGGCTCGAAGAAAAGGGCCGGGCCCGGGTGCTGGCGGGCGCCGGGCTCGGGGGCGTGCTGGGGCTCTTGCTGGGCGGGCTCGCGCCGCGGCGCTCCAGCGCGATCGTGACGGCGCTCCTGGGTTCTGGCGTGCTCCTGGGCGGGTCGTGGTCGCTGATGCACTCGCTGGCGATCCCGGGGCGCGAGCTGTTCACGCAGGGGCTGGTCGTGAACGTCGTGGTGTGGCTGGCCCTCGCGGCGGTCGGGCTCGCGATCCAGTGGCCCAGCCGAGCGCCCGCGGGCGAGCCCGCCTGATCGTCACTAGACTTCGTGGCTCGAACCGGGCCGCTCGCGCCCGCAACGGAACGGAGTCCGCATGAGCGATCGCAAGCCCTACGTCGGTGGCAACTGGAAGATGAACACGAACCGCACGACGGCGTCGGACCTGACGCGGGGCGTGGTGGACGGGCTCCTGACGATCGACGGCGTGGACATCGCCATCTTCCCGCCCTTCCCTTATCTGCTGCTCGTGCGATCGATCCTGCGGGACCGCTCGTCGTCGATCCGTCTGGGGGCGCAGGACGCGTACCACAAGGAAGACGGCGCCTTCACGGGCGAGGTCTCGATCGCGATGCTCAAGGACTGCGGCGTGCAGGTGGTCCTCGCGGGGCACAGCGAGCGCCGCCACGTTCTGGGGGAGAAGGACGAGCTGATCAACGCGAAGGTGCGTGCCGTGCTCGAGGCGGGGCTCGAGTGCATCCTGTGCGTGGGCGAGACGCTGGACGAGCGGATGGCGGGGCACCAGGACATCGTGACGGGCCGCCAGGTGCGCACGGGCCTGGCAGAGGTCCCGGGCGATTCGCTGGACCGGCTGGTGATCGCGTACGAGCCCGTGTGGGCGATCGGGACGGGGAAGACGGCCACGCCCGAGGACGCCGAGGCGGCGCACAGCCACATCCGCGGCATCGTCGGGCACCTGTACGGGCGAGAGCGTGCCGAACGCCTGCGGATCCAGTACGGGGGCTCGCTCAAGCCGGGGAACGCGTCGGAGCTGTTCGCCAAGGCGGGCGTGGACGGCGGGCTGGTCGGGGGCGCCTCGCTCAAGGCCTCGGAGTTCGTGGGGATTGTCAAGGCGGCCGCGAGCTCGGCGCGAACCAAGGCGTAGATCTTCAGCCCGGGTGGCCCGGCGGCGATCTTTGGGACTACCACTACACTCGGTGAGTTCGTGAGATTGGTGCCCGGCGAGGGCGAGTCGAATATCCAAGTGCGCCACGGGCCCGCGCCCGGGCCGCGAGAGAGGACCGCGTGACCGCGCTCCAGGTTCAGGATCTGAAGTTCTCGTACACCGGCGCCCCGCCCTGGGTCGTCGACGTGCGGTCCCTCGAGCTCGGCGCGGGGGAGCAGATGCTGCTCTCCGCGGGCTCGGGGAAAGGCAAGAGCACGCTGCTGCAGCTCATCGCGGGGCTGCTGGATCCCACGCAGGGCACGGTGAAGATCGGGGGCGAGGCGATCCACGCCCGGCGCGGGGCGTCGCGCGATCTCTTCCGGGGGCGACGCCTGGGGATGGTCTTCCAGACGTTCAACCTCTTGCAGGGGTTCTCGGCGCACGAGAACGTCGAGGCGGCGATGATGCTCGCGGAGGTCGCGGGCGATCGCGCGGGCGCCTCGGGCGAGCTGCTGAGGCGCCTGGGGATCGATCGCGCGGGGGCGCTGGTGGAGACCCTGAGCGTGGGGCAGCAGCAGCGCGTGGCGGTGGCGCGGGCGCTCTCGGCCGGGCCGATGCTCGTCCTCGCCGACGAGCCCACGGCGAGCCTGGACCCGGAGAACGCCGTCGCGGCGATGGACCTGATCCAGTCGGCCTGCCGAGAGCGGAACGCAGCGCTTCTGTGCGTGAGCCACGACCCGGCGATGCGCACCCGGTTCACTCGCGGCGCCACCCTCGAGGAGCTTGCCCGCTGATGGCCTTCAGCGACTGGACCATCATCCGGCGGAGCATGACGGCGCGGCTGTTCTCCAGCGCCACCACCGCGCTCCTGGTGGGCGTCGCGGTCGCGCTCCTGCTCGTCCTGCTCATGCTGCGGGCCTCGGCGCCCAAAGCCTTCGAGCGCGGCACGGGGAACATGCACCTCCTGATCACCGCCGAGCCCAGCCCGCTGGAATCCGTCCTCAAGGGCGTGTTCCTGACCCAGCCTCCCCGGCGCTCGATCGAGTGGGCCAAGTTCCAGTCGCTCCAAAGCTCGCTCACCACGGGCCAGTCGGGCTACGCCATCCCCACGCAGCTGGGCGACAGCTACCGCGGGCTGCACGTGCTCGCGACGACCCGGGAGTTTTTCGAGAAGTTCGAGCCCAACCCGGGCGAACCGTGGAGCTTTAGGAGCGGGAAGGCCTTCGAGCGGGCGTTCGATCTGGTGCTGGGCGCCGAGGCCGCCCGGGCGACCGGGCTCAAGGTCGGGGACACCTTGAGCCTGACGCACGGGACGGAGGAGGGCGGGCACGTCCACGACGAGTTCAAGCACACGGTGGTGGGCGTCCTGGGGGCCACGGGCTCGGCGTTCGACCGCGCGCTCATCGGCGACCTCCGCGGGGCGTGGATCATCCACGCCTTCGACAAGCGAGAGCGTGAGCACGCCCATGACGATCATGCTGAGCATGGCGAGGACGAGCACGCCCATGATGAGCATGATGAGCATGATGAGCACGGCGAGCATGGCCACGACGAGCATGACCACGATGAGCACGCGCACGAGCCGCCGATGAGCGAGAGCGACCTGACCGACGCGGACCGTCTGGTGACGGGCGTGTTCGTGCGTCTGCAGACCCGCGAAGGTTCGGACGTGGCGGCGAACCTCCCGCAGGTCTTCGACCAGCTCCGGCGCGACACGTCGATCACCGTCGCCTCGCCGCGGCAGGAGATCGACCGGCTCTTCCGCACCATCTCCAACATCGACACGCTGTTCATCGCGATGGCGGTCGTCGTCGTGGTGTGCAGCGGCGTGGCGATCATGCTCGCCCTGTACAACTCGATGGAGCAGCGCCGGCGTCAGATCGCCGTGCTCCGCGTCCTGGGCGCCAGCCGGGCCCGGGTCTTCGGGCTGATCCTGACCGAGTCGGTGCTCCTGGGCGTGCTGGGGACGCTGCTGGGTGTGGCCCTCGCGTTTGTCGGGGCGAGGGGGGCGGGCGCCGTGATCCGGCGCATGGTCGGGGTGCACATCGACGCCCAGCTCCCGCCGCGGACGCTCGTGGTGGTCGCGCTGGGAACGCTGGCGCTCGCCTGCCTCGCCGGGGTGATCCCGGGTGTGATGGCGTACCGGACGAGCGTGGCCAAGAACCTCCGCCCGCTGGGCTGAATCACGCTCGGGAGCGAACCGCCGTACAGTGGCGTATGAAGGCGTTCTGGGTTGTGCTTGCGCTCGCGGCGGTGATGGGGCTGGGCTATCTCGTCTCGACGGGGATGGCCCGGAAGGTCCGCGAGGATCTGGACGCGGCGCAGCAGCAGGTGGCCAAGGAGTCGGCGTCGATCGAACGCCGCGTGCAGGACGCCGTCGCCGCGGCGGAGAAGCCCGTCGAGCCGCCCGCGTCCAAGGTCGCGGATTCGAAAAGCCCAGTATCCAAGAACCCCGAACACAAGAACCCAGAACACAAAGCCCCGGCGCCTGCGCCGGCATCAACCACGCCCGCGGCCTCGGCGCCGGGCGAAAACGCCAAAGAGCCCGCCGCCCCGGAGTTTGAGATCGCCGACGGCACGGTCGTGAAGAAGCCCGACGGGTCGTATCTCATCGACGACCGCTTCGTGGTCAAGGGCGAGGGCACGAGCGAGAGCCCGTTCGTGGCGTCGTGGGAGTTGCTCCTCACCAGCCAGCCCACCTTCGACCCCAAGGCCAAGAAACGCAAGATCCCCAAGGGCGTGGCGATGCTCGACGGGAAGGTCGTGCGCCTCGCGGGGTTTGTCGCCTTCCCCCTCAACGTGCAGCAGCCGCGTGAGCTCCTGAGCATGCTCAACCAGTGGGACGGGTGCTGCATCGGCGTCCCGCCCACGCCCTACGACGCGGTCGAGGTGCGGCTCAAGAAGCCCGTCGCGGGCGACGCACGCTTCGCGACCAGCGGCACGGTCCAGGGGATTTTCCGCGTCAAGCCCTACACCGTGGGCGACTGGCTCGTCGGGCTCTACATGATGGACGGGGCCACGCTCGAAGCTCGCGAGTACGGCGGGTTCGGGAAGTAGCCCGCCCGGGCCGGATCTTCTCGCGCCTGGTCAGCACCCCGCCTCAAAGCGGGTGAGGTAATAGATGAGATCGTCGATGGTGACCCCGCCGTCGGGCGTGCCGGTGCCCGTGCCGTCGTCGACGTCCGCCCCTACATCCCCGGCCTCGAAGAGGGTGAGGTAGTAGATGAGGTCGTCGATGGTGACCCCGCCGTCCGGCGTGCCGGTCCCGCTGCCGTCGTCGACGTCGGCGACGCAGCTTGGGGCGCCGAGCGTGAGGTCGGGGTTGACGCGCGCCGCCCGGATGTCGAGCGTCCCGCCGGAGCCCTCGCCGTAGGCCAGCAGCATGGCGCCGTCGCTCGCCGCCGCGGCGCTGAGCCGGGTCTTGGCGGCCGCCGCGTTGGAGTCGACCACCACGGGCGAGCCCGCGATCGTCGAATCGGCGAGCACGCGCACCGCGTGGAGCGTCTGGGTGGTGCCGGCGCCGTTCGTGCCCAGGAACCACGCGACCATGACCCCGCCCGAGGTCGGCGTGGTGCGGACGAAGGAGGTCTGCGCGGAGGCGAGGGGGAAGAGCTCCAGCCCACCCGCGCCCCACGCCGACGCGCCCGTCGAGTCGAACTTCTGCCCGTACACCGACCAGTTCGTCTGGGTGGTGTCGGACTCGCTGTAGAAAACGTACGTGCTCGATGTGGCGGCATCGAAAGCGACGTCCGGGGATGTGCGCAGACGCCCCGGGGTGGTCGCCACGGGCGAGCCGCCCGCGGGGAAGAGCTGCGTCCCGCCCGAGTCGATGCGCTGCGCCCGGCACATGAACGCGCCGTTGGGCACCTCGTACCACGCGATCACGATCCCATCCGAGCCGTCCGACACCGCCGACGCGAAGTTCCCGACCTGCAGCTGGTTCGCGGTCTGCACGACAAGGGGCGTTCCCGCGTTCCAGACCTGCGCCCCGGTGCTCCCGTCGAGCTTCTGGGCGTGGACACGCCGGTTCGAGGTGAAGCTGCCCGAGGTCTGGAGGACCGCCAGGACCGACCCGTTGTCGCCCGCCACCATCGCGCCGGCGTTGTAGCTGTTGCTCGTGGGGGCGATCATCACGCCCCCCGTCCCCCACACCAGCGCGCCCGCCGCGGTGACCTTCTGGTACCACGCGCGCCCGTTGGTCGTCGTCGTCCCGCGCGAGTAACCCACGACGTAGCTCCCGTCGCTGGTCACGACGACGCCCGGCGAGTGAACCTCGCCGTTGGTCGTCGCCGCCGACACTGTCACGCCCGCCGCGGTCCAGGGGAGCGAGCCGTCGGGCGCGATCTTCACGAGCGTGATCTGCGTGATGCCCGAGCGATCGTCGCGGAAGGCCACGAGGGCGTTCCCGTCGGCGTCGACCGCGAGCCCGTAGTCCTCGGTGGAGCTGAAGTTCGTGTCCGCCACGTTCAGACCATTGTGCGCGTAGAGCTCCACTCCGTCCGGGTCGAGCTTCTGCACGAAGGTGTCCCAGCCCGTGCCCTGCGTGCTCAGGTACGAGACGAAGCACCCGCCGTCGGGCGCGAGGCGGATCTTGGGCTGGTTCTGATCTCCCGCGGCATCGCCCACGAGCAGCTGTGCCGCCGGGTTGGTGGACCACTGCCCGAACGACCATCCCGCGAACGCCGTGACGACGCCAACGTACACATTCAGTCTCATGGGGCTTCTCCGAGCGTGGCGTACCCCCGGCCCATCGCTCGACGAAGAGGATACCGACCAAGCGGGGTCACCACAAGCCCGAGCCCCACCATGACTCCATATTTCAAAAAAAGAACCCGGGCCGTGAGCGCCCGGGCGTGGAACGGTTCTGGTTCGCCGGCTAGCAGCCGCCCTCGAAGTGGGTGAGGTAGAAGATGAGATCGTCGATGGTCACGCCGCCGTCGGGCGTGCCGGTCCCGCTGCCATCGTCCACGTCAGCGTCGACGTTGCCCGCCTCGAAGAGCGAGAGGTAGTAGATGAGGTCGTCGATGGTGACCCCGCCGTCGGGCGTGCCGGTCCCGCTGCCGTCGTCCACGTCCGCGGGACACCCGGGGGTGGCGACGCAGGTCCTCGAGAAGACGACCACGTCATCCACCGCGGCCTCGACCACCGAGCCCGCCGGGGCGTCGGCGACCGAGAAGCGAATCTGCATGGTGGCCGTCAGCGTCAGCCCGGCGACGCTCGACGCCGCGACCGAGTGCGACACCCATCCGCCCGTGTTGTTGCTGGTAGGCCCGATGGTCTGCGCGGGGAGCCAGGAGCCCCCGGCGTCGCTCGAGACCTCGACGGTGAGCACGTCCGTGCTCCCGCCGTTGCTGAACCAGATCCAGTATGAGAAGAGCGCGTCGGTCTGGCCCGCCATCGAGAACACCGGGCTGGTCAGAACCGTCGTCGCGTTGTCCACGTCGTTTGTCCCGGCCGCGGCGCCCGCCGCGCCGTTCTGCGTCACGAAGCAGAAGACCCCCGGCGCGGACGTGTGGTCGTCGCCCGGCTGGATCGTCGTGATGGCGTTGGGATCGGCCCGCTCCCACAATCCGGTCATCGCGGCCGTCGTGCCCGGGTACTGCGTGATCGTCGCCGTCCAGCCCTGGTTGGTCTCGAAGTCGTCGCTGAAAGAGGTCGCCTGACTGGTGTACACCTCGGCGGTGTAGAACTCCAGGGGCGCGAAGTGCGGGAAGCGCCGGGACACCGAGTTGTTCGTGGACGCCTGGACGTAGTAGCGCACCGCGTCGCCGCAGCTCGCCGCGGGGATCGTGGCGTTGTACACCCCGGGCGAGGTCGGGGTGAGCGTGGTTTCGAGGAACGCCCCGCCGTTCACCGAGTAGAACAAGCGCTCCGTGCCGGGCGTCACGGTGATCGAGCTGTGCGTGGGCGTCAGGGTGACGCTGAAAGTGGTCGGCACGCCGGGCTGGAGCTGGATCGGGGTCGAGACGCCGTGGCTCAGCGTGATCCCCAGGTCCTCGACGATGCCCACCGTCGAGGTCGGCGCGGGGCTCGTCGCGACCGCGCCCATCCCGCGCTTCGCGAACGCCGCCCACAGCAGCGAGGCGTTCGCGCCCGCGTTGTTGGTGAGGTCCGCCTGGATGATCGCGTCGCGGGCCTGCAGGAAGTTGGGCGGGCGCGGGTCGAGCTTCATCCCGTCGGTCACGAGCTGCAGCAAGAGGTTGTTCGCCGCCGACCCGTGCACGCTGTGCAGCGCCGCGCGGCACTCCATCAACGCCATGCACCACGCCTCGCCCACGTTGTGGACCTCGGTCGCGGTGTTGGGGATGATCGGGCTCTGCGGCACGCCCGGGGGATAGCTGATCAGCGCCGTCGCAATGTCCGCGAACGTCAGCGGGTTCTTCGTAAGGTCCGTCGAGTAGGGGAATCGCCGGATCCCGAAGTACGAGTTCTGCCCGCCCAGCGTGCTGAACTGGTACGTCGCGTACGCGCCGGTGGGGTAGACCGCGTGCGGATCATCGCCCGCCTCGGCGTTGAGGAGCATCCCGTAGAAGTCGCTCCACCCCTCGCCCATCCCGCCGCCCTGGGGCGCGGGAAGGTTGCCGGGCGTGTGCAGGCGGTTCGACGTGCCGTGCGTCAGCTCGTGGAAGACGATGTCCCCGTCGAGCGAGCCATCGCGATCGGGCGTGGGCCCGGTGAAGATGTACATCTGGCACCGCCCCGACGAGCCGTCCGCGGGGGTGCTGAAGTTCGCGTTGTTCGTCCCGCTCCCGTCCTGCGAGTCCAGCTGCACGCGGTCGTTCCCCACTCCCAGCCCGCTGAAGTTGATCTGCTGGAAGTTGCCCGCGGCCTCGTTGAAGCCCAACGCCATCAGACGGTCGTGGTAGACGTTGCCCCAGTAGAACAGCTGCGTGACCGCCGCGTCGCTGTAGGTGAGCGGGGCCTGGGCGTTGTCCTGCGCGAAATCAAACACGCGGCCTGCCCCGCCGTTGGGGCGGGGGAGGTCCGGGGAGTTGGCCGTCGCGTCACGGTCGAGGTGCCCGTCGCAGTTGTTCCCGAGGGTCTCCGTCCCGCCGTCGTCGATCCACCCGTTGGGGGAGTGCGTGGCCATCTGCGCGGGCGTAACGGTGACCAGGCTCCGCGACACGAACGGGAACTGGGTCCCGTCGGGCGTCGCCGTGCCGGGCGAGGCCGGCTGCGGGCCGTCCGACGTGTACACCCGGAACGTGATGGGCTGCGTCGTCGCGTAGCACAGGCGGTTGGTGCGGAAGAGCACCTCGCCCGTCACCGCGTCGATCACGCAGTCGTAGGTGTGCCCCACGCCCCGCTGCGGGATGACCACCGTCCACGCGGGGCGGATGTTCTCCCGCGTCCGCGCAAAGTACACGAACTGCGTGACCACGGGCTCTTCCTCGCGCAGCCCGGGGACCTTGCCCCAGACCTGACGGCGTGAGGCGCCCGCCTCGGGCTCGATCGCCTCGGGCGCCGCCGCGATCGGGGAGCCCACGCTCCGGGCCGCGAGCACGATCGCCTCGGCGGCGGAGATCGCCGGCGCGGGTGGAGTAAACCCGCCCGCCGGGCGGGGAACAAACCCCCCGCCGACGTTGATGAGCCGCCCGTCCGCGGTCACGTTCGCGGTCATCTCGATCTTGAACAGGTCCACGCCGTCGTGCTGCTGCTGGAACGAGAGATGGCGCACGCCGTTGTGATCGGTGCGGAAATCACGGCTCACGCGGGCCTTGCGCACCTCGCCCGCGTCGCTCTCGAACATCGCGGCATAGTCCTGCACAAACTCCGCGACCACGTCGATCGCATCCACCCCAGGGCGGGCGGGCGTGAGGAACTCCTCGGTCGATCGCACGAACTGAGGCGTGCCGAAGATCTGGTTGTCGTCGATCCGGGCCGTCGGGACGTGCTTGCGGAGCAGCGTCATCGCCTCGAACCGGGCGGCGAGCTTGGGCGAACCCCGCCACAACGCCAGCGACGCCAACGCCTCCTCGCCCGCGAGCCCGTCGTGGTTGAGCCGGGCGTCCACCTCGGGTGCCCCCACGCCGTAACCCACGATCCCCGTCCTCGGGTCTTCGGCACGCGGGGCCATCTGGGCCGCCGCCCCGTCCACCACGAGCACGGACCCGGCCGCCAGCACCAATGCCGTCGTCAGCGAACCGAGCCGGCGCCACGTCCGAAAACCACGCTCATTTCTGTGCAGACCCATGCGCATTACCCCTTGCGGGTCGCCCGCAGAATGCGGGTACTCCCGCGGCATCCATGAAAAACACCTGAAAAGACCCACATCTCTCCGCCCCACGTCACCCGTGTAGTGCGGAAAGCCAGCAACCTCCCGAGCAGGGTTCGGGGGTCTGCACGTTGTACCACATCCGCGTCTTGGACGCCAGACCGATTTCCGCAATCGACAGCTCTTACGACGCCAGCGAGGCGTCGTCGCCCGGGTCAATCCCCAGGGCCTTGAGCTTCTTGTACAGGGTGGTCCGGTTGATCCGGAGTTGATCCGCCGTTTTCTGGCGGTTCCAGTGGTTGGCCTTGAGCGCCCGCAACAGGATCCGACGCTCCGGCTCCTTCATCGCTTCCTCGAGGGGCATGGGTGTCCAGACCTCCGGCTCGGTCTCCCCGGTGGCTTGAGGCTGGCGTCCGGCTCCCTCGGGCGTTCGAACGACCTGAGGCGGGAGGTCCTCCACCCCCACCACCTGCCCGCGGCAGAGCACCGCCGCTCGCTCGATGATGTTCTGCAACTCGCGGACGTTCCCCGGGAAGGCGTAGCCCTGGAGCGCCCGGGTCGCGTCGGGCGTGAACCCCACGATCTGCCGGCCCAGCTCGAGGGCGTGCTTGCCCAGGAAGTGCTCGGCCAGCACCGGGATGTCGCTCACGCGGTCGCGCAGCGGGGGGAGCTCGATGGGCATCACGTTGATCCGGTAGTACAGATCCTGGCGGAACTGCCCCGACGCCACCAGGGCCTCCAGGGGCGGGTTGCTCGCGAGGATCACCCGCACGTCGACCTCGACGGTCTGGGTCGAGCCCACGGGCTCGAACCGGCGCTCCTGGAGCACGCGCAGCAGCTTGAGCTGCATCCCGGCGCTCGCGGAGTTGATCTCGTCCAGGAAGATCGTCCCGCCGTTGGCCGCCAGGAATCTCCCGGCCTTGTCGGCGTGGGCGCCGGTGAACGCCCCCTTCACGTGCCCGAACAACTCGCTCTCGAGCAGCGTCTCGGGGATGCTCCCGCAGGAGATCTCGACGAAGGGCTTGTCGCGGCGCGGGGAGCGGTGATGGATCGCGTGCGCCACCAGGCTCTTGCCCGTCCCGCTCTCGCCCGACATCAGCACCGTGGTGCGGCTGGGCGCCACCGCCTCCACCAGCTCGAAGACCCGCTGCATCCGGTGGTCCCCGCCCACCACGGAGCTCATCGAGCGCTGCCCGTCGAGGCGCTGGCGCAGCGCGAGGTTCTCGGCCAGGAGCGCGCGCTGCTGGATCGCCCGCTCCAGGCTCACCCGCAGTTCCTTGTCCACGACGGGCTTCACGAGATAGTCGCTCGCGCCCACCCGCAGCGACTCCACCGCCGACTCGATGGTCCCGTACCCCGTGAGCATCAGCACCGCGACGCCCCGGTGCGCCTTACGCACCTGGCGGAGCAGGTCCATCCCGCTCCCGTCGGGAAGGGAGATGTCGCCGATCATCACGTCAAAGCCCGGGGGCTCGGCGTGGTCGAGGGCGTCGAGCGCCGCGGCGCACGTCCCCGCGGTGTGCACGTCGAACCCTTCGCCATGGAGAAACTCTGCCAGCGAGCGGGCGACCAGCGCGTCGTCGTCCACGACGAGCACACGCCGACGATCCGGGTTCTGGCCCGGGGGCGTGAGCTTCATGATCGCCCTCCGATCGAGGGCGGTTCGGCGTGGTGCAGGGGCGCCACGACGCGCAGCGCCGCCCCGGGGCGCTTGGGGTCCTTGAGGTCGGTGCGGGTGCGCAGCTCGATGTGCCCGCCCAGCTCGCGGACCACGCCCCGGGCGACGGCGAGCCCCAGCCCCGAGCCGTCGCTCCGCGCGGGGCGTCCCTCGTCGAAGACGCGCCGGACGGCCTCGTGATCGCGCACACCCGCGCCGGTGTCGGTGATCTCGAGATCCACCCACGCGCGGGCGTGGGCGTCGGGCGAGCCCGTGCCGTGCGAGGGGAGCGCCACGAGCTCGACGCGCCCGCGTCCGCCCGCGCGCCGCACCGACTCGACGGCGTTCTTGAGCCCGTTGAGGATCACCGCGTAGAGCGGGCCCGCGGGCTGCGCCACGATCGCCGGCGCCACGCGCACGTGCAGCGTGGTCGCGTCCTCGTCGGCGAGGGGGCGAACCACCGCCGCCGCGTGCTCCACCGCCTCACCCAGCGTCACGGGCTTGGAGCCCGCGAGCAGCGCCGAGCCCAGCGTGAGCGACGGGCCCTGCATGGCGGCGTGGGTCAGCCCGGACAGCCGCTCCAGCGCCTCGCCCGCGATCTCGAGCTGGCGCCGGGCCGAGCCCACCGCGTCCTCGCCCGAGGTCGAGAGGCTCTTCTGGGCCAGGAGCACGTAGCGGAGCGAGCCGTCCAGCAGATTGCGCATCTCATGGAGGAACGCGGCCAGGCGGTCGATCTCGCCGATCCCGCGGTCGTACGCGGGGGCGGGGTCGGCGCGGGGCGGGCGGTTTTCGGACGGCGTGTCGCGCGGGGGCATCACCCACGAAAATCGTGCATGAACCGGGGTTTGTCAACATGCGCCGTGGCGAAATCACCACGCGGCGACGGAATCCGCCCGCGCAGGCGTTGCACACGGGCAACGCGGAACCCCGAGGGCCCGGCGGGCTAGGCCAGGCCCAGCGCCTTCGCGTCCCGGTCGCTCAGGAGCCCGCCGTCGGATCGGGCGCGCACGGTGCCGTCGCGCTTCCAGCTCCGCTCGCAGCGCGGGCGGTCGCGCAGGTCGGCGACGCGGGGCCCGGGGATGCTCTTCTCGAGCGTCACCTCGCTGACGCCCAGCATGTCGGCGAGGTCCACGCGGTCGAAGCGCGCCAGGATCCCGTCCGGGTCCGGGATCGCCACGCCCATGTCCAGCGGGTTCTCCACCCCCAGCACGCTCTTGGACTTCTCCATCGCCGACTGGGCCTGCTCGCGGGCGGCGAGGGCGGCGTGCCAGCCCGAGTCCGGCGTCACGCCGAAGGTCGGGATGAACTCGCGGGTGTGCACGCAGCGGTCGTCGCCCTCGGCGCTGCGCCACAGCGCCCGGTACGCCTCGTCGGCGGTGTGGCAGAGGATGGGCGCGAGCAGGCGGCAGAGCCCGTCGGTGAGCTCGAAGAGGGTGGACTGCGTGCGGCGCCGGCGTGGGGAGTCCGGCGCGTCGCAGTAGAGGCGGTCCTTCACCGCCGCCAAGTACACCGCCGAGAGCGTCGAGTTGCAGAAGTCAAAGACGGCCTGGTGGACCGAGCGGAAGTCGTAGTCGTTGTACGCGCGTGTCGCGAGCGTGGCGAGCTTGTCGTACTCGCCCAGCACCCAGGCGTCGATCGAGGTCGCGGGGATCGACTCCAGATCGACGCCGTGCCCGGGCTGGCCGGCGCAGGTCGGCGTGAAGTCGCTCAGGTTGCTCAGCATGAACCGCAGCGTGTTGCGGACCTTCC
>CAZTJZ010000047.1:0-24188 GCA_964614075.1 uncultured Phycisphaeraceae bacterium
TGGTCGGGCGCGACAGCGAACAAGGCGGCATCATCCGCGCCGGCGCGAAGATGGTGAACGCGATGAGCAACTGCATCGTCCCCAAGATCGTGGTCATCCTCGGCGGGAGCTACGGCGCCGGGAACTACGCCATGTGCGGGCGCGCGTTCGACCAGTTCCTCTCCTTCGCCTGGCCCAACGCCAAGTGCGCGGTGATGGGCGCCAACCAGGCCACCGGCGTGCTCACCACCATCGAGGAAGCCAGCCGAAAACGCAAGGGCGAGACCATCGACGCCGCCACCCACGAGAAGATCTACGGCGCCATCCACACCGCCTACACCGAGCAGGCCGACATCCGCCACGCCGCCGCGAGGGGCTGGGTCGACCGCCTCATCGAGCCCCAACACACACGCGACGAGCTCATCGCGGCCCTCGACGCCGCCAACCAGGGCTGGGACTACACGCAGGTGTTCAAGACCGGCGTGCTGCAGGTGTGAAACCGTTCGCCGCCATCGTCGCTCTCGTCACCGGCGCCGCCGTGCTCTACGGCATCGTCCATGACCAGATCACCGCGCGAATCTGCCTTGAGTACTTCACGGTCGGGCATCCGCGCGCCTTCGCCAGCAACTCGCCCACGCTCCATGGGCTGTACTGGGGCGTGGTCGCGACCTGGTGGGCCGGCCTGCTCGCGGGGCTGCTCATCGCCGCCGCCGCACGCCTCGGCCGCTGGAACAAGCTGACGGCTCGACACATCTGGCCGCTCATCGTCGCCCTTCTGATCGTGATGGCGGCCTCGGCGACCGCGTTGGGGTGGCTCGCCCACGAGTTCTCGGATCGCAGCACGACGCTGGACAAGCCCATCGCTCGGCGTGGCGTGGTCGTGCCCAACGAAGAACAGCTCGACTTCATCGCCTGTTCTTTCGCCCACGCCGCCAGCTACAGCGTCGGCTTCGGAGGGAGCGTCGTCATTGCGTTCGTGATCGTCGTGTCGCGCGGGGTGCGTGCCCGCCGACGGGACCGGCACACCTGCGGGTAGGATTGTGCCATGAGACGACCGACCGCGGGAGCCCGCACGCGTCGTCAGGCTGCAGCCGGTGTTCCGGTGGAGCGTACGCGTGCCCGACTTCTTCGACGAGAGATTTGTTTCACAGTCCGCCGAACTCCACGCGGTGCTCTTCGAGAACAGCCATGTCGGTGTTCCACTGGGAGTGTACTGGAGCATCGAGATCATCTTCGAGCGCACGTTCGTTGCGGGTGCCCTCTGCGAACCGCGCTTGAGTGCGGACTGGATCCGCCTCCCCTCGATCCGCGACTGGCGGCAACTGAGCGGTGTGCATGTCCGCGGCGGCCCGGACGTTCTCGATGCCAGTGTCTGCACGCACGAGCATGATCCAGTGCTGGAGAGTTCGCTCCGCGTCGGAGACCGCGCGCGGAACGAGTTTGTGATCGATTGGGAAGGAACCATCGACACCCGCGGGTGGGAGGAGCCGGCGGTGGGCACCACCGCGCACCTGCGCGCAACGACACGCGCAACATTCGTGGGCGTGATCATCCCGGATGAGCTCGCGGCCAGCGTTGGTGGCTCGACCTCCGAGATCAACAGACTCGCGGGGCAGTTCATTGACCTCGCCACGCTCGGACCAGTTCGGCGTACACCGAACAAGCTCGGGCACATGTGGGACCTTTTCCCGCCGGCCTCGAGCGAGCTTCGCGTGTCCTGACGCCGCGCAACTACGATCCCCCCGGTGACCCTCCATCCGACTCCCCGCACGCCGTACATTTTCCAGCTCCGCGTCCAGCTTCCGAGGATTCACTCATGCCCAAGAAGCCAACCCACGACAAACAACCCTGGGACTCCGAACGCGAGGTCACTCCCGGCGGGAGTGAGGTCATCCGCCACGAGGCCAAGGGAGATTCGCTCCGTCGCGGGAAAGACGGCCTGTTCTCCAAGTTCCTGGGCGGCAAGACCAAGTTCCTCACCGAACAGCAGATGGACGCCATCTCCGACCACGTCACGACCCACGTCGGGCCCATCGAGTCCGTCCTGCACGAGATCGTCTCCGACGAGCTTCACATCGACGTGCTCTACGTCAAGCCCTCCGACGAGGTCCCCTTCGTCTCGCTCTTCTCCATGGGCATGTGCGCCCGCCCCATGAAGGTCCCCCGCGGCGACGACTCGCCCACGCGGGCCGAGCTCTGCATCTTCCTCCCGCCCAAGTGGCCCATCTCGAAGGACGACTTCAAGAAGCACGGCGAGGACGCGTACTGGCCCATCCGGTGGCTCAAGAGACTCGCCCGACTCCCCCACGACTACGACACCTACCTCGCCCTCGGCCACACCATCCCCAACGGCGATCCCGGCGAGCCGCTCTCTCCCCGATGCAAGTTCACCGGATTCCTCATCGCCCCCGCGCTCTCCGAGGAGATGTCGTCCTGCAAGGTGGGCGGCGAGACCGTCGTTTTCTACGCGCTCGCGCCTCTCTTCGAGGAAGAAATGCAGTTCAAGCTCGACAAGGGCGTCGAAGCCCTCTTCGACCGGTTCGAGAAGCACGACTACGCCCCGTGGGACTTGACCAGCCCCAAACGCCGAAACGTCGCGCTCTGATCCCCGCCTCTATGATCTCACGCCTCGCCGCGACCCCGCGTCCGCGAGCCCCGGGTTCCACCATGACGATCCACCGACCCGCCCTGCCGTTGCTCGTGGCCTCCTGCGCCCTCGCCCTCCTCGCCCTCGCCCCGGAGCCCACCCGCTACTCCTGCATCTCCCGCCCCAGCGATTACCGCGACCTGGGCTTCTCGGCCCGGGGGAAGATCGCCGAACTCCTGGTCAAGCCCGGCGAGCGGGTCGAGAAGAACCAGCCCCTCGTACGGCTCGACGACTCGGCCCAGAAACCCATCGTCGAGTACATGCGCCTTCAGAGCGCCGACCAGAGCGCCCTCAAGCTCGCCCAGACCAACCTCGCCTACCGAGAGAGGGAGCTCGCGCTCATCGAGAGCACCATCGCCAAGGACGCCGGGAACAACGCCCAGCTCCGCGAGGCCACCTTCCGGCGCGACGCGGCACGCCTCGACGTGGAGAGCGCCACCGTCCAGCTCAAGCTCCGCGCCGCCGAGCTCGCCCGCGAGGACGCCCGCCTCAAGGAAATGGCCATCGTGAGCCCGCTCTCGGGCGTCGTGCTCGACGTGCGCAAACGCCCCGGCGAGATCGTCGAGGAGAACACCGCCGTCGTCACCGTCCTCTCCGTCGACCCGCTCTGGCTCGACGTGAACGTCCCGACGCGCGACGCCGCGGGCGTGAGCGTGGGCCAGCCCGCCGAAGTCGTCTGGGAAGACCTCGAGGGGGCCAAGCCCATGACCGGCAAGGTGATCTACAAGAGCCCCGCCGGCAACGCCGGGGCTCGCCAGATCCAGGTCCGCGTCGAAGTGGACAACCCCGCCCAGATCCCCAGCGGGCTGCACGGGAACGTGCGTTTTCTGGGCGCGGGCAATCCCCCCGCTGGACCCACGCCCGGGCGTGAGTAGACTTGAGGCCCTGCGCCAGGGTTGGCCGGATGGGCCGATGCCCCCCCGGAAGCGACGCACACGCGAACCCGCGGGCAGGACCACACCAGTTTGGGCCGTGCGCCACCCACCGGCGGCGGCAGGAAGGCAACGCACATGTCCGACAATCCTCCCGCCCAGGGCGACACCCGTCAGATCCAGCTCCGGATCGACGAGTCGAAGATGGGCACGACGTACGCCAACACCATCCGCACCACCAACACCGGCGATGAGGTCGTCCTCGACTTCGGGATGAACCTCCCCATGCCCGGCCCGGACCAGAACACCCCCACCCTCGTCTTCAACGTGGGCAGCCGCGTCGTCATGAACTGGCAGGCCGCCAAACGCCTCGCCATCTCCCTCGGGCAGGTCGTCCGCCAGTTCGAGGAGCGCAACGGCGAGATCAACATCGGCCAGGGCCGCCAGGGCGGGCCCCGCAGCGCCCAGTAACTCCACGCAATGCCGCCGATCCAACACGGGCCCCGCGCCCGTGTTTTTTCATGGCACCGGACGCCCGCCCGCGGCCCCACCTCCACGCGCACGCCCCTCTTCTCGGACGCGCGTTCTCTAAATCCGGGCAACAACTTCCCCGCCCTCCGCGTACACTCTCCGCACGGGCCGGCGTTGCACCAACGCCCCGCACCAGCCACACCCACGCCCGAACGGGCAGACACGCGGATGACGCAGGCCACTTCCAGGCAAGAGTCGCAGCCCACCCCGACCGGGGAGAGCGGCGGGATCGCGCCCTTCGAGGCTCCCTCGGGCGCCCCCGACCCCGCGCTCGCCGCGTTCCTCGATTCGCTCCTCGAAATCCAGTGCGCCCTGGTCGGCGCGGTCGCCGGAGCGATCTATCTCTCCGGGGCCAAGGGTCGCGCCCCCGGCCTGGTTGCCCGCCGCATCACCCCGGGCTCCACGCGCGAGGACGAGCGGGCGCTCGGCGATGCCGGGCTCGTCTCTCGCATCGAGCGTCTCGCGGCGGAGCTCTGCCGCGAACGCCTGGAGCTCTCCAGCGGCGCCCCGCACGGGCGCGTCGAGAACGCGCCGGGCGTGGGCGCGCTCTACGCGACCGAGCCTGCGCACCGCCTCATCGCCTCGCCCCTCGTCGCCGAGGGCGTCACGCAGGGCGCGAGCGTGCTCATCGTCTCCCGCGTGCGCGGCGCGCCCCCCGAGGACGCCCTCACGCGCCTCGCGCTCACCAACGCCCGCTTCGAGGCCTTCCTGTGGCGCACCCAGGCGCTGGGCGAGGCCGAGCAGAAGACCCGCCTCAAGGAAACGCTCGAGCTCCTCGACGCCTCGCAGCAGGGGAGCGACTGCGGCTCGATGGGCGCGCTGGTCTGCCACGAGCTGCAGCGCCGCTTCGGGTGCACGCGCGTCTCCATCGGGCTCGTGAAGGGGCACGACCTGCGTCTCGTCGCCGTCAGCGGCGCCGACGCCCTCGACCGACGCAGCGCCGCCGGCGTCGCGCTCGAGGGCGTGATGGAAGAGTGCGCCGACCAGGACGCCGAGGTGATCTTCCCGCCGCCGGAATCCGGCGAGAGCCCCGCCGAACGCCGCGTCACCCGCGCCCACGCCGAGTTCTCGGCCAAGCTCGGCCCGTGCGCGATGCTCAGCCTCCCCCTCCGCGTCGAGGGCGATCTCGTCGGCGCCCTCGTGCTCGAACGCCCCCCGGGAGAGGGCTTCCCGCCCGGCGCGGTCTCGCTGCTCCGCCTCGCGGGCGAGTTCCTCGGCCCGGCGCTGTGGACGCGCCGCCTCGCCGACCGCGGCGTGATCGAGGTCGCCCGGGATCGGGCCCTCGACCTCGGGCGCGCGATCGTGGGCCCGCGCCACACGGCGCTCAAGCTCGTCGGGCTGGTCCTCGCCGTCGCGCTGGCCCTCGCGGGGCTGGTGCCCCTGCCCGCCTCCATCAAGGCCGAGGTCGAGGTCCGCGCCGCGGTGGCACGCACCATCGTCCCGCCCTTCGTGGGGCACCTGGCTTCGGTCCGCGTGCGCCCGGGGGACAAGGTAACGGCGGGGCAAGAACTCGCCGAGATGGACGCGCGCGACATCGACAAGCAGCTCGCCCAGGCCCGCTTCCAGCGCGAGCAGGCCCGCGTCCAGCGCGACCAGGCCCAGTCCGACGGCGAGCAGGGCAAGGCCCGCGTCTTCGACGCCCAGATCAAAGAGGCCGACGCCACCATCCAGCTCCTCGAGAGCCAGCGCGACCGCATGGTCATCCGCGCGCCCATCGACGGCGTGGTCGGGCGCGGCGAGCTCGACCAGCTCGTCGGCGCCCGCGTCGACCCCACGCAGGGGCTCTTCGAGATCGTGGGCCCCGGACGCGTCGTCGTCGCCCAGGTCCAGGAGCGCGACGTCCACCGCGTCGCCGTCGCGCAGACCGGGGAGTTCGCCCTCCGCGCCACACCCGGACGAACCCGCACGCTCTCCGTCGCCCGCATCAACCCCGTCGCCGAGGTCGTCCGCGGCGAGAACGTCTACCTCGTCGAGTGCGCCCTCGGGCAGGACGCCCCGGGCGACGCGCTCCTTCCGGGCATGAGCGGCACGGCCCGCATCCGAGAAGGCCGCTCCACCACTCTCCTCGCCCGCCTGCTGGGCCCCGTCGTCGACGAGGCCCGCCTCAGGATCTGGTGGTAGCCGTGCGCACGTTCCTTCAGCCCCAGCCCGGCGTGTCGTTCAGCGACCTGTGGTACCGCGTGGCGCCGCTCCGCCCCGCGCTCTCCCCCCACTGCCAGGTCGTCCGCCAGCGCTTCGGCCCGCGCGTCTCGTACATCCTCGAGGACCCCGCGGGCGGACAGTACCACCGCATCAACGAGGCCGGGTACTTCTTCATCGCCCTCCTCGACGGATCACGCAGCGTGAATGAAGCCTGGGAGGCGAGCACGGCCCAGATGGGCGACGCGGCCCTCACCCAGCGCGAGTGCCTCGACATCCTCAGCCGCCTCCAGCTCGGCGGGCTCCTCATCGGGGAGCAGCCGCTCGCGCCGGACATGATCAGCCTGCGCCGGCGCCAGGCTCTGACCCGCACCATCCGCTCGCGCACCGGGCTGGGGTTCTCGTTCACGATCCCGCTGGTCAACCCCGAGCCCTTCCTGGACGCGACGGAGTATCTCTGGCGAGCGATCTTCTCCCGCGCCGGGCTCGTGGTCTGGATCCTGGCCGTCGCCGCCGGGCTCTACTCGATCCTGACGAACCTGTCGGGCGCGCGGGGGATCTTCGGCTCGTTCAACCAACTGCTCACCGCCCAGAACATCGCCGTGATCGGGGTGGTGTTCCTGCTGCTCCGGGGGCTGCACGAGCTCGGGCACGCCGCGGCGTGCAAGGCCATTGGCGCCCGCTGCACCGAGATGGGCCTGATGGTCCTGCTCCTGGTCCTCCCGTTCCCCTACTGCGACGCGACCAGCGCGTGGCGGCTGCCCACCATCCGCCAGCGCGTCGTCGTCTCCCTGGGCGGGATCCTCTTCGAGACCTTCATCGCCTCGCTCGCCGCCATCGTCTGGGCCCGCGTCGAGCCCGGCTCGATCCGCACGGTCTGCTAC
This sequence comes from uncultured Phycisphaeraceae bacterium, assembly GCA_964614075.1. Lineage (GTDB taxonomy): Bacteria > Planctomycetota > Phycisphaerae > Phycisphaerales > UBA1924. The sequence goes on from CAZTJZ010000047.1 coordinate 7,053, forward strand.
AGCATCATGCTGCTCTCGGGCGTCACGACGCTCCTGTTCAACCTCAACCCGCTCATGCGCTACGACGGGTACTACGTCCTCTCGGACCTCACCGGGACCGCCAACCTCTGGCAGCGCTCGCGCGACGCGTGGCGCTTCCTGCTGGAGCGCGTCGCCTTCGGGGTTAAGGCCGCCGCTCCGCCCAGCGTCCGCGGCGAGGGCGAGTTCTACGGGCTCCTCACCTACGGGCTGCTCAGCGTCCCGTACCGGCTCATGGTGAGCTTCACGATCGTGCTGATCGTGTGGTCGAGCCCGCAGTACATGACCCTGGGCGCCGTGCTCGCCGTCTTCGCCGCCCTGCTCTTTGTCGTGTGGCCCGCGCTCAAGGGGCTGGGCTACCTGCTGGGTTCGCCCCGGCTCTTCGGACGCCGCGCCCGCGCCGTGGGCGTGAGCGCACTGGCCGCGGTCCTTCTCGCCGTCGTGCTGGGCGTGCTCCCCTGGCCCGCGAGCGCCACCGCCCCGGGCGTGGTCCGCCCCATGACCGAAGAGCCCGTCCGCCCCGCCGAGTCGGGCTTTGTTGTCCGCGTCGACGCCCCGCCCGGCACGCCGGTCCACGCCGGCGACGCGCTGCTCACGCTCGACAACCCCGAGCTCACCGCGGCCCTTGCCGCCGCCCGCGCCCGCGTCGAACGCGCCCAGGCCGAGCTCGACGCCACCGCCACCATGCAGCCCGCGGCCCGGGAGTACGCCCTCAAAGGGCTCGAGCAGGCCCGGGGAGAGCTCGAACGCGCCGACGCCCGCGTCGAGGCCCTGGTCGTCCGCGCCCCCGTCGCCGGCACGGTCTTCCCCGCCTCGGGCACCGGCGCCGAGTACGAGGCGCTCGTCGGGCGGCTCGCCCAGCGCGGGGCCCTGCTCGCGTTCGTCGCGAGCGCCGACCGGATGCTCGTCCGCGCCTCGGTCTCCGACAAGGACCAGGCCTACGTCTTCCCCGACGGCGCCCGGACCAACCCCGCCGACGCGAAGGTCCGCCCCTCGCTCCGCGTCCGCGGGCGCGCGGGCGAGGAGACCCGGGCCACCATCCTCCGCTTCCCCCCCGTCGGCTCGCGCGAGCTCTCCGCGCCCTCGCTCTCGGCCCCGGCGGGGGGCGAGATCCTCCTCGACCCCACCGACCAGCGCCAGCGCACCACGCTCGTGCCCCACTTCATCGTGGACCTCGAGCCCGAACGCGGCGCCGGGCTCCAGCCCGGGCAGCGCGCCCAGGTGCGCTTCGCCCTGCCCGCGCGCCCCCTCGCCGTCCAGTGGTGGCGCCGACTCGTCCAGTCGTTCTCGGAGCGCTCGCCGCTGTGAGCCCCACCCTCCCCTACGCCCTCCCCACGGGGATCCTCCAGCAGCACCGCCTCCCCGCGGGCGGGCGGAGGCTGTGGCGCGGGCTCGCCTCGGGGCACGCCCGCGAGATGCCCACGCAGGGCGCCGACACCCTGGGCGAGCGGGTCGTGGGCTGGGTACACCGCCTCCGCGCCCGGCGACTGGACTGGGCGAGCGCGGAACGCATCCTCACGCGCGCGAACGAGCTGTCGGCGTTGAGCGAGCCGGCCTTCGCCGACGCCGTCGCCCTCGCGCGGGAACGCATCATGCTGTCGCGGGAGGACCCCGGGGCGGTGCGCGAGGCCTTCGCCCTCGCGCACGAGGCCGTCCGGCGCGAGACCTCCCTCTCCCTCCACCCCGAGCAGATCCTGGGCGCTCTGGCCATGGCCCGCGGGTGCTGCGCCGAGCTCGCCACGGGCGAGGGCAAGACGCTCACGGCGATCCTCCCCGCGACCATCGACGCCTGGAGCGGGCGCGGCGTGCACGTCATCACCGTCAACGACTACCTCGCCCGGCGCGACGCTCAGACCACACGCCCCGTCTACACACGCTTGGGCGTCAGCGTGGGCGTCCTCCAGGAGGGCAGCACGCCCCCCGAGCGACGCCAGGCCTACCTCGCGGGCGTCACCTACGCCGCCGACAAGCAGGTGATCTTCGACCACCTCCGCGACCGCCTGCTCGCGCCGCTCGCGCCGCGCCTGGTCGGGCTGCTGCTCGACGAGACCTTCCCCTCGCCCGCCCCGCGCGACGAGCGCGACCCGGAGTGGGGAACCAAGGTCGTGCAGCGCGAGCTCTACTCGGCGATCGTCGACGAGGCCGACAGCGTGCTCATCGACGACGCCGTCACCCCCGCGATCATCAGCGGCGTGGCGAACGAAGGGTTGAACGGGATCTCCGACGCTGCGCACCACCTCGCCGCGTGCCGCATCGCCGCCGATCTCACGCCCGGCGAGGACTACCGCGTCGAGAAACGCCTGCGCCACGCCGTCTTCACCGACGCGGGGCGTGCCAAGATCGCCTCGCGGGCCCACGAGCTCCCGGCGTTCTGGTCGGGCCCGCGCCGGCGCGAGGAGCTGGTCCAGAGGGCCGTCCTCGCGAAGGAGATGTACACGCCCGGCGAGGACTACATCGTCCACGAGGGGGCCGTCAAAATCATCGACCGCTCGACCGGGCGCGTCCTCCCCGGGCGCCAGTGGCAGCTCGGGATGCACCAGGCCGTCGAGGCCAAGGAAGGGCTCGACCTCACCAAGGAGCAGTCCACGACGTCCCGCTCCAGCTATCAGCAGTTCTTCCGGCGCTACCGCCGCCTGGCGGGCATGACGGGCACGGCCCGCGAGGTCGCCGACGAGCTGTGGCGCTGGTATCGCCTGCCCGTCGCGCCGGTCCCCACGCACAAGCCCGTGATCCGCACGCAGGCACGCGACGTGCTCCACGCCACGCAGGAGAAAAAGTTCGCCGCCGTCGCGGAGCGCGTCGCGGCGCTGCGGGCCCGGGGTCGGCCCGTGCTCATCGGGACGCGCACGGTGAACGCCTCGGAGCGTCTGGCGGCGGCCTTGCGCGAGCGGGGGATCGAGTGCGACGTGCTCAACGCGACCAGGGAGCCCGAGGAGGCCGCCATCATCGCCCGCGCCGGACGCGCGGGAGCGGTCACCGTCGCGACCAACATGGCCGGGCGCGGGACGGACATCCTCCTGACGCCCGAGGCCCGCCAGGCCGGCGGGCTCGCGGTCATCGCCACGGAGCGCCAGGACGAACGGCGTGTAGACCGCCAGCTCTTCGGGCGCGCGGGACGCCAGGGCGACCCGGGCTCGGCCGAAGTCCACGCCGCCCTCGACGACGACCTCTACACCCGCCACGCCCCGCGGGTGCTGCGGGCCCTGGCGCGGGGCGGGTTGTTCACGACGCTCCTGACGCGGACGGCGCAGATGCTCGCCAGCCGCCACTGGGTCACGATGCGGGCCGAGGCCGCGCGGGCCGAGGCGTTCTACGCGATGGCGATGCACGACCTCACGCGGTAGCACGCCGGGGGCGCCCGCCCCGCCGACGCCCCGCCGCGCGTTTGTGTACTCTTTCCCCATGCCCACCATCGCCCCACCCTCGCCGGCGTCCCTTCCCGCGCTCCCGCCCTTCGCGCACACCCCGACGCCGTACACCGGCCCCTCCAAGAGCGAGGTGCTCGCGATGCGTCAGGAGTTCTGCACCCCCGCGCTGGTCACCTACTACAAGAACCCGATCATGATCGTCGAGGGCAAGATGCAGTACCTCTTCGACGAGACGGGGCGGAGGTACCTCGACGCCTTCGGCGGGATCGTCACGGTCAGCATCGGGCACGGACACCCCAAGGTCCTCGCCGCGGTTCACGCGCAGAACAATCTTCTTCAGCACACCACCACCATCTACCTGCACCCGACGATCGCGCAGTACGCCAAGCTCCTCGCGAGCACCTTCCCCGCGGGTTCGGGGCTGTCGAGCGTGTACTTCGTGAACTCGGGGAGCGAGGCCAACGACCTGGCCGTGCTCATGGCCCGCGCGTACACCGGGAACCACGACGTGATCGCCTTGCGAAACGGGTACCACGGCGGATCGGCGGCGCCCATGGCCCTCACCGCGCACAGCACCTGGAAGTTCAACGTCGCGCACAACATGGGCGTGCAGCACGCGCTCCTCCCCGACCGCTTCCGCGGGTTCTACGGCTACGACGACCCCAACGCGGGCGAGAAGTACGCCGCCGACGTCCTGGATCTCATCCGCCAGGGGACCAGCGGGAAGATCGCGGGCTTCATCGCCGAGCCCATGCAGGGCGTGGGGGGCGTGGTCGAGATGCCCCCGGGCTATCTCAAGGCGGCGTACGCCCACGTCCGCGCCGCGGGCGGGCTGTGCATCGCCGACGAGGTCCAGACCGGGTTCGGGCGCACGGGCGAGCACTTCTGGGGCTTCGAGACCGTGGGCGGCCCGGGCGTCTATCCCGACATCGTGACCATGGCCAAGGGCATCGGGAACGGCTGCCCCCTCGCCGCGGTTGTCACCCGCCCCGAGATCGCCAAGACCCTGACCAGCCGCGTCCACTTCAACACCTTCGGCGGGAACCCCGTGAGCATGGCCCAGGGGCTCGCGACCCTCCGCGTCATGCTCGACGAGAACGTGATGGCCCGTGCCAAAGCGTTGGGCACGAGGCTCTTCGCCGGGCTGCGCACCCTCCAGGCACGCCACACGCTCATCGGCGACGTGCGCGGGCGCGGGCTGATGTGCGGCGTGGAGCTGGTCAGCGATCGCGCGGCCAAGACTCCCGCCACCGCCCAGTGCGCGGCGGTCTTCGAACGCTGCAAGGACCTGGGGCTCATCCTCGGCAAGGGCGGGTTCTTCGGGAACGTCCTGCGCATCAAGCCCCCGATGTGCCTCACCGAGAGCGACGTCGATTTCCTGCTGGGCGTGCTCGATGTGGCGCTGAGTGAAGTGGAGAGCGGGAAGATCTGACTATCCATTTCCTGTGGCACAGGCGTCCCGCCTGTGCTCCGCTTTCACCCCGCAAACTCAGCCGTTTCTGCGACTTTCGCACGGCGGGGTTTGCACGCGTTGTGCTGCGTCCGAAGGCCGGCGTACCCGCGGGTGCGGGGAGGTGCTCAGGATGCTTCCCGGGCGATCGTGCTGCAAGTCGCTTCCGCTGCTGCTCTCTCGTGGTTGTCCGGCGGGATCTTGGAGGAGAGGGAGAACGAGCACAGGCGGGACGCCTGTGCCACGGGAGAAGACGAAGCCGCTACTCCGCGCGCTTGAGTTCCTGGACGAGCCGGGCCTCGTCCCAGACCTCCACGCCCAGCTCGTTGGCCTTGTCGAGCTTGGAGCCCGCGCCGGGGCCGGCGATGACGAGATGGGTCTTGGCGGAGACCGAGCCGCTGACCTTCGCGCCGAGTTTTTCGAGCGTCTCGGTGAGCGTGGTGCGGTCGAAGGACTCGAGCGTGCCGGTGAGGACGACGGTCTTGCCGGCGAAGGGCCCGCCCGCCGAGGGCCTGGCGTTGGGCGGGGCGAAGTCCTTGGACGAGAGGTCCACGCCCGCGCGCCCGAGCTGCTCGAAGGTGCGCCGCGCCACCGCGCTGTGCAGGTACGCGTGGACGATCGGGGCCGTGTCCTTGCCCAGGCCCGTCTCCGGGCCGCCCGGGGCCTCGGCGGGAACGCCCAGCTCGGCGGCCTGCGCCTTGGTGAGCTTGGCGTTGGGCATGAGGTCGCGGACGCTCGCGTCGAGCAGCGCGTCGAGATCCTGGTAGCGTTTCGCCAAGAGCTTGGCGGTGGTGTCGCCCACGTGGCGGATGCCCATTCCGGCGAGGAGGCGGGCGAGCCCGCGCGACTTGGCCGCCTCGATCCCGAGGAGCAGGTTCTCGACCTTCTTCTCGCCCATGCGGTCCAGGGCGACGAGCTTCTCCCGGTGCTCGTGAAGGTGGAAGATGTCGGCGAAGGAGCTCAAGGGGATGGCCGGCTCGGCGCGGATCTGGTCGACGGTTTTTTCCCCCAGCCCCTCGATGTCCATCTGCTTGCGCCCGGCGAACCAGATGAGCTTCTCGCGCACCTGGGCCGGGCACTCGGGGTTGACGCAGCGGCGTTCGGTCTCGAGCGTGGGGTCCTGGTGCGACTCGGGGGGTTCGCTCTCGACCGGGCCGGAGCACTCGGGGCACTGCGCGGGCGCGACGACCCTCCTCGCGCCCTTGGGACGTTTCTCGAGCACGACGCCGACCACCTGCGGGATGATCTCCCCGGCCTTCTCGACAAAGACCGTGTCGCCCTCGCGGATGTCGGTGCGCTCGCCGTCGCATTCGGTGGCGGCGTCCATGACGCGCCCGTAGTTGTGGAGGGTCGCGTGCTGCACCGTGGTCCCCGCGAGCACGACCGGCTCCATCACCGCGCGGGGCGTGATCTTCCCGGTCTTGCCCACCTGGTGCTCGACGCGGAGCAGCCGCGTGGTCTTGCGTTCCGCCGGGTACTTGTACGCGATGATCCAGCGTGGGCTCTTGGAGGTGACGCCCAGGCGTTCCTGGGCGGCGAAGGAATCCACGCGCACCACCATGCCGTCGGTCGCGTAGTCGAGCCTGGGGCGCTCCGCGTTGAACGCGGCGATGGTCCGCAGCACGTCGTCGATGGTGGCGCAGACCTTGGTGTGGGGCGAGGTGGGGAGCCCCAGCGCGCGAACGCGGGCGAGCAGCCCCGAGTAGGTGTCGGCGAGGGGCTCGCTCAGCTCGCCCTTCCCGTGGACGCTGAAGGCGAGGCGGCGTTTGGCGATCTCGCGAGGGTCGAGCTGCTTGAGGGTTCCCGCGGCGGCGTTGCGCGGGTTCATGAGCAGTTCCTCGCCCTGTGCCTCGAGCCCGCGGTTAATCCGGGCGAACTCGGTGAGCGGGAGGAAGATCTCGCCGCGCACTTCCAGCACCTTGGGCGCCTCGCCGGCGAGGACAAGGGGGATGGCGCGGATGGTGCGGACGGCGTGGGTGACGTCGTCGCCCTTCCCGCCGTCTCCCCGGGTGACGGCGTGACGCAGAGCGCCCTTCTCGTAGCGGAGCGACACGGCGAGTCCGTCGATCTTGGGGTCGCAGACGAACGCGAGGGAGCTCGTCGCGCCCCCGAAGAGCGGTGAAGAATCCTCGCCCAGCCCCTTGAGCACGCGCGCGTGCCACTCGCGGACCTCGCCCTCGTCGTAGGTGTTGTCGATCGAGAGCATCGCCACGGCGTGGGCGATGGTCCTGAACCCCGCGATGGGCTCCCCTCCCACGCGCCTGGTCGGGCTGGTGTCGTCGGCGAGCTCGGGGTGCGCACGCTCCAGCTCGGCCAGCTCGGCGAGGAGGCGGTCGAACTCCGGGTCGGACATGACCGGGCGCGCGTCGACGTAGTACGCGCGGTTGGCGCGGTGGAGCTGCTCGCGGAGCTGGAGGACGCGGGCCTTGGGGGATGGTGCGGTCACGGGAGGCATGGTAGAAGATGAGGACCACAGGCGGGACGCCTGTGCCACGAGGAGAGCGCGGGCGGGGCGGATGGACGGGCCGTAGGATGACGGCGTATGACGGCGCGGATCATCGACGGCGTGGCGTTGGCGCAGAGCACCCGCGAGCGGATCGCGGGGCGTGTGGCGGCGCTGCGTGAGAAGACCGGTCGCGGCGTTCGGCTGGACGCGGTGCTTGTGGACAGCGGGGACAACGGGGCGCGGGTCTACGCCGAGAACCAGGCCAGGACGTGCGCGGCGTTGGGGATCGAGTACCGCCTGCACGAGCTGCACGCCGGGGCGACGTACGACGACATCGCGGGGCGGGTGCTGCTGCTCAACAGCGAGGAGAACGTGAGCGCGATCATGGTGCACCTCCCGCTCCCCGAGGGCGTGGACCCGTACCGGGTGCAGCGGCTGATCGCGCCGGAGAAGGACGTGGAGGGCGTGAACCCGGCGAACATCGGGAACGTGGTGTACGGGCGGAGCAGCCTGGCGCCCTGCACGGGGCTGGCGGTGATCAAGATGGTGGAGTCGGTGTTCGGGGGTTCGCCGGGCGTGCCGCTCCTGCGGGGAAGGGTGGCGGTGGTGGTCGGCGCGAGCGACGTGGTGGGCAAGCCCATCGCGGTCCTGCTCATGCGTCACGACGCGACGGTGATCTCGTGCAACAAGTACTCGCCCTTCCTTCCCGAGCTCACGCGGTCGGCGGACGTGCTGGTGGCGGCGGCGGGCGTGGCGGGGCTGATCACGGCGGAGATGGTCAAACCCGGGGCGGTGGTGATCGACGTGGGGGTGAACCGCGTGAAGGGCCCGGACGGGAAGTCGCGGACGGTGGGCGATGTGGCGTTCGACACGGTGCGGAGCGTCGCGGGGTGGCTGAGCCCTGTCCCGGGGGGCGTGGGGCCGATGACCGTGTCGATGCTGCTGCTCAACGTGGTCGAGGCGGCGGAGCGGCGGGTGTAGACGCCCGGCGTGCGACCGCTGAAAGCGGCGGAAACGGCCCATAAGAGGGGCCCGGAGCGGGCTCGGGCAATCGCCCGGGCGGGCCGGCGTTGACTCGTGGGGTGGGATCCGCTTTGATTAGGTGTTCGGGTTGATTCCGGGTGGTTGAGTTGGGCCCTCATTGCGGGCGGCCCGGGTTCGCCCGGGAAGGAGCGCGTCATGTCCTCGCTGCACACGTTGGCGTTTCTGAACAGCTTCGGCACCTGGGACATGGTGCTCATTCTGGGCATCGGGCTCTTGCTCTTCGGCAAGCGCCTCCCGGACGTGGGGCGGAGCCTGGGCAAGGGCATCGTCGAGTTCAAGAAGGGCCTCAAGGGGATCGAGGACGACGTCGAGACGGAATCGTCGCGGTCACGCCGGGCGGCGGAGTTGCCCGCGGACCGCGCGGAGTATCGGGCGCTCCCGCGTGAGGATCGGCGGGTGGGCCGTGGGGATGAGGTGGAAGCGCCCGGGCGGGCCGAGCCGCAGGGGCAGTAGTTCGACGCTGAGCATATTGAAAGCCGACCGCGGTGCGGTCGGTTTTTTTTTCGCGCGGGTTGAAGGGCGGAGGCGGGTCGGCGTGAGATGAAGAGGTAGAGAAAAGGAGACACAGGCGGGACGCCTGTGCCACGAGGAAAAGAAAGGGAGTTGGTGCGGCTCAGCGTGTGGGGGCGGCGAGGGTGGCGGGGAAGCCGGCGGGGAGCGCGGAGGCCTCGTTGGGCGGGGGCGGGATGAAGGGCAGGTGCTCCCACCAGAGCTTCTCGCGGCGGAAGACGGGGTAGAAGTAGGCGGCGCGGGCGGCGAAGGGCTCGCGGGCCTCGTCGGCCCAGGCGAGCCAGGCTCGGCGGTCCAGGCCAAAGTCCTGGCCCGTGAGCGTGCGGAGCGAGTCGAGCGCCCGCCGGTTCACCGAGAGCTGCGGGTCGGAGAGCGCCGCGATCAGGGCCTGGACGACGCGGGTTTGCGCGTACTGGGCGAGGGCGCCGGCGGCCTCGGCGCGAACGGCGGGCTCCTGCTCGTGCTCGGGCTTGAGGCTCTTGATGAGGGCGTCCACGGCATCGCGATTGTGCAGGCGCTGCAGCCCCTTGGCCGCCTCGCGCCGGACACCCTTGTCCTTGTCGGCGAGCCCGGGGAGGATGAGCGTGGCGTCGGCGGGCGGCGCGTGGTTGGCGATGGCTCGGACGGCGGCCTGGCGCACGCCGGGATCCTCGTCGCCCAGGTTGTCGGTGAAGAGCTTCATGTAGATCGGTTCGCCCGCGAAGGTCGCGTTGGCGAGCAAAAGCGTGCCCTTGTAGCGGCGCTCGGCGTCGTAGGGGTCCAGGGCCATCTCGGCGGCCTCGGCGGGCGTCGGGGGCTTGAAGATGTCCAGCACCGAGTCGGCGCCCTTGCGCATCGTGCCCTGGGTGTCGCACCCGCCCAGGGGAAGGGCGGTGAGGAGGAGCAGGGCGATCGCGTGGACGCGGGGCATGAGGAGCGAGTGTATCGAGCCACGCCGCGACGATCAGGCCGGGATGGGCTCGCTGTCGTCGGCGAGGGAGCGCGGCGTGCCGAGGATTTCCTGGAGGAGGATGGCGCGTCGCCAGTCCGCGGCGGAGGCGGGCTGCCCGAAGATCTTGACCGCGCCGCTCGCGCGACGCGTCGGGGACTCGATGACCAGGTCGGGGACGAGGCGATGGACCTCGCTGTTGTCGTCGGGGCGGAGCGCGGCGGCACGCTGGGTCTGCTGGACGATCTGGGCCTGGAGCTGTCGGCGGCGCTGGGCGGGGTCGACGAGCGGGGGCGGCGAGGACGGGCGCCGGGCGGGCTTGGGCGCGGGCGCGGGTCGTTTGGCGGGCGGGCGCGTGCCCGGGACGGTCGGGCCGCTGCTGCCCGGGACGGAGAGGATCTGGCCGAGGACTTCGGCGGGGTTGGTGGGTTGAGCGGCGGCGGGCGGCGGGGTGGCGGGAGCACCGGCGCTCTGTCGGCGGAGCTGGTCCATGCGGGCGCGTCGTCGTGCGGCGATTTGTTCGAGTGATTCCTTGGCCGAGGTGGGCGTGTCGTGGGGGGCGGGGGTGACGGAGGCGTTGGGCTGCATGGTCGCGCCGCCCGGGAACGAGGTGGCGGCCTGTGCGGGGTCGCGTCCGGTGCGGATGCGTTCGATCTCGCGTCGTTCGCGGTCGATGGCCTGCTGTCGGCGCTCGCGCTGGTCCTTGAGGGTCTTGGCGAGCCATTTGAAGAAGCTCGCCGAGAGCGCGATGAAGATCACCACGAGGACGTGGTTGTTGGAGAGCCAGCTGATCAACCGCCTCATGGGGAGAGTGTACGGGGCCCGCCGCCCGGCACCCAGGCGAGCGGACGGTCGGGCGCTTCGGGGGCGGCGAGGGGGCGGAAGGGGATGGAGTAGAGCGAGGCGAGGCGTGCCGGAGTGAGGACCTCGCGGATCGGGCCGAAGGAGGAGACTTGGCCGCCCGAGTCCAGGGCGAGGCAATCATCGGCGAAGCGTTCGACGAGGGCGAGGTCGTGGAGGACGGCGACGACGCCCGGGCCGGAGTCGGCGAGCTCGCGCAGGATGGTCATGCACTCGAGGGCGTGGCGCGGGTCCATCGCGGAGACGGGCTCGTCGGCGAGGAGAAACCGCTCGTGAGTGGTCGGCTGGGCGTGGGCCTGCGCCAGGGCGCGGGCGAGCGTGGCGCGCTGTTGCTGCCCGGCGGAGAGGACGCCCAGGGAATCGTCGCGCCGGTCCCACACGCCGGCACGCTCCATCGCCGGGCGGAGGTCGGCGTGGGGCAGGGCAAAGAGCCCCATGCGGACGACCTCCCGCACGCTGAAGGAGAAGGCGAGGCTGGAGCGCTGCGGGATGTAGGCGAGGCGGGCGGCCCGCTCGCCCGGGGAGAGCGAGGAGACCGGGGAGGAGCCCAGCGTGACCGTGCCGCGGGTGGGCGTGAGGACGCCCAGGAGGAGCTTGAGGAGTGTGGTTTTCCCGGCGCCGTTGGGCCCGATGATGGCGGCGAACCGACGCGGGGCGAAGGAGACGGAAAGGGCGCGGAGGATGGGCGTGTCGGGCTCGTAGGCGAAGTCGGCGTTGTGGCAGGAGCGTGGCACGTGGTGCTCGGTCGTGGGGTGCGGGGGCTCGGGGTGGGTTGCAAAGGGGTCGGCGGGCCCCAAGGATTGGCGGAAGCACGGAAACCGAAAGGAAGCCTATGGGTGCAGGGATCGCGGGCGGGACGGTGGCGGTGACGGGCGCGACGGGGTTCGTGGGACGCGCTGTGGTGCGTGAGCTGCTGACCAAGGGCTACCGCGTGCGGGCGCTGGTGCGGAGCCCGGCCAAGGCGCGGTCGGTGCTGCCCAAGGCCCAGGGGCTGGAGCTGGTCGCGGGCGACGTGCTGGGGGAGGGCGTGGCGGGGGAGCTGGTCCAGCAGTGCGCCGCGTGCGTGCATCTGGTGGGGATCCTGCGCGAGGCCCCGGGCGGGCAGACGTTCCGGCGGATGCACGTCGAGGCCACGCGGGCGATGGTGCGGGCGTGCGAGGAGGCGAAGGTCTCGCGGTTCGTGCACATGTCGGCCCTGGGCGCGAGCGACCTGGGCGTGTGCGAGTACCAGACGAGCAAGGCCGAGGCGGAGCGGATCGTGAGCGATTCCTCGCTCTCGTGGACGATCTTCCGCCCGGGGATGATCCACGGGATCGGGAGCGAGTTCCTGGACATGGTGAAGGGGTTCGCGAGCGGGCTGGAGGCGCCGTTCGTGTTCCTGCCGTACTTCACGGGCGGGAGGAGCGACACGCGGATCCCCTTGGGGGGGACCAACCCCAAGGACCCGCTGGTGGCGCCGGTGCACGTGGACGACGTGGCGGGGGCGTTCGTCAAGTGCCTCACGCTCTCGGCGACGGTCGGGGAGATCTACAACCTGGTGGGGTCGGAGGTGTATTCCTGGCCCAAGGTGCTGGAGATGGTGCGCGACGGGACGGGGGGGAACCACCACCTGCACCCGTGGGGGGTCCCGGCGGGGGCGGCGTCGGCGGCGGCGAAGTGCGCGAAGCTGGTGGGGCTGGGCGGAGCGCTGCCGTTTGATGAGGGGATGCCGAAGATGGCGTCGATGGATTCTGTGGCGGACATGCACAAGGCGCGGGCGCACCTGGGGATGGAGTTCAGGGGATTTCGGTCGTCGTTCGAGGAGTATGCGGAGGTGTTGTAGACTGTGGCAATGCGCTGTGGAGCGTCGAACATGGTAAGCCCCCAATCACGACTCACCTTACCGGATATCGAAGGGACACAAGCATGTTCATCGACATGATGCGTGCGGTACTGACCAGCGCTGTGCTGGCCACGGCGTCGGTGTGCTTCGGTCAAGTCACCGTGCAGGGCGGAAGCATCGAGGGGTCTGTGGAAGTGCGCTTGTGCTCGGCGCCCGGGACTTGCGAAACGAGATCTGAGCCGATCAGGAATATCAGCAGCAACCCCACATATGAGACATCCGGCGAAGCTGCGATCTTCAGAAGCCACGAATTGAACGGTTCGTCGTATGGCTACGGGCAGTTCCGGACCGACTGGCCGGGCTGGCCTAACTATGAGCCCATCACGATTAGCTTCGTCGGTGGCTACAGCATGTCGCTTTCTGCGGGTTCGTTGAGCAATGGTTCGTCGGCATCGTGCGTGATTGTCGGCGAGCACCATTTCGGCGTGACGCGAAGGATGGAGTACTTGGCATTCGGGTACCAAGACACCGTGGTGATGCTCGATGGCGCACCGATCACCGGATCTGGTGTACTCGACGTAGGATGGCACACGATCAAGGTGCGTCTTGATAGTACGATTCACGATCGCGAGTATGACAATGGTGGCGTCCATTTCTACCTAGACCTCTACAAGCCCGACCGCGTGTACGAGGGGCGCGGAGGTGAGGTTTCCGGGAACCTCCTTGCGCGTGGGTGCATGCCGGGGGGCGATCCTTGCGATGAGCATCCGAACACCATCACGCCGACCGCACAGAATGGACGTTGGGTTGCGGACGGAGGCGGTCAAACGGGCGGCGGTTACGGTGGTGTCGTGTCGTCGTCGGTCAGTGCTTCGGGCCGGATCGATGCATCGGTGCCCGGTTCGGAGAACCTGGAGATGCACGGCTCGGTCGAGGCTGAAGTGCGGATCGGGAGCACGCCCGGAGGGACGGGAGTCGCGTCGCTGCAGAACGGGCGAATAGGCCTCAGGATCTACGCCTTCGAGCCTTTGCGGTTTGAACGCTTAGGAACTCTTGCTCTTTTTGTTGATGGCGCTCCGTATGACATCGGCGGCGTCATGCGAGTTGGCGAGCACTTGATCGAGGCTCGGTTGCCGGACATGGTGGTGCGCGAGGGCGAACCTCGTGTTCGTGTCAACTATTGGGCCGATTTGACTCTGGCTCCGCACTGCCCGGGCGATCTCACGGGGTTCCAGATAGACGGCGTGCCCGACGGCGGGGTGACTATCGATGATCTCGTCTTCTTCCTTGAGCAGTTCGCGGCTGGCGATTCGCGTGCGGATGTTGACGACGGAACATGGCGCGGCGTTCAGGACGGCGGGGTGACTATCGATGATCTGATTTTCTACCTTGACCGGTTCCGGCTCGGATGCTGAGCCGCGGAACAGTGAGCGAATCGAACAGCCGGTGCGGGCAAGGACGCGTGTTGCGTTACTCGCGGGTGAGGCGTTTGACGTCGCCGTTCTTGGTTTCGACGAGGATGTCGTCGGCCTCGTCGAGGAAGAGCCCGTGGTCGACGACGCCGACGACCTGGTCGAGTTCCTTGGCGAGTTCCTCGGGGTCTCGCTGGGGCATCTGGATGTCGAGGAGGACGCCCCCGCCGTCGGTCTGGAAGATCTCGCCGTCGAAGTTTCTGCGGACCACTCCCGAGAGCCCCAGGTCGCGGAGGGCGTTGCGGATGGAGGCCAGGCCGAAGGGGATGATGGTGACGGCGAGGAGGGCGACGGTCCCGAGGCGCGGGGTGAGGCGGTCCTCCATGAGGAGGTAGGTGCGTTGCTGGGCGACGCGGGCGACGAGGCGCTGGCGTGTGATGGCGCCGGAGTGCCCCTTGAGCATGCGGAGGGCGGGGTCGGCCTCGCTGGCGCCGTCGACGAGATAGTCGACAGACTCGACGTCGGCGAAGGGGATGACGGAGAGCCCGAGGCTGGTGGCGAGGGATTCGGTGGCCTGGCTGGTGCAGACGCAGTCCACGTCGAGCTTCTCGTCGAGGATGCGCTGGGCGAGGGCGCGGGTGACGCGGTCGGCGGTGCGGCCCGTGCCCAGGCCCACGATCATGCCGTTCGCCACGGGCTCGAGGGCGAGCTTGGCGAGACGGTCGGCGGCGGTGGGCGTGGCGGTCATGGGTCTTCCGGAGAGTTCTAGTCGAACCGTATGCCCTGGGCGAGCTTGAGTTCCTTCCCGAAGTGAACGGTGCAGGTCTGTCGGCGCATGTAGGCCTTCCAGGAGTCGGAGCCGGATTCACGTCCGCCCCCGGTTTCTTTCTCACCGCCGAAGGCCCCGCCGATCTCGGCGCCGCTGGTCCCGATGTTGACGTTGGCGATCCCGCAGTCGCTGCCGGAGCCCGAGGGGGCGAGGAAAGCCTCGGCGTGGCGGAGGCTGTCGGTGAAGAGGGCGGAGGAGAGCCCCTGGGCGACGGCGTTGTTCATGGCGATGGCCTCGTCCATCTCCTTGAACGTGAAGACGTAGAGGATGGGGGCGAAGGTCTCGTCGTTGGAAACCGGGAGGCGGTTGGACTTGGGGGCGCGGATGATGGTGGGCTCGACGAAGTGCCCTTTCAGCCCGGCGACGGAGGCGCGGTTGCCCCCCACCATCACGTGGCCGCCCTGCTCCTTGGCGAGCCTGACGGCGTGCTCGAAGCCCTCGACGGCGCGCTCGTTGATGAGCGGGCCCACGAGGGTCTTCTCGTCGAGGGGGTCGCCCAGGCGCACGGTCTTGTAGACCGAGACGAGGCGTTGGACGAAATCGTCGGCGATGGACTCGTGGAGGATGAGCCGGCGGGTGGTGGTGCAGCGTTGCCCGGCGGTGCCGACGGCGGCGAAGACGATGGCGCGGCGGGCGAGCTCCAGGTCGGCGTTCTTGTCGACGATGACGGCGTTGTTTCCGCCCAGCTCGAGCAGGGCCCGCCCCATGCGGGCGGCGACGACCTGGCCCACGCGCTTGCCCATGCGGCAGGAGCCCGTGGCGGAGATCAGGGGCAGGCGCGCGTCGGCGACGAGGCGCTCCCCCACCACGTCGTCGGTCCCGATGACGAGCGAGAAGACGTTGGGGAAACCCGCGGCGGTGGCGACGCGGTCGGCGATGGCGTTGGAGGCCATGGCGGTGAGCGGGGCCAGGAGCGAGGGCTTCCAGATCGTCGTGTCGCCGCAGACCGCGGCGAGCATGGCGTTCCAGGCCCAGACGGCGTTGGGGAAGTTGAAGGCGCTGATGACGCCGATGGGCCCCAGGGGGAGCCACTGCTCGCGCATGCTGTGGAGGGGGCGCTCGCTGGGCATGGTCATGCCGTAGAGCTGCCTCGAGAGCCCGACGGCGAAGTCGGCGATGTCGATGGTCTCCTGGACCTCTCCCAGGCCTTCCTGGCGGATCTTGCCGACCTCGAGGCTGACGAGCTCGCCCAGCGCGTCTTTGTGTTTGCGGAACTCATCGCCGATGGCGCGGACGATCTGGCCGCGGGCGGGGGCGGGGAGCTCTCGCCACTTGAGGAACGCCTGGAGGGAGGCGGCGACGGTGCGTTCGTAGGACGCGGCGTCGTCGAGACGGACGTAGGCGATGGGCTCGCCCGTGGTGGGGTTGTGCGACGCGACGGCGCCCGGGACGGCGGAGGCGGAGAAGCGCGGGTCCTTGGTGAGTCCCAGAGCCGAAAGAACGCCCGAAACAACGTTGGTGCTCATTGTGGGAGTTTAGGGCCGGGCGAGGTCAGGTTGGCGAGCACGAAAAATGAAGGGATCTGGAGCGCCCGCCCGTGCCACCAGGGGGCGGGCCCGGAGCGAAGGGAAGCTCGCACGGACGCATACCCTCCGCGATGCCCCTTCGCTACACCCGCCGGCTTCTGGAGCACCTCAAGCACGACGACTACACGCCGCGGCGTGTGCCCGAGCTGGCCCAGGACCTGAGCATCCCCGAGGACGAGATCGGGGAGTTCACGAGCGCGGTGGAGGCGTTGTCGCGTCAGAAGCTGGTGGAGCTGAACCACGCGGGGTGCGTGCAGCTGCCGTCGCTTTCTTCGCGTGGCGGGGAGATCACGGGGAAGTTCCGGAAGAACCAGCGCGGGTTCGGGTTTGTGGAGGCGACGCCGGCGGTGCGGGAGGGGTCGCTGTACATCGGGGCGGAGGACACGAAGGACGCGCTCACGGGGGACATCGTCCGGGTGAAGCTCGCGCGGGACCGCTCGGGACAGAGCAAGACGGGGTTCGTGGGGACGATCGTGGAGGTGGTGACGCGCAAGCGCTCGAGCTTCTCGGGGGAGCTCATGAAGCGCGGGCAGCAGTGGCTGGTGTTCCCGGACGGGCGGGAGCTGACCGAGCCGATCGTGGTGCGGGACGCGGAGGCGAAGAACGCGCGCGAGGGGCTGAAGGTCGTCGTCGAGATCGTGGCGTACCCCGAGAGCGGCTCGGGGGGGACGACGACGCTGGCCGAGGGGGTCATCACGCGGGTGCTGGGCGAGGCGGGTCGTCCGGACGTGGAGACGCAGGCGGTGATCGCGGCGTACAACCTGCCCGGAGAGTTCCCGGAGTCGTGCGTCGAGCAGGCGCGCGAGGCCTCGGGGGACTTTGACCGCCAGATCGCGGTGTGGAAGGAGAAGGGGTCGTCGTCGCTCACGGGGCGGCTGGACCTCACCGACGAGTACATCATCACCGTCGACCCGCCCGACGC
>CAZTJZ010000048.1:0-23452 GCA_964614075.1 uncultured Phycisphaeraceae bacterium
CGTGCCGATGAACTGGCGGAACTCGGTGAAGAGCGTCTTCTCGGTGAGCTTCTCGCGGGTCGCCTTGGCGATGCCGAAGTCGATCACCTTGGGCACGGGCTTCCCGTCCTGCACCGTCACGAGGATGTTCCCGGGCTTGAGGTCGCGGTGGATCACGCCCTTCTGGTGGGCGTGCTGGACGGCCAGGCAGACCTCGCGGAACAGCTCGAGCCGTGCCGTCGTCGGGAGCCGCTCGGAATCGCAGTATCTCGTGATCGACTCGCCCTGCACCAGCTCCATCACGAAGTAGGGCCGCCCCGCCTCGGTCGCGCCGGCGTCGAAGACCTTGGCGATGTTGGGGTGGTCCATCAGCGCGAGCGCCTGACGCTCCTGCTCGAACCGCGCCACCACCTGGCGTGTGTCCATGCCCAGCTTCAGGATCTTGAGCGCCACGCGGCGGCGGATCGGCGCGCTTTGCTCGGCGAGGTAGACGCTCCCGAACCCGCCCTCTCCGATGAGGCGCAGGATCTTGTACGGACCGATCTGGGTCCCGGGCCCCTCCACCGGGCCCAGCCCCTTGACCTCGAGCGAGCCCCCGGGCGTCACCCCCAGCGTGACCCGCCCGATCGTCTCCATCTCACGCACGGCGTCGAGCAGCGACGCCACCTCGCGCTCGAGCCCGGCATCGCCCGCGCACTCCGTGCTCACGAAGCGGGTCTGCTGCGAGAGCGGCAGCGCCACCGCGCGGTGGAAGATGTCCTTGGCACGCCCCCAGTCGCTTCCCGCCATGGCGAAGGCCCACCCTCAGAGAAACACATCTCGATGACACGACACCCCGAGCCCTACTCCCCGCCCTCTTCACGCCCCAGCTCGCGGTGCAGGTACGCCCGCGCCAAGACCCAGTCGCGACGCACCGTCCGGTCGGAGATCCCCAGCACCCGCGCCACCTCCTGCTCCGTCAGCCCCGCGAAGAAACGCAGGCGGACCAGACGCCCCAGCTCCGCGTCTCGTTCCTCCAAGCGACGGATCGCGCGGTCCACGGCCTCGATTTCCTCTTCGTCGGCGCCCTCGGCCAGCTCCATCACGTCCAGGGGCAGCTCCACCTTCGCCCGACCCCCCCCACGCTTGACCCGCTTCTTTCCCCGGGCGTGGTCGATCAGGATCCGGCGCATCGCTTCGGCGGCCGCCGCGAAAAACTCAGCCTCGTTGGCGAACTTGTGCCCGGTCGAGGTGATCCGCATGTACGCCTCGTGCACCAACGCCGTCGCCTGCAGCGTGTGCGACTTGGACTCATGGTTCAGTTTCTGCTGGGCCACTGCCCGGAGCTGCTGATAGACCGCCTCCAGGAGCGCGGGCGAACCCTTGCCCAAACTCGGGGCGGACTCGGGGCGTGGCGTGCCTGGCGTCTCCTCGGACATGCTGCTCCTGAAATCTTGCGCCACGGGCCTCGTGCCGGTGCTTGTGCAGATCCTACCCGACGCTGCTGTCTTCCCCAACCAACCAGGACCCAACAATCCTCGGTGCCCGAGCTTCCCGAGGTTGAAACCCTTCGCCGGACCATCCTCCCGCATCTTCTCGGGCGGTCCTTCACCTTCGCCCGCCTCCTGCGTCCGGATATTGCGGACGGCTGCTCGCCCTCGGGGTTGCTCCGGGGCGCCCGGGTCGAGCGCCTCTCGCGCCGCGGGAAGCAGCTTGCCCTGCACGCCAGCGACGGGCGCGCGCTGGTCATTCAGCTGGGGATGACGGGCCAGGTCCTGATCGACCCGGCGCTCGACCTCACGCATGTCCACGCCGAATGGCGCACCGACGAGGGGCGGCGCCTGGTCTTCCGCGATCCGCGGCGTTTCGGTCGGCTGCGCGCGTTTTCTTCTCTCGATCGGCTTCACGCCGCGTGGCGGTCGCTCGGACCGGACGCGCTGACGATCACCGCGGCGGAGCTCGCGCCCAGCCTCGCCTCGACGGCGCGCACGCTCAAGGCCGCGCTCCTGGACCAGTCGGTGCTCGCGGGCGTGGGGAACATCTACGCGGACGAGGCGCTGTTCGCCGCGGGGGTTCACCCCGCGCTCCGCGCCGACCGCGCGAGCCTTCCCGAGGTGGAGCGGCTGGCGCGGTCGATCCGGGACACGCTGGGGCGGGCGATCCAGGCCGGGGGCTCGACCCTCCGCGACTACGCCGACGCGTACGGCCGCCCCGGCGGGTTCCAACTCCAGCACAGCGTCTACGCCCGGGCCGGTGAGGCGTGCGTCGCCTGCACCACCACGCTCCTCGGCGGCGTCTTCGCCCAGCGGGCCACCGTTTGGTGCCCCCGGTGCCAGCCTCTTCGTGGGGGGAAGTTTTCCACCGGTTTTCCACGCGGCAAGGCCGTGCGATCTCGGCGAGCCGGGGCGATCAGGTCCGGAGGATCTGTTCTTTCGACGAAGAAAAGAAACTCCTCGTCGTCGTAGGAATTAGCCGTGTCGGGAAGTGGAAAAGAACCCGGGCACCCGACGCAAGACCTGGACCACCAAGCGCTTGCAGACCCATCCGGACGCGGGATATCCGGGCGATCGCCGATCGGCGTCGGTTGTGCCGCGTCGGGTCTCACGGCGTGGCTTCGCCGCACCGCACGCCGTTCTTCTCCCGAGAACGGCTCATAGCACCCGAGCCGTTCAGGGACGCGCGCTTTTCCGTGGGTTCTGCACATCGCCCTGTCGGTGGCGAAATCGGCCAAGAACGGCCCCGAGGACACCGAACGGCTCGCGAAGACGAGCCCTGAACCGCCGGAGTCTTCCGGACGGGCGGAGTTTGGAGGGTCGCGGCGGGAGCTACTTTGCCGGGCGGACCTTGTCTTCCAGGGACTTCACGACGAGGTCGAACTCGCCGTCGTTGCCGCGGCGTGCCTCGATGGTGCGGATGGCGTGCATCACCGTCGTATGGTCGCGTCCACCGAAATATCCGCCGATCTCTTCGAGCGACATCCGTGTGAGGCGCCGGGCCAGGAACATGCAGACCTGGCGGGGCAGGGCGACGGAGCGGTGTCGGCGCTTGGACTGCACCTCGGTGATCTTCACGCCGTAGAAGTCCGTCACGATCGCGAGGATGACCTGGATTGTTGGCTCGCCCGGGGAGGCGGGCGAGGGAGAATCGCCCAGGGCGGCGCGGGCGAGGTCGAGGTCGATGGCGCGGTTCTCGACGCTGGACTGGATCTGGAGCTTGACGATCGCGCCCTCGAGCTCCCTGATGTTGCTCTCGACGCGCGCCGCGATGAACTCGGCGACGTCCTGCGAGATCGTGATGTGGCGGAGGCGCGCCTTGGTCTGGAGGATCGCGACGCGGGTCTCGTAGCAGGGCGGCTCGAGCTTGGTGACCAGCCCCCACTTGAACCGGCTCACCAGGCGGGCCTCGAGGTCCGGGATTTCCTCCGGCGCCGCGTCCGAGGACAGGATGATCTGCTTGCCCGAGTGGTAGAGGATGTTGAAGGTGTGGAAGAACTCTTCCTGCGTGCGGTCGCGCTTGGCGAGGAAGTGGATGTCGTCGATGACGAGGATGTCCACGTCGCGGAAGCGGTGGCGGAAGTCGGTCATCTCGCCGGAGCGCACGCTCTCCATGAACTGCGTCACGAAGCTCTCGCAGGAGATGTAGTACAGGTTGAGCCTGGAGTTGTTGACCGCGGCCTCGAGGCAGACCGCCTGCAGGAGGTGCGTCTTGCCCAGCCCCACTCCGCCGTGGATGAAGAACGGGTTGTACGCGCGCCCCGGCGCGGCGGCGACGGCCTTCGCCGCGGCGTGCGCGAGCCGGTTGGTCGGGCCCACGACAAACGTCTCGAAGCTGTAGTCCGGGTTGATCACCAGCGAGTCGGCGCGGGACGGCCGAACCTCGCCGGGGCGTCCGCCGGCGGGGTCCTGGTGCGCCGGGCCCGTCTCGACGATGGCGCGAGAATCCCCGGCTCGGGGCGGTGAGGCGTCGTCGCGGCCCGCCGCGGGAGAGGCCGGCGGCCTCTCGATCCCTGGAGAGAAGGGGATGCTCGGGCGGTCGTCGTCGCGGTCCTCGCGCCCGGCCGAGGGGCGGGGGTGTCGCGGTGCGCGGGCGACGTCGTCCTCGGGGCCCAGGAATCGGACCGAGAGGAGGCGGCCCGAGACGCTCCGGGCGGCGTCGTTGAAGGCGTCGGCGCAGCGCTGGCGGAGATAGTCGCGGTGGATCGCCGAGAGCGTCCGGAGGTTGAACGCGCCGCCGGAGATCCCCAGGGGCTCGAGCTCCTCGAACCACTGTCGGCATATGGCGGGGTGCTGGGTCCGGAGATGAGACAACATCCCGTCCCAGACGCCCATATCGGGGTCCTGGGTCATGGAGTCAGATCCCGGTGCAAGGCGTGGCCTGGAGCGCGAACGGCGTGGTCGTGCGGGAAGATCGGGGCGACGGATGCGTGCAGCAAGGTGTGTTCATCGCGGCCCTGTTCTCTCTCTTGGAAAGGGCCGGCGCTGAGGCGGGCCCATGGCAGGAAACGAGCGGCTGAAACCCACGGCGGGAACCGAGGTCAGAACTCAGGGAACACCCGAACACCCGACGCGAGCGGGAGAGTCGGTGCGGAGGCCACGCGAGCACACAGCGTAGAGCGCCGCGCCGACGTCCCTGTCGACCGTTCCGAGATGCACCCGCCGGACTGTTCCACCCGCCGGCGAGTGGGGAGAAAGTACTTCGCGGCGGGCGGGCTGTCAAGCCGAGATTCAGAGTTTCCGCGGGCGCGGCTGAAAATGGCTTTCAGCGTTTTTTTTTCTTGACGCGGCGCGGAGCGTCGGGGGCGCACTCAGTCGTCGTGGGCGGCGTTGGGCACGGGACGCGGCTTGCCGGCGCTGCGTTTGCGTTCCACGGCCTCGGCGTCGGCGAGCTGGCGGTCGTAGCGCTCGCGGTTGGCCTTGTAGTCGCCCAGGAACAGCACCTTCTCTGCGGCCTTGGCCCCCGCGATCTCCGAGAGGCGTTTGCGGGCGTAGAGCGTGTCGGTGCGGCGGGAGATGTGCACGAGCACGAGCGCCTGGCACTCGAGCACGCGCAGCCACTCCGCGATGTCGTCCACGTGCATGTGCATGCCCACCTTGGCCCGGGCCTTGTGGTCGGGCTCGAAGAAGGTGCACTCGGCGACGACGATCTGGGCCTTGCGCACGTCCTCGCGGATGAGGTGCGGGCCCGGGGCCGTGTCTCCCGTGTAGGCGATGAGCGGGATCTCGAGCTCCTTGGTGATCTCCACGCCGCGGTCCTTGAGCTCGCGCAGCTTCTCCTGGGGGAGCTCGTGGAACTCGGGCTTGAGCTTGGTGCGGCGTTCGACGACGGCGTAGCCGAAGGAGGGGCAGGTGTGCTCGGTCTCGAACCCGCGGAGGAAGAAGTTGTTCTTGATCTCGACCTTCTGCTCGGGCTTGATCGGAATGACGTCGTAGGGGGTGCGCTGGCCCTCGAGCTCGACGTACCCCGCCATCATTTTGTGGATCGCCCCGGCGATCCGCTCGTCGCAGACGATCCGCGCGTTGCCCATCCCCTGGAAACGACGCTGCGAGCAGTAGTACGCCAGCCCCCCGATGTGGTCCATGTGCCCGTGCGTGAGCGCGAGATGCTTGCTGGGGAGCATCGCGCGCGGGCAGGCGCCCATGTCGAACCCCAGGTCCAGCTCGGGGACCTGCAGGTACGTCGATTCCCCGGCGATGGACTCGCCGAAGAGCCGGAAGGGCGGGATATAGAGGAAGCCGAGCGAGCCCTCGCGGGGCGGCGGCTTGGGGAGCATGTCTCAATCCTCCGTCGCCGGACTCTCGTCCGGGTGAAAGCGTCTCCTGGTGCGATTCCTTGCCCGGATGCTAGGCCCGCCCGGGAGGGGCCGGGTTCGTGCGATCCACGGGCTATTCTGTCGCGTGACGACGCCCGACCACCCGAGGCCGAGCCCTCCACCGCCGGACGGGGATGGGAAATCTCGCCGCGACGATCCCGCCCCGCCTCAAACCCCGCCCGGCTCGCCCGCCAAGTCGGCGCCCGACGCGTGGGGCACGGCGCGCGACGTGATCCGCAAGCTCGGCCCGGCGAGTGTCCTGGCCGCGGGGGCGATGATCCTGCCGCCGCTGGGTTCCGTCGTGCTGTTCTGGAAGATCGGGGAGATCGGGGCGTACCTCCGCGGGCACGGGCAGGCGGGCGTGGCGATGTACATCCTCGGATTTGTGTTCTTCGCGGGGCTGGCGCTCCTCCCCACGTACGCGAGCGCGATCCTGGGCGGGTGGGCGTTCGGGTTTAGCGTCGGGTTCCCCGCGGCGCTCTGCGGGTTTCTGGGCGGGTCGATCCTGGCGTACGTCATCGTGCGTCCCACGGCGTCGTCGCGTGTGGAGAAGGTCATCGCCGAGCACCCCAAGTGGCGGGTGGTGCGCGACGCGCTCGTCGGGCGCGGGTTCTGGCGGACGTTCCTGATCGTGTCGCTCCTGCGCTGCCCGCCCAACTCGCCCTTCGCGATGACCAACCTGGTGCTGGCGGGAGTGCGGGTGCCGATCCTGACCTTTGCGCTGGGGACGATCGTCGGGATGATCCCGCGGACGGGGATCGTGGTCTACGTCGCCTCGCTGGTGGCGGAGCAGTCGGCGGCGGAAGCGGCAAAGCAGAAGCCCTGGTGGATCATCGCTCTGGGCATCGCGACGAGCCTCGCGGTGCTGGGTGTGATCGGCGCGATCGCGAACAAGGCGATCAAGAAAGCGACGGCGTGAGCCTCGGCGCCGCCGACCAGCGTTGGGCGGCAGGGGCGTCAGTACTGCCGCGTGCGCGTGCGCCACTTCCACTCGAGGCGGATGTTCTCCTCGCGGTCGAAGTAGCCGCACTCGGGGCAGGTGCGATTCCCGTCGTTGGATTCGGGGAGGGGGTACTCGCAGCGCGGGCAGGGGAGTTCGCCCGCGCGGAGACGGTCGCGGAGCCGATCCCGCCGGGCGAGGAAGATCTGCGCGATCGCGTACACGACGGCCGTGAAGCCGATCAGCACCAGCGGCATCGCCGGAGCCGAGACGGAACGCATCACATGCATGGGCACCAGGGCCAGCCCCACAACGACCAGCACGGCGATCCACGTCGAGCGACTGAAAGCAACACGCCGTTTGTGGTCCACGCCAAGAGCGTATCCGCACCACGCGCCCGCCCCGGCGACCCCTACTCCAGAAACCCCCACGTACTCCAGATAACGCGGATGTTGGCTTCGGTGTCGATGTGCCCGCACTCGGGGCAGGTGCAGCGGCCGTCTACCGGTAGCGGGAGCGGATACTCACACTTCGGGCATAACAGGCCGTCGGCGAGCTTCCACTTCTTGGTCATTTCCCGCGCGTCCCGGCGGAAAGAGAAGTTGATCGCCATGGAGGTCAGGAACGAGAATCCCATCGCCGTAAGGAGCAGGGGCATCCCCGAGGACTTGCCGGTGGACCACGCCCGGACGAGAAGGAAGAACAGCGGGGCATTGCCCAGGAGCCCCGCGAGGATCATCGTCCGGATGTACCGCCGCACCACCGGTGACATGTCGCGTGCATGCTACCCGCAACACCGCCCGATCACCGCGTGAACCCCCACTTCTTCCACGTGGCGCGGATGCTCTCCTCGCGGTCGGCGTGGCCGCACTCGGGGCAGGTGCCGCGGCCGTCCTCGGGCTTGGGGAGCGGGGATTCGCATTTCGGGCAGAGCAGGCCGTCGGATTGACTTCACGTGCTCCGGAGGAGGAGCCTTGCCCGAAAGCCGAGAAAGTTGGTCCAGAGGAACACCGCGAACATCGCTCCGATGGGCACCAGAAAGCGGAGGAGCCCGCCGCGGGGAAACAGCACGAACACCGCGAACATCACGCCCGCGCACACCATCGAGAAGAGCAGGGCGCCGAAAAAGTTCCTGAACCGGCGCCGGTCGGTCGGGCACAGGAGCGGCTTCATTCGTGCGGTAGGGAGCCAGCGTTCAGCCATGCCGGGTTGGGGCGCGCGCCCGCTACCTCGCCTCGGTGCGGCAGGTCAGGTCGAGCTTGCCGTCGCGCGGGATGATGCGGACGAGGCGGACGCGCCGGCCGTCGGCGAGGCGCATGACCGCGTCGTTCACGATGGGGCGGTTGCCCAGAAAGGCGTCGAACATGGCGCGCGTCTCGGGGAGCGTGGAGAGGGCCAGGGGGAACATCGATCCCCCCGCGTCGCGGGCGTGCCCCAGGATCCACGAGGGCGGGATGGGCATGGCGCCGAGGGAGACGCGCCGCGCCGGGAGCCAGAGCGAGCCGTCGGCGTCGACGTAGGGCTCGACGGTGGCGGTGATGATGCGCTCGCGATCGCCGTGCTTCAGGCGCACGCCCAGGTGGATGACACCCTCTTCGAACTGGGTCTGGATCTCGGCGATCTCTTCGGGCCAGGCGACGGGGGGCTGGCGCGAGGCGAGCCACTTGGGGAGCTGGACGGTGAGCCACGAGTTCGCGTCCTGGGCCTGCATGGACATGCGCCAGGGTTCGCTGCGCCACTTCACCTGCCCCGGCGAGGCGTCGGGGATGGCCTGGCCCTTGCGCTCGACGCGCGAGACCTGGTCGAGGAGCCCGGTCTCGAGGGCGAGGGCGTTGGCGGAGTTGGGCGTGAGCCCGCGGCGCCACCACGACGGATCCTTCGCCGAGAAGCGCGAGCCCACCAGGAACAGCGCGAGCCCCGCGAGCAGCGCTCCCGCGGACCCGGCGAGGAGCACGGGCTTCCACTTCGCGACGCGGATGGCCAGGGCGGCGAGGCGGGAGAGGTGGGCGCGAAGAAAAGCCCACGGCGTGGCCGCCGCGGGCTTGGGATGGAGAACCAGGTCCGTCGAGGACGGATTAGCGCTTGGAGAACTGGAAGCGGCGGCGTGCGCCGGCCTGGCCATACTTCTTCCGTTCGACCTTTCGCGAGTCCCGCGTGAGCATTCCTTGCCCGCGGAGGATCGCCTCGGTCGTGGGATCATAATCCAGCAGGGCGCGGGCGATGCCGAGCTTGACAGCCCCGGCCTGGCCCATGAACCCCCCGCCGCGGCACTGGACGACGACTTCAAACTTCCCGAGCGTGTTGGTGGCGATCAGGGGCAGGACGCACTCACGCCGATCGCGCTCCTCGGAGAAGTACTGATCGACGGGTCGCGACTTGTTGGGGTCCTTCCCGATGATCGAGACCCCGGCCTTGTTCCCGGCGGCGGGCTTGAGGCGGACACGGGCGATGGCGGTCTTGCGCCGACCCGTGCCCCACCACCAGCCCTTCTTGTCGGCGGGCTTGGCGGTGCGCGGCGGCTTGGCGGGCGCCGGGGTGGCGGGCTTGACGTCCAGGAGCGAACCGGGCAGATCGAGCGTGCTCATGCGTTGTTCCTTCGCCCGAGGGCCCACGCGGGGTGGCCGGGCGTCGCGGGGTGGGGTTAGACCTTCATCTCGACGGGGTTGGCGTCGGTGTGGGGGTGCGTGGCCTCGGGGTACACGTGGAGGTTCTTCAGCATCACGCGGCTGAGACGGTTCTTGGGGAGCATGCGCCGGACCGCATCCTGCACCAGAAGCTCGGGCTTGCGGTCGCGGACCATCCCGTAGCTCTCGGTCTTGAGCCCGCTGGGGTACTGCGAGTAGCGCATCTTGAGGCGCTGCTCGGCCTTCTTGCCCGTGAGAGCCACCTTGCGGGCGTTGGTCACGATCACCGGGTCGCCCGTGTCGCTATGGGGGGTGTACTCGGGGCGGTGCTTGCCCATGAGCACGACGGCGATGTCGGCGGCGAGCCGCCCGAGGGGGATGCCCTCGGCGTTGTAGTGGCGCCACACCGGCTTGAGGTCGCCCTGCTTGGCGAGGTAGGTCTCGCGGCCGAGCTGTCGGGTGAAGTTCATCGAACACCTCCAAGGGTCTCGGGGGTCAGACCGGGGACCGAAGCAAGCCGGGAATCGTCGCCAGAGCGACACGGCCCGCGACGGGCCCCCGTCTCGATTCGCCGCCTACCGGGCGGGGCGGGCCCGGACAGCCCCTTCCAAGGGCGGGCCGGGCAGGATTTCTGCACGATCAAACCGTGTCGGGGGACGGGCGAATCCATCGCCCCCCCCGCCGGTTGTGAGGGGGAATTTAGGCGTCGAACGGGCGGAGTCAAGGGCGAGGAGGAGGGCCAGAAGCCGATATGGTGGGGCATGAGCACGTCCGTCCCCCCGACCACGCCGGGTGTCGTTCAGTCCGCCACGAGTCCCGCTAGGCGTGAGCCTGCGGACCACGGCGGGGGGTGGTGGTTGGTGGCGGGGTGGTGGGTGGCGGGGTTGGCCCTCGCCTGGGTCATCTTCATGAACCAGGTCGGGGGTAAGGCGGCCCCGGCGCCAGCGACCATCGAATCGCCCGCCCAGCTCGACCCGCAGGCCATCACGACAAAGCTCGTGGTGAAGCTCTCGAAGTTCGGGACGACGACCCCGGGCGACCGCGCGATGCTCATTCGCGAGATCGAGAAGGCCGATCCGTCTCCCGTGGGGCGGTTTCGTGCGGCGGTGGCGGCGGGCGAGATCGTGGGGATCGAAGAGGCTTCGTCGCGCCTGGATCAGATCAAGGTGGGGGAGCTGCGCGGGCATGACGAGAATCCAGACGCGGCGGCGGAGGCCAACCTGGCCGAGGACATCGAAACGCTTCGGGCGATTCTGCGAGGGGAGGCGGTGACCGAGGACGCGTCGAAGGGCCTGGCGGCGCGGCACGGGTACTTTGCGCGCCTCGCCACGAGCCTGGGCAAGCCCGACAGCGATCCCGAGCGCGCGAGGCTAATCGGCGGGGCCGGGCGGCTCGTCACACTGATCTTGATCGTCGGGCTGGTGACCTTGGTGGCGGTGGTCGGTGGGATCACGTCGTTCGTGGTCATGCTGTGGCGATGGTCGCAGAGTCGCGAACGATCGGCGTTCGTGCCACCCACACCCGGGGGGAGCGTGTACGTCGAGAGCCTGGCGGTGTTCATCGCGGTGTTCGCGCTGATGCACGTGCTGTACGACGCGTGGAACGTCGGCGTGAACACCCGGTTGGCGCTGCAGTGGCTGCTGCTCCCGCTCACGCTGTGGCCGGTGTTCCGCGGCGTGCCGCTGGCGGAGTTCAGGAGGCAGATCGGGTGGCACGCCGGGCGTGGCGTGCTGCGGGAGATTGGAGCGGGCGTGGTGGGGTATTTCGCGGGGCTGCCGGTGTTCTTTGTCGCGGTGTGCGTGGCGGTGATCACGCTGGTGATCGTGCAGTTGCTGAGCGGGGACAAGAGCCCGCCGCGAAACGCGGTGCAGGAGCTGATCGGCGGCGCCGGGACGGGCACGCTGGTGATGCTGTTCTTCCTGGCGACGGTGTGGGCGCCGATCGTGGAGGAGACGGTCTTCCGCGGGGCGTTCTACCGGCATCTGCGCGGGCGATGGGGCGTGGCGATCTCGGGCGTGGTGTCGGCGGCGGGGTTCGGGCTGATGCACGGGTACGCCCTGCCGCTGATGATCCCGATCGTGGCGCTGGGGTTTGTGTTCGCGATGGTGCGCGAGTGGCGTGGGTCGCTGCTGGGGTGCATGGTCGGGCACTGGCTGCACAACACCACGCTGCTGTCGGTGACGTTCCTGTTGTTCTCGGTGATCAAGGACTGAGCGCCCGCCGCCGGCCTTGAGGACGCACGCCCGGCGACGGCCAACAATCCCGCATGCTGTGGGCGTTGCTGGTGATGGCGTGGGCGGAGCAGCCCCGGCTGGCCGAGCCGGTGGCGGTGACGATGACGCCCGTGGTGTCGGGGTGCCTGGCGCTCAAGGGCGGGAGTTTCCCGGACGACCTCGCGCTCAGCCCGGAGAAGCCCGGCGCCGTGAAGAAGCTGCCCGAGGGGTTGACGGGCGCGCGGTTCGCGTCGCGGAAGTTTGGGCCCAAGGAGCAGCCCCGGGAGCACGTGTTCGTGTGGGAGCGGCCCGAGGAGGCGCGGGAGGCGAGGCTATGGGTGGACGCCAACGCCGACGGGGACCTGACCAACGACGCGCCGGTGACGCTGTCTCGGGTGGCGTACGCGATCCGGGGAGAGCGTGAGGCGGCGTACACGAAGTGGACGGGGCAGGCGGAGATCATGTTCATGTACGCCGACGGAGCGATCGTCCGCGGGGCGGTGAACGTGACCAGGTTTGATCCGTCGGACCCGACGCGTCAGCGGACGAAAGACGCGTTGGTGCTGACCAACGACTTCGGGCTCTCGGGGCGGGTGACGCTCTCGGGGGAGGCGTACGAGGCGCTGCTGTTCGACGAGATGGCCAACGCGGATTATCGCGGGCCGGCGGGCGGGAACGACTCGGGCGTGCGGCTGCTCCTGGACCTGAACAAGAACGGGCGGTTCGATCGGCGCGGCGAGAGCTTTGATCCCTGGAAGCCCTTCAACGTGAGGGGCGTGACATACGAGATCCGCGGGATGTCGGCGTCGGGAACGAAGTTCCAGGTGCACCAGAGCGAGCGCCGCGTGGCGGAGATCCCGATCCCGCCGGACCTGCGCCCCGGGAAGCCCGCGCCGGCGTTCCGCGCCGAGACACTCGGCTCCGCGGGCGTGCGCTTCCCCGCGGATTTCGCGGGAAAAGCGGTGCTGCTGCACTTCTTCTCGCTCAAGTCGGAGACGTCCACGAAGGACGTGGGCGTGATGCGCGAGCTGGCCGAAAAGCACCAGGACCGCCTGGTGGTCCTGAGCGTGTGCGTCGACACGCCGGGCGAGGCGTCGGCGAACGCGACCGAGGCCCAGGCGCGGCGCGGGGCGCTGGCGACCCGCGTGGGCGAGGCGACGGCCCGGCTGGGGATGACGTGGGGGATTGTGTGCGACGGGATGGGATCGGAGGGGGGCGTCGCGGCGGCGTACATGCCCGGCGTGAACCCGCTGGTGTACGTGCTCCGCGGCGGGGACGGGGCGGTGCTCGCGAGCGGACGCGAGCTCACCGGCGCGGAACTCACCGGCGCGGTCGAGCGGGCCCTCGCCGAACTCAGCCCGGCGCCCGAGCGGAAGTAGCGGGGTCGGCGTCGGCGAGCCCGACGAGACGGGCCCCGGCGCGGACGGCGCCCTCGGCGGAGGGCGCGAAGGCGTCGGCGCCGATCCGCTGCCACAGCCCGGGAATGCTCTCAAAGGGCATCCCGCCCACGAGCACGGGGAGGCGTGCCGTGCGCGGATCGGCGCGGACGGCGTCGATCACGCGGCGTGCCGCGCCAACGTGAAAGACGAGCTTGGAGGAGACGGCGATGAGGTCGCTCGCGAAGGTGATCGCCGCGTCGGGAACCTCGTCGGCGGGGACGTCGGCGCCGAGATAGTTGCTGCGCCATCCGGCGAGCTCGAACAGGTCCGCGACCATGCGGATGCCCAGCTCGTGGAGGTCGCCGCTGACCGAGAGCGCGAGGACGGCCTTGGCGTGACGCGGGGCGCGCGGGGCGATGGTCATGAGCCGGGCCATGATCGTCTGCGTGGCCGCGGTGGCGTAGTGCTCCTCATGCACGCGGACCTCGCCCATCTGCCAGAGGCGTCCGATGTCGGCCAGGGCGGGACGGAGGACGCCGGCGTAGAGATCGGCGATGCTCACACCGCGGTCGAACTCCCGCATCACCACCGCGAGGGCGTCGTCGCGTCGCCCTTCCAGCAGCGCGAGGGCGTAGCGGCGGGCGGCGTCGGTGAGCGGGCCCGTCGCGACGAGCTTCTCGAGGCAGGTCCCGCACGCCGGGGTGCGCACGTCCCGGAGCGCGGCGGCGACGACGGCCCCGACGCGCTCGCCAAGAGCCTCGGCGCGGGCGTGCTCCGCGAGCACTTCCTGCATCGCGTGGAGGTTGTGCTCGAGGTCGGCGATCCCCACGCAGCACGAGAAGAGCGCGTCGCGAGACCAGCGGATCTGCTGCACGAACAGCTCCGGGGCGTCGAAACCCACGGCCTCGGCGAGGGCGAGAAGGCGCAAGCGGGTCTCCTCGGTCCACGCGGCGAGGCACTCGGGCCCGAAACGGGTGTCGAGGTCGGGCTGGAGCTGCGATTGCCGCTCGACGACGCGCTCGGCCAGGGCGAGTGGATCACCCAGAGACAGCCCGAGCACGTTCGTGAGGGGAGACATGGACCCGGCTCCGAAGCCGATGTGAGCATACCTTGTCGGCGGGCGTGCGCCAAGCCCGCCCCTACGCCAGTCCTGGGGTGCGCCCTGGGCGGCGCGTCCCGGCGTGCGTCCGACCGGGGGTTCGCAGCAGGAGGGATTCCAGATGACCACAAGCAACATGGGCCGGGGCGAGCGGGACCCGAAGTGTGGGCAGGGGCTGAAGGTGGTTCTCGGGTTGTTGCTGGGGCTCGTTGGGGCCCTGGCGATTCCGGGGTGCGTGGTGGCCGCCGCCGGCGCCGGGGCGGGCGGGGCGGCGTACGCCCTGGGCAAGCTGGTCGTCCTGGTCGATTCCCCGGTGAAGGAAGTCGCCGCGGCGGCCGAGGGGGCGCTCAAGGACCTGGACATCGCGGTGTCGGAGTCCCGATCGACGGCGTTGGACGCCGAGATCCGCGGGAAGACGGCCCAGAACGACAGCGTCGCGGTGTACGTCGAACGCAAGACCGAGAAGTCTTCGGAGATCACCATCCGGATCGGGGTCTTCGGCGACGAGGCCAAGAGCCGGGCGATCCTCGACAAGATCAAGGCCCGCCTGTAGGCCGGTCGCGGCGGGCGCTGCTAAGGCCTATTCCACAACATCTCGGCGCGCTCGCTGACCCGGAGCATCCGGAGCAGCAGCTCTCGGTCGGCGGCGTCGGCGACGCCGCTGCGGTTGAGGTCGCTGGGGGTGCGCGTCCAGAGCTGAAGATCGTCGATCGAGAGCATCATCGTGCCGTCGGCGTCCTCGCTGGTGCGGACCATGCGCGCGAGCGGGTCGCCCACCACGATCTGCATCCACGAGAGGGCCGGGAGCGAGGAATACGCCGCCTCGGCGTAGGTGAGGTTCCCGATCAGGAAGTTCTGCGTGAGGTAGAGATTGTCGGGGATGGTCTCGGCGAGGGGCTCCCAGACATTGGCGAGGGCGAAGGTGCCCCCGGCGGCGAGGAAGTCGCTGGCCTGCTGCTGGGGGACGGAGGGGTTCCCGCCCAGACCCCCAAAGTCGCGCCCGTTGTAGCTCTCGATGGTGTTGAAGATGCACCCCGGGGCGAAGTTGAACGAGGAGGCGTAGGTCGTGCGCGAGCTCGTGCCGCTTGAGAGATTGGGCACGCCCGAGTGATTCGAGCCGTACGTCGCGAGGAGAAGGACCGGCGTGGAGATGACGATGCCGTGCCCCGACGCGAAGGCGAGGTTGGGCCCGACGAAGAAGTTGTTCACGTTGGAGCCCGTGTTCCAGGAGACGCCCGCGGTGGGGTCGAGCTGCGTGCCGGCCTGGGGGAAACGCCCGTCGCTCTGGAGGAGTGTGGTGGACTGGGTGTAGTCGTTGCCGGCGTTGGTGCCCGTGAGCCCGCCCGCGTTGTCGAGGTCGTTGACCGAGTCCTCATCGAAGAGCAGGGCCACCTGCGTGGGGTTCACGGCGAGCGCCTTGGCGCGCGTGAGCATCGCCTGGGTGTCGGCCAGGGTCTTCGCGTCGAGGCGCACGACCAGGTAGATGTCCCCCGGGGTGACGCGCTGCGTCCCGGTGCCCGTGGTCAGCCCCTGCCACACCGGGCCGGAGGCGTCGATCTGGAGGTAGCTCTTGGTCGCGGTGATGTTCGCGGTGGAGAAGTCGTTGATGGGGCGTGAGGACTTCCAGTACGGGTTCACGATGAGCCCGTCGGCCTTGCTGTCGGCGCTCCCCCCCGCCTCGCCCGAGCGCAGGTCGGTCCAGAGCAGGCACAGCTCGCTGTCCACGCTCGCGCACGTCACGTCGTTGGCGTTGAACTCGTCGATAAACGCCGCGGGGTTGTCGCCGATGGCGGCGTTGTCGGTGTCCTGGATGCGGTGCGGGAGCCCCTTGGTCAGGGCGATGCAGCGGATGGTGTGCGTGAGCCCGGAAGACGCGAGATATGCCCGGAGCGGGTCGCGGAGGCGGGTGACGAAGTCGTTGTAGGAGATGTTGCCCGGGGTGGTTGCCGTGGCGAGCGGGGCGAGATCCACCACGCGGACGCCGGGGCGTGTGCCAGGGAGATTGCCCACGCCCCCGGGGACCTTGAGCGAGCCCGCGTAGAACTCGGCGACGCTGCGGCTGTCGGCGATTCGGCTGTCGTAGACGACCAGGGTCATCCCCTCGGTGAGCTGAGCCGCGGACGGGGCGGCCAGGAGCATGACCAAGGCCAGCGCCCGCATCGAGGGCGGGACCAGGGCGAGGATGTTCGTGATCCGGTGGTTCATGAGCGCGAGAGCCATCCTATCGGAAGTCGCCGGGCGTCCCAAGAGCGGCTTGACGTTTTGGGCTTCCTTCGCTCTGATAGGGCGTGCTATTTCAGGACGAAGAGGGCGGGCGGGCCGTGCGGGTCGCGGTGAAGGCGGTCCCGGGGAGCCGGCGCGACCAGGTCGTGGGACGATTGGGTGAACGCCTCAAGATCAAGGTCTCGGCCCCGCCCGAGGACGGGCGAGCGAACGAGGCTCTGTGCGCGCTGCTCGCGGCGGAAGTGGGCGTGAGCGCCAAGTCCGTCCGCGTCATCGCCGGTCTCGCGAGCGCGGAGAAGATGCTGCGTGTCGAAGGGAAGACGGCGGCGCAGCTTCGGGCGATCTGGCCCTAGCGGCGCCGGCGCGACGCGCCCAGCAGCGCCAACGCGAGCGGGGCGAGCGCTCCGGGCGCCGGCACGATTCCCGCGAGGCGGAAGACCAGAAACTCGTCGTGGTTGAAGCTGCCCTGGGTGGGATCGGGCGAGCCGTTCGCGTTGTACCAGATCCACCGCGCGTTCGCGTCGATGTTCGGACGCAGACCCCAGGGCCCCACGCCGTTCTGCCCGCCCGAGGTCGGCGCGACCCAGCGGTTGTTCGCGTTGGCGTACGCGATGGCGGTGTCGACCTGGGCGCGGGTGGGCTGCAGGCTCGCGGGCCAAGGTCCGGACCCCAGCCCCATCTGCGAGAGGTACGCGCCGGCATTGAAGACCTGCCACACGGCGTCGCCCGTGAACGAGGTCCGCGCGGCGGTCGTGTTCGTGAAGTCGCCGATGAATCCCTGGGCCTGCGTCTGATCCGAAGCCGTCGCGACGTAGATGTAGTCGGACGGGGCGCGTCCGGTCGCGGAAAAGGTGTACGTGGTGGACCAGCTCGTTCCGCCGCCCTCGAAGCTTGTGGTCGCGCCGGGGGTGCCGAAGTACAGATCGAACTGATTGTCGCAGGTCAGGTGCATGGTCCAGTCGTCGGCCCGGCAAACCGACGCCGCGGCGAGGCACACCACCAACGACCCCAAGAGCTGTCGGCGCATCGAAGACCCTCCACGAGCGGCGTGGCCGCCCGGATAACATGCCACAGGAATCCCGGCGGTGCCACAATTCTATTGGTTTTTCTGACGTTTTCGTCGCGACGCCGGCGATGGACGTTCTGAGAAACGGTGCCCGTTAGTACGTGCAGAGCTTGCGGAGAAGCGTGGGGTCGCGCGGGTCGGTGTCGGCGAGGATTGCGGCGATCCTCTTTCCCGCGTTCCCGTCGCCGTAGGGATGCGTGACCCGCGACGGGTCGAGCGCCTGGGCTTCTCGCAGAGCCCGGGCGACGGCGTCCTGGGTCTCGCCCCCCGCTTGAACGACGTTGCCGGCGTGTTCGCGCCCGTTCTGGCGCGGGCCCACATTCACCACGCGCACGCCCAGGACCGCGCCCTCGATCAGCCCGGCGGAGGAGTTCCCGACGAGCACTCCCCCGGACTGGGCGAGGCGCTTGAGAAGCCCGACAAACTCGGCGCGCGGGAGATGCTCGCGCGAGGGCACGCCCGAGAGGGCGCGGAGGATCCCCTGACGCCCGGGATCAAAGTTGGGGTGGAGCGCGAGCACGCGCCGCCCCTGCAGCGCCGCCAGCACCGCGGCGGCGGCGGCTTCCTCGAGCTCGGCGTGACGCCCGACCGGGTGCATCAAGAACAGAACCTCGGGGCGGCCCATCTCGTCGTAACGATCCTCCGCGAGCGGCGCGAACGACGCGAGCTCGTCCACGCCCGGAGAGCCGACCGTGTGCACGCGCGTCTCGGGCTCTCCCATGCGGACCAGGCGATGGGCCGAGGTGGGCGTGGCGGGAAAGTGGAGATGCGCGAGCTTGGAGATCGCGTGCCGCATCGACTCGTCGGCGACGCCCTCGGCCCGGTCCCCGCCATGGACGTGCGCGAGGGCGAAGCCCCCTACCGCCGCCGCGCACGCCGCCGCGAAGGGCTCGATGCGGTCGCCCAGCACCAGCGTCCAGTCCGGGCGGAGGCGGTCGAAGGAGCGGGTGAACCGGGCGACGCCGCGCGCCAAGGCCTCGGCGTCCTCGATGCGCCCCGTGCGACCCGCGATCTGCATGGGGATCGAGTCGGCGACCTCGAACTCGCGCTTCACCTCACGGAAGGTCAGCGCGGGCTGGATGAGATGGGCGCCCGCGGCCAGGACGAGCAGCTCGAGCTCCGGGCGGGCGCGGACGGCGTGCATGACGGGGCGGAGCAGGCCGAACTCCGCGCGAGAACCCGTCACCACCGCCACGCGAAGCGGACGCGAGGAGGTGGAACGAGGGGCGGGGTGGGGAAGATGCTCCGGGCCGATCATCGGGCGACGATACGGCCCGCCCGGGAGGCAAGGGCGGAACGCGCCGCCAGCGTCGCCAGATCAAAAAAAACAGGTCGCGGCCAGAACAGTTCCAACCGCGACCCGTGCTGACGAACCTGTGTGGACCCCGAAAGGTTGTGGCAACAAGAAATGCGGCCAGCCACCCGGGGCACGGACATATGTCGCGGAGGGAGTAAGGTCATTGCAAAAAAAAGACCGCGGCCGACACGCTGTCGAACCGCGGCCCGTGCTGAACAATCTCGCCGACGCGACCAAATGCCCTCCCGAAGCGACGGAGCACGCAACCACTCTGGGATGAAGACGTTAGTAAAATGATAGGTATTCGCGGGTTTGGGCCAGTGACTTCGTTGCTCTGTTTTCATGCGGAAGGCCGGGCCGCAATGTGTCATGGTCGCCAAGGGGTCATGGCCCAAACGGGGCAATCGACGCCAAACCCATCCGGCCCTCGTCGGCGGGGGTGCTCTTGCGGCAGAATGGACACGGGAGGTGCCGCATGGCGCGTCGCATGAGCTGGGTGGTGGGCGTCGTGGCTCTGGGGATGGCGCGGTGGGCGTCGGGGCAGTGCTCGTGCACGTGCGACGCGCTGGTTCCGGCGTGCGACCTCATCACGGCGGCGTTCCTCAACGAGCCCGGGTCCAACGGGATCGCGTTCGTGACCGCGGGCGGGCCGGGCGGGGCCAACGTGGAGATCCGCCACGCGAACCGGTTCGTCGCGGCCACGCCCACGGAGATCACGCACGTGTGCGTTGCGCTTCGGTCGCCCTCGGGCGGGCCGGCGGACGTGGCGACGGTGTTCCTGGCCGGGGACGCGGCGGGGCTCCCGGGCGGGAGCTTCGCCAGCCAGAGTTTCACGGTGATGCCGACGAGCCCCTTGGGCGCGACGAGCCATCAGCTCGTGGCGCTCGCGACGCCCGTGGTGGTGAGCGGGACGTTCTGGTGCGGCGTGGCGTATCCGACGGCGCTCGCCAACCGCGGGCATCAGGGCGTGAACGTGCGCACCGCCGGCGACTCGGCGGTGTACATCGACGGGCTGGGGTGGCAGACCTACGACTCGACGGGCTCGCCCGCGTACGTCGGGCGGGCGCCGATCATCCGGGCGGTGCGCGTCGAGCCCGTGAACCCGCGGATCGAGATCGTGGGGCCGACGGCTCTGGCGACGAGCGAGAACGGGACGTCGGACACGTTCTTCGCGCACCTCTCGGGGCTGCGCCCTCCGACGAGCGACGTGTACGTGAACGTGACGAGCTCGCGTCCCGGCGAGGCCCTGGCCGCACCGACGCCGCTGGTGTTCAACCAGTTCAACTGGACCGTGCCGCAGCTCATCACGGTGACGGGCCAGGACGATCCGCTCGCGGACGGCCCGCAGCACTACACGATCGAACTGAGCGTGGACCTCGCGTTGACGAGCGAGCCGTGCTATGGGCTGGCGCCCCCGGTGTCGCAGGCCGGGACCAACGCGGACAACGACGGGGGGAGCGGGTGCAACGGGGCGTGGCAGCAGGTGTCGCCGGTTGTGGCGCCCTCGGCGCGATTCGGTCACGCGATGGCGGAGATGCCCGGTGTGGGCGTGGTGCTGTTCGGCGGGGAGACGCTCACGGGGCTCGGGCTCTCGGGTGAGACCTGGGTGTGGGACGGGACGCAGTGGACGCCGCGGTTCCCGGCGACAACCCCGGCGCCCCGCGCGGGGCACGCTATGGTCTACGACAGCGTGAGCGCGAGGGTGCTCATGGTGGGCGGGTACGGGCAGGGCGGCCTGCCGTTGCCCGACAACACGTGGGCCTACGACGGGACCGACTGGACGCTGCTCAACCCGCTCGTGCTCGCGCCCCTCCGCTTCGAGCACGCGCTCGCGTACGACACCCGCCGCGGGCGCGCGGTCATGCTGGGCGGGGGCGACGGCGTGCAGGCGCACGGCGACATCCACGAGTTCGATGGGGCCAGCTGGCTATCCACGGGCGGCGTGTTCCCGGCGAGCGCGCGATTCCCCGCCGTCTTCGACTCCCTCCGCGCGAGAACGTACTTCGCGGGCGGGCTGGGCGCTCCGATGCTCACGCGCTCGTGGGACGGCGTGTCGGCCGCGACGATCACGCCCCTCCCGCCCTCGGGCGGGTCCACGCTCTCCGGGGCCGGGGCGGCGTGGGACGCGGCACGCGGGAGGATGGTGATGTTCGGCGGGACGCACGCCGGCGGGCTCGTCGCCGCCCACACCTGGGAGTTCGACGGCGCGTCGTGGCTGCTCCAGGTGCCCTTCGTGCCCGGCGGAGCGCCCTCGCCCCGCGAACGCCACGCGATGGCACACCACACCTCGGCGGGGCACACGCTGCTCTTCGGCGGGCGCGACACCTCGGCGGGGATGTACCTGGGCGACACGTGGATCTACACGCTGACCAGCGGACTTCCGGTCGTCATCGGGCCCAGTGATACCACCGTGACCGCCCCCGCCGCGGTGTCGCTGGTCGTCACGGGCGCGGGCGTGACGCGGTACGAGTGGGTGAAGGACGGCGTGCTGCTCGCGAACACCGCTCGGATCAGCGGCGTGGACACGCCTGTTCTCACTATCACGAACACCGACCCCACCGACGAAGGGAACTACTGGGCGATCCTGTCCAACTCGTGCGGTTCGGCGGCGACCACAAGCGCGTTCCTCGATATCCTCTGCGTAGCGGACGTCGACGACGGGAGCGGGACCGGCACGCCCGACGGCGGGGTCACCATCGACGACCTGCTCTACTACCTCGACATCTTCCAGATCGGGAGCATCGACGCGGACGTCGACGACGGGAGCGGGACGGGCACGCCCGACGGCGGGGTCACCATCGACGACCTCATCTACTTCCTCGACCGGTTCCAGATCGGATGCTGAGGAGCGTCAGCGTCCCCGCGTCTTCATCTTGCCGAACATCCGCCTCGGCGGGAGCTTGGTGGGGACCAGCCCGCCCGGGAACTTGGACGGGTCGGCGGCGTCCTGCGCGGGCACGTCGGGGTTGGCGGAGGCGACCACGCGGTTGACCTGCTTCTCGGGCGCCGGGGCCGAGGGGAGCGGCGTGGCGATCGTGAGCCCGCCCTCGCGCCGCCCGCCGCGGTCGTCGCGGAAGTGGGCGGGGCGCTCGCTGGCGATGAAGTCGGGGTACTCGAGCTTGGGAATCTCGGCGTTGATGAGCAGCTCGATGTTGGTGAGCAGCTCGCCCTGCTCCGGAGTGACGAGGCTCCAGGCGACCCCGCCGCGCCCCGCGCGGGCCGTGCGCCCGATGCGGTGGACATACAGATCCGGATCCTCGGGCAGGTCGTAGTTGATCACGTGGCTGATCCCGTCCACGTCGATCCCGCGGCTGGCCAGGTCGCTCGCGATCAGCACGCTCAGGTGCCCCTTGCGGAGCTTCTCCATGGTCTGGTTGCGCCGCCCCTGGGAGAGGTCGGCGTGGAGCGCGTGCGCCTCGATGCCCTTGTCGTTGAGGAGGCGGGCCAGCTCGTCCACCACGCGCTTGAGCCGGCAGAAGACCACAGTCAGCTCGGGCTCCTCGTGCGTGAGGAGGTGGACGAGGAGCCGCTTCTTGTCCCACGGCGCCACGGGGAGGTGGTGCTGCTTCACGAGGCTGACGGTGAGCGAGCCCGAACTCGTCACGATCTTCTCGGGATCGTGCATGTACTTGCGGGCCAGGCGCTCGATCTCGGGGGAGATGGTGGCGCTCACGAAGATCGTCTGGCGCCCGCGGCTGGTCCCGTCGGGGCCGGGGAGCACGGGCGGGCCCGGGGGCGGGCATTGGCTGAGAATCCGCGCGATGTCCTCGCGGAACCCGATGTCGAGCATGCGATCGACCTCGTCCAGGACGGCGAAGCGGATGTTGCGGAAGTGGAGGAGCCCGCGCTGGACCATGTCCATCACGCGCCCGGGCGTGCCCACCACGATCGGAGCGCCCTTCTGCAACCCCTTGGCCTGGGCCCCGATGGCCTGCCCGCCGTAGATCGAGATCGAGCGGATCGGCGTGAACTTCCCGAGCTCTTCGATCTCGTGCGTGATCTGGATGGCCAGCTCGCGGGTCGGCGCGAGGATGAGCGCCTGGAAGGGCACGTCGCGCGAGCACATGTGCAGCAGGGGGAGCCCGAACGCGGCGGTCTTTCCGGTGCCCGTCTTGGCCTGCCCCAGGATGTCGCGCCCGGTGAGGGCCACGGGGATCAGGGCCGCCTGAATGCTGGTGGGGTGCTGGAAGCCCGCGGCGTGGATGCCCTTGAGCACGCTGCTGCGCAGCCCGAGGTTGTCAAAGGACTTGCTCGGGTCGAAGATCTCGCCCGGCTTGCCCACGCTGATGGTGGGCAACGGCTGATCGGGCTGGGCGGCCTGGTCGGCCTGACCCTGTTCGCTGGTGTGTGTCATGTTCGTGTGCAAACTCGGCGGGCGGGGGCGGGGGAATCCGTATCACACCCGCCGCCGCGGACGCCTCTATTCTAGGCGGTTCGGGGGTCAAACCAGAACTCCGCGAAAAGCACCGCCCGCACGGGCACTTGCCAGGGCCAGAATCCCCCGCGGCATGGCCGCCGCCACTCCCACTACCGTTGCGCCGTCATGAGCACCAGAGCCTCCAGACCCAAGCCCGGGCCCGCGCACCGGCTCAGCGACCCGGAGCTGGCGGTGTACGTCGGGGACTGCCGCGAGGTGCTGGGAGGGTTGCCCGAGATCAGGGAATCACGCGTCGATCTGGTCTTCGCCGACCCGCCCTTCAACTGGAACCGGGCGTACGACCAGTGGCGGGACAACATGCCCCGCGAGGACTATCTCTCCTTCACGCGCGAGTGGCTGAGCGCGGCGCGCCGGGCGATGAAGAAGGACGCGACGATCTTCGTGATCGGCTCCTATCACAACATCT
>CAZTJZ010000049.1:0-23447 GCA_964614075.1 uncultured Phycisphaeraceae bacterium
AACGCGCTGGACAAGCAGCCGGTGTACTCGGTGTTCCTGCTGCTCTCGCCCGAGGACCGCCCGGAGGATCACCTGCACGCGATGGAGGTGATCTTCAAGAACCTGAGCAAGGACACGTTCCGGCGGTTCCTGCGTCAGGCGCGGACGGTGCAGGAGGTCCGGGACCTCCTGAGCGAAGCGGATAATCAGCACCTTCATGGCTAGCTCCTTGCACCCCGGCGGACCGTCCCGCCCGTCGGGGGTGAGGGGCGTTCGAAGAGGCGAGCGTTGGTCGAGACCATCACCGCGAAGATCGTGAACCGACTGGGGCTGCACGCGCGCCCCGCGATGTCGTTCGTCGACCTCGCCTCGACCTTCCGGAGCGAGATCAAGGTCCGCAAGGACGACACCGAGGTCGACGGGAAGTCGATCATGCAGATGATGATGCTCGCGGCGGGGCAGGGGGCGGAGCTGTCGATCACGGCGGAGGGCGACGACGCGTCGGCGGCGTGCGCGGCGCTGCGGAAGCTCATCGACAACGGGTTCGACGAGGACTGAGCGCCGGGCGCGGGCCGTTCCTATCCTCGACCGCGTGTACCAGCTTCTTCTGACGCAGAAGTATCTCACGAGCAAGGTGATGCCGCTCTTGGCGTCGCTGGCGGTGATGCTGTGCACGGCGATGGTGCTCACGGTGTGGTCGGTGATGGGGGGGTTCCTGGCGACGCTGGTGAACTCGGGTCGGTCGCTCGTGGGCGACGTGGTGCTGGGCTGGGAGAACGTGGGCTTTGTCCACTACCAGGAGCTTGTCGAGCGGCTGGAGAAGGACCCCGAGATCGCGGCGGCGTCGCCCATGATCGAGACCTACGGGCTCACGGTCATGCCCAACGGGAGGCGGGTGACGAGCGTGGTCAAGGGGATCGAGCCGGCGAGCTTCTCGAAGGTGACGACGTTCGAGGAGACGCTGTGGTGGAAGCCGCTCGATGCGCCCGTGCCCAACGACAAGCGGGGCGAGGATCCGCGTCTGCGTGAGAAGGAGCTGATGACGGAGCTTCTGGCGCAGGGGCGGACGCTCTCGCGCGCCGACGCGCGAACGGGGGAGGCGCGTCCTGCGGCGGCGGTGGGGATCGGGGCGGCGGGGATGAACTGGCGGACGGAGGGGGGCTACTACGAGCCGCAGCTGAATGTCAGCCGCACGGGCCCGGACGGGCAGATCCTGAGCGAGCGGGTGTTCATGCCCCGCAACGGGTTTGTGACGCTGAACGTGGTCCCGGTGGACAAGCGGGGGAACGCCGAGACGATGGTCTCGGAGAAGATCCCGGTGGCGAACGAGTTCCAGTCGGGGATCTGGGAGGTGGACAGCCGGACGATCTTCGTGCGCCTGGATCTCCTGCAGCGACTGCTGAACATGCACGAGGTGGAGCGACTGAGCGAGGAGGGCGGCTCGACGCTGAGCGTGGTGAAGGACCCGGTGACGGGGCAGGAGCGGATCGTGTCGAGCGCGAGCGTGGTGGGGAAAACGCCCGCGCGGGTGACGCACGTGGTCATCCGCGGGAAGGGCTCGGTGGGGACGCCCGAGGAGGTCGAGCGGCTGGCGCTGCGCTGCCAGGAGATCTACGGCGAGTTCGCCGCGGCGCACCGCGGGGAGGTTCCCGAGGCGTCGTCGGTGCGCGCGGTGACGTGGCGCGACCTCAACGCGACGATGATCGCGGCGGTGCAGAAGGAGCGGGCGCTGGTCTTGTTCCTGTTCCTGGTGATCTCGCTGGTGGCGGTGTTCCTCATCCTGGCGATCTTCTGGTCGATGGTGGCGGAGAAGACCAAGGACATCGGGACGCTGCGGGCGGTGGGCGCGGGGAGGCTGGGGGTCGCGGGGGTGTGGGTGAGCTACGGGCTGGCGATCGGCGTCGTGGGGTCGGCGCTGGGGGTCGTGCTGGCGTACCTGGTGGTGCTGAACATCAACCCGATCCACGAGTGGCTCGGGAAGTCGTTGGGGATTGTCATCTGGGATCCCCGGGTGTATCTGTTCGTGCGGATTCCCAACCAGGTCCGGGCGGCGGACGCGGTGATGATCGGGGTGGGGTCGGTGGTGTCGAGCGCGGTGGGCGCGCTCGTGCCGGCCCTGCGTGCCGCGATGATGCACCCGGTGAAGGCGCTGCGGTTCGAGTGAGCGAGATGCCGATGCTGCACGTCCATGCCCTGCACAAGACCTACCGCCTCGGGCGGGTGGACGTGCCCGTGCTCCGGGGCGTGGACCTGGGCGTGGAGGAGGGGGAGTTTGTCGCGGTCTTGGGCAAGTCGGGCTCGGGCAAGAGCACGCTGCTGCATCTCCTTGGGGGGCTGGACACGCCGGACTCGGTGACGCAGTCGAGCATCGTGTTCCGGGGGCGCAAGCTCCGCGAGTTTTCGTCGGGGGAGCTGGACCAGTACCGCACGCGCGAGGTGGGGTTCGTGTTCCAGTTCTACCACCTGCTCCCCGAGCTGTCGGTAGTGCAGAACGTGACGATCGGGGCGATGGTGCGATACGGGATCCGGTACGCGGCCCGGCGCGGGGAGGTGCGTCGCCAGGCCGAGGCGCTGCTGGACAAGGTGGGGCTGTCGCACCGGCTGACGCACCGCCCGTCGGAGCTTTCGGGGGGCGAGCGTCAGCGGGTGGCGATTGCGCGGGCGCTCATCAACACGCCGACGGTCCTGCTGGCGGACGAGCCCACGGGCAACCTGGACAAGGTGACCGGGGCAAAGATCCTGGACATGCTCGACGAGATCCGTCGTGAGCGTCGCCAGACGATGCTGGTGGTGACGCACGATACGGCGACGGCGCAGCGTGCGGACCGCGTGGTGCGTCTGGAGGACGGGAGGGTGGTTTCGCAGCTCCAGTCGGAGAAGCTGACCCTCGCGAACCCCTAACAGAGTGGGTCGTGAGATAATGCGACAGGCGAGATAACGGTTGTGTGGGCCGTTATCATGCGTCGGGGATTCAGTGGAGGGCCCCAGCCGAACGCATGACGCCCGGTGCCGGCACAACCCGAGGCATGGAGCTCGCCCCCCGATCGGTGACTCTGACGGGGCTGGCGGGGTCGCCGGTCGTCGCCGACGTGGAGGAGGCGGGCGAGGGTCGTCCGGTGGTGTTCCTGCACGGGCTGGTGGGGCTCAACGATCACTGGGAGGGCGTGGTCCGGCGGATCGGCTCGCGCCACCGCTGCACGCTGCTGGAGCTCCCGCTGCTGCAGCTTCGCGGCGACGACTGCTCGATCCACGGCGCGACCGAGCTCACGATCCGGTTTCTGGATGACGCGTTCAATCCGGCGCGGGGGGGCGAGGCGCCGATCCTCGTGGGGAACTCCTTCGGCGGGCACGTGGCGCTGAACATCGCGCTCACGCGTCCGGACCTGGTGCGCGGGCTGGTGCTCGCGGGCGCGAGCGGGCTGATCGAGAAGAGCATGGTGAGCGACGTGCAGATCAAGCCGAGCCGCCAGTGGCTGGAGCGCAAGATCGGGGAACTGTTCTTTGACCCGGCGAACATGGCGGCGGCGGACGTGGACCGGGCGCACGCGGAGCTGTCGGACCGGGGCGGGGCGCGGGCGATGGTGAAGCTCAGCCGTTCGGCGCGCCGGAATCACCTGGGCGAGAAGATCCAGGACATCGCGTGCCCGACGCTGTTGATCTGGGGGAAGCAGGACATCGTGACGCCCCCGGAAGCGGCGCAGCAGTTCCAGGAGAAGCTGCGGGACAGCCGCGTCGTGTGGTTCGACCGTTGCGGGCACGCGCCGATGATCGAGTGCCCGGAGGCGTTCGCGTCGGCGGTGCTTTCC
The DNA here is from genome assembly GCA_964614075.1 of uncultured Phycisphaeraceae bacterium. GTDB lineage: Bacteria > Planctomycetota > Phycisphaerae > Phycisphaerales > UBA1924. The sequence goes on from CAZTJZ010000049.1 coordinate 3,786, forward strand.
TTCGGCGAGGAGCTGGAGCGTCGCGAGGCGGGGCGGTGACTCCCGGGACCATGACGGCCCACGCCCGAACCACGCCGACCGCACGGGGCGTCGCCTACCGCCCGCCGGGGAGGCGCCTGGGGCTGACGTCGCTGGTGGGGCTGGGCGTGCGGTACCGCGTCGCGTCGCGGATCTCGCTGCTCTCCGATCGGGACTACTGGACGACGCACACCGCGGCGATCCAGCTCGCGCAGCTCCGCGGCCTGCTGCGTTCGGCCCAGGGCACGGAGTTCGGACGCGGGCATGACTTCGCTCGGCTTTCCACGCTCCCCGACACGGACCTCGTCAAGGCGTACCGGTCGGCGGTGCCCGTGGCGGACTGGTACGCCTTCAAGGATGCCATCGCGAGGATGCGCGAGGGGGGCGAGGCGGACGTGCTGTGGCCCGGGCTGGTGCGCGACTTTGCGCAGACCAGCGGCACGACCGCCGGGGACAAGTTCATCCCCGTGTCGGAGGCGATGCTCCAGAGCAACTTCAGGGCGTCGCTGGACATCTTCTCGAATCTGGAGCGGTTCGGGATCTCGCTCCCCAACCTGCTCACGGGCAAGGCGCTCTTCCTCGGGGGCTCGACGGACCTCTCGACCAACGAGCACGGGATCCGGACGGGCGATCTCTCGGGGATCGTGTCGCCCCTGATCCGCTGGCCGATCAGCACCATCTATCTGCCCGGGCGCGAGATCGCGCTCATGAGCCACTGGCCCGGCAAGATCGAGGCGATGGCGAGGCGGTGCGTGGACGCGGACGTGCGGATGATCAGCGGGATGTGCTCGTGGGCGCTGGTGCTGTTCGAGCGGGTGATGCAGCTGGCCCGCGAGCAGGGACGGCGCGTCGAGACGCTCCGGGATGTCTGGCCCAACCTCAGCGTGTTCGTGCACGGCGGGGTCAAGTACGCGCCGTTCGACCCGCGGGTGCGTCAGGCGTGGAGCGGCTCGCCCACGGGGGCGGACCTGCCGCGGCGGCTGGAGCTGTACCCGGCCTCGGAGGGCTTCGTGGCGATCCAGGACACGCCGGGGGATCCCGGGCTGCGTCTGAACGCCGACATGGGCAACTTCTACGAGTTCGTGCCGCTGGAATCCATCGGCGAAGCAAATCCGCCGGCGTTCTCGTGCGAGGCGGTGGAGAAAGGGCAGCGGTACGTGGTCGTGATGAGCACGTGCGCCGGGCTGTGGCGGTACGTGCTGGGCGACGTGGTCGAGTTCGACACGATCCCCGGGCGCCTGGGGGGCGGGGGCGGGGGCGGGGAGGGGCCGTGCCGGATGCGGATCGTGGGGCGGCACCGCCACTTCGTGAACGCGTTCGGCGAGAACCTGATCGTGGAGCACATCGAGAACGCCGTGGCCCAGGCCGCGACCACGACCGGATGGGTCGTTCGGGAGTTCACGGCGGCTCCGGTGTACCCGGGGCCCGGGACGCAGGCGGGGCTGGAGCTGCTGGTGGAGGTGGAGAACTCGGACGCGTTCGGGGCGGCGATCTTCCGGGATTCGTTCGACGCCGCCCTCAAGGCCCAGAACGTGGACTACACGACAAAGAGGACCGACGGCGTGGGGATGGGCGCGCCGACCATCACGCCCGTCCGCCCCGGGGTCTTTCATGCGTGGATGGAGTCGCGGGGCAAGCTCGGCGGGCAGCACAAGTGCCCGCGCTGCGCCAACGGACGCGAGATCATCGACCAGGTCCGCGCGGCGGCGGGGCTGCGCGGGCTGGCGGAGGTCAAGCCCCAGGCCGCGACGCGGGTGTAAGGGAGAACAACGCGGGGCAAGCACGCGGCACGGAATCCCAATACACTCCATCGAATATCGCGGGGTTCTGGCAGATCGTGGAATGGCGGGAGGCGGGTTCGAGTTCGACAGGATTTTTCGCACCGGGCCCCGGGGCCCCCAGCAGCAAGGACGCCCGATCATGTCGTGTTCAGGGGGATGTTCGTGTGAGGGTCATGGCGCGGTGGCGGCGGCGGCGGACGCGATCCTCGCGCAGTGCGCGGGGTTTGTCGAGGCGCTCCCCGACCGGGCGTACACCGCCGATTCGAGGCTGATCCGCGGCGGGAGCGTGGGCAAGCACGTGCGCCACGTGCTGGATCACTTCTCGGCGATCTTTACCGCGGCGGACCTGGGCGAGGCGATCGCGTACGACCGCCGCGAGCGCAACGTTCCCATGGAGACCCAGCGCGAGCACGCGCTCACCACTATCGCCGAGCTGCGGGGGCGCGTGACGCAGAGCGGGCCGACCCTGGGCGGGACGGTGCGCGTGCGGGTGATGCTGTCGGCGTCGGGGCAGGAGGCCGAGCTGTCGTCCACGGTGGCGCGGGAGCTGGCGTTTGCGACGCACCACGCGATCCATCACCACGCGATGATGAAGGCGATCGCCTCGGAGTTCGGGGTGGGGAGCGACGACCAGTTCGGGAAGGCGCCCTCGACTCTCTCCTTCGAACGCGGGGCGCCCCGCTAGGAGCTACTCTCCGCGAGCGATGTGCACCGTCTCCGTCATCCCGCTGGGCGCCGGGTTCCGCGTGGTCTGCAACCGCGACGAACGCCACGAGCGCGCCGACGCCTCCACGCCGCGCTGGCGCACGATCCGCGGCGTGCGCGTGATCTATCCGGCGGACGGCGAGGCGGGCGGGACCTGGATCGCCGCCTCGGAGCGCGGCGTGGTCCTCGCGCTGCTCAACGTGAACCTGGCCCCCGACGCGCGTGAGGCGGGGCGGCCCCGCGCGGGGCGGCACTCCCGGGGAAAGCTCATTCCGCTCCTGGCGCCGTCCGCGGACGCTGTCGCGGCGATCGACGCGCTCCGCGAGATGGACCTGGACGCCTTCGAGCCCTTCCGCATGGTGAGCGTCGATCGCGCGGGGGGGACGCTCCGCGTCCTGGACGCGCGCTGGGACCGGCGTGACCTGACGCTGGGGAGGATCGACGCGGCCGCCGCGTGCTTCGTGAGCTCGGGGTTGGGCGACGAGCGGGCGCTCCCGCGGCTGGACCTGTTCCGCGAGCTGGTGGTGAGGTCGGGCACGCCCGACTCGCAGGATGCCTTCCACAACCACGCGTGGCCCGACCGGCGCGAGATCAGCGTCATGATGCACCGCGATGAGGCACGCACGGTCTCGGTGACGGGCGTCGAGGTGGAGCCCAGGCCGGAGGGGTATGCGGTCAAGATGCGGTACCGCCCGGTGCTGGAGCCCGTGCTGGAGTTTGCGCCGCACGCTTCGGCCAGGGTGGAACGGGCCTGAGCCGCGCCCCGACGCGTTCCCATGCGCTCCCGTTGCGGGCCCTCTGGCGGGCCGGGCTGGGCCCATCGAACCGGCGTGAGCCGCACCTATGATCTGGGGAGCGATCGCGGAATTGGTGTGCGAAGGATGTTCGGATCATGCTCGGTGGCGAGGATGATCGGGCTTGCGTGGGTGTGCGGCGAAGGGGACGACGCGTTGAGAGCTGGGACGGTCATCCGCACGCCCGAACGCCCGCCGGTGGCGAGTTTCCTGAACCCGGTCCGGATGGTGCGTCTGTTCGTGGAGCAGCGGGATCTCATCCGCCAGTTCGCGGTGCGGTTCTTTGTCGCGCGCCACAAGGGCACGGCGCTCGGGGCGGCGTGGGCGCTGGTGTTCCCGCTGCTCATGCTCGCGGTGTACACGTTTGTCTTTGTCGGGGTCTTCGGTGTGCGCTGGGGCGGGCCCGAAGAGCCGCCCATGCGGTACGTCGTCGCGCTGTTCTGCGGCATCATGATCTTCCAGGTCTTCTCCGAGACCTGCACGCGGGCGGCGACGCTCATCACCGATCATCCCAACCTCGTGAAGAAGGTCATCTTTCCGGTGGAGGTCCTGCCGGTCGCGCAGCTCGGGTCCTCGCTGCTGTCGGCGAGCTTCGGGTTCGTGCTCGCGTTCCTTGCGGCGGCGTTCGTGCTGGGGTCCGTGGGATGGCCCGCGGTGTTCTTCCCGCTGACGCTGTTCCCGCTGCTGGCGATGGCGCTGGGGGTGGGGTGGTTCGTGGCGTCGCTGGGGGTGTACGTGCGGGACGCGACGAACGTCGTGGTGCTGGTGGTGCAGCAGGTGCTGTTCTTCATGACGCCCGTGCTGTACCGGGTGGAATCGATCCCCGAGCGGTTCCGGTGGATCGCGAGGGTGAACCCCATGACGCCCATCGTGGACGCGGCGCGTCGGACGCTCGTGTTCGGCGAGACGCCCGACTGGGCGGGTTTTCTGGGCGCGTGCGCGGTGTCGCTGGTGGTGCTGCAGCTGGGGTACGCGTGGTTCATGCTGACACGCCGGGGGTTCGCGGATGTGCTCTAGCGTGCTGCACGAGCCCGCCCTCGCCGAGCCCAAGCCGACGACGATCGGCGGAGGGGCCGCGGCGGGCGACCCGGCGGCGGGCGAGGCGCCTGTCCACGTCGTGGGGCGTCAGCCCGCGGCGAGCGAGGGCCCGGCCGAGCCCGTCATCGCGGTGCGCTCGCTGGGCAAGTGCTATCAGGTGTACGACACCCCGCCCGATCGCCTCAAGCAGATGCTGCTGGGGCGGCTGGGGCGCTGCTACTACCGCAACTTCTGGGCGCTCCGCGGCGTGTCGTTCGAGGTCTTCCCGGGCGACGCGGTGGGCATCCTGGGCCGCAACGGGAGCGGGAAGAGCACGCTCCTGCAGATCATCGCGGGGACGCTCGCGCCCAGCGAGGGGCGGGTGACGGTGCGAGGGCGGATCGCGGCGATGCTGGAGCTGGGGAGCGGGTTCAACACCGAGTTCTCGGGGCGCGAGAACGTGTACCTGCTCGGGTCGATCCTGGGGATTGCCCGGCGGGAGATGGACCACCGTTTCGACGAGATCGCCGCGTTCGCGGACATCGGGGATTTCCTGGACCAGCCGGTCAAGACGTACAGCAGCGGGATGGCGGCGCGGCTGGCGTTCGCGGTGGGCTTCTCGGTCGAGCCCGACGTGATGATCGTCGACGAGATCCTCGCGGTGGGGGACATCGGGTTCCAGCAGAAGTGCATGGCGCGTCTGCGGCGTCTGCGCGACCGCGGGATGACGCTGCTGTTCGTGAGCCACTCGCCCGACTCGGTGCGGAGCGTGTGCGACAAGGCGTTGTTCCTGGACATGGGCCAGCCGCGGTTCTATGGGCACGCCGAACGCGCGACGGACCTGTACCTCGCGTTCGTCCGCGAGCAGTCCAACCAGGACGCGCTGGAGGTCCAGGGCGATCTGGGCAAGCCCGTCGCGTTCGCCAAGGCGGTGGACGGGAAGACGCGCTACGGCACGGGGCACGTTCAGATCGAGGGCGTGGAGATCCTGGACGCGTCGGGCGCGCCCTGCCGGGGCTTCCGGTTGGGCGAGGTGGTCTCGGTCGAGGCGACGCTGCGGGCGTACATCGACACTTCGGGGCTGTCAGTGAGCTTCCTCCTCCGCGACATGACGGGCGTGGATCTCATGGGCACCACCACGTTCGACGAGCGCGTGACGCTCCCCGCGTTGCGGCGCGGGCAGGGGGTCAGGGTGCGGTTCGCGTTCGAGTGCGCGCTGCGGCCCGGGAACTTCGGGGTGTGCCTCGCGGTGAACCGCGTCTCGAGCCGCGACTACGCCGACAATGTGCTCTTCGACCAGGTGGACGGCGTGGCGGCGTTCGTGGTGCACCCCACGCCCGAGCGCCCCGTGCACTACAAGTTCCACCAGCCGGTGCGTGTGGAGTGCGAGGTGCTGGCGTGATCGAGAGCAAGCCCGAGAACGTCGCCGAGAGCCGCCCCGCGCCGCCGGGCGTGATCGCCTCGAACTATCAGTACTGGCGCGACCACGGGAAGGACTGGGGCGCGGAGTACGACGCGCGCAAGCTCCGCCAGCCCTATCTCCACCTCCAGGAGTGGATGTTCGCCGACTATTTCCTGCGGTGCGCGCCCTGCAAGGTGCTCGAGTTCGGGTGCGGCGTGGGGCGGCACCTGCGCCACCTCTCGCAGATCCCCGGCGTGGAGATTCACGGATTCGACCAGAGCGCGGGGATGGTCTCGTGCATGCGCCGCTGGACCGATCAGGCCTGGATCGACGCGCACGTGACCCTGGGCATGCCCACCGGGCGTCTGCCCTTTGGCGACGGGCAGTTCGACGTCGTGTACACCTCCGAGGTGCTGCTGCACGTGCGCCCCGAGGATCTTCCCGGGATCCTCCGCGAGCTCACGCGCGTCGCGCGCGGGCATGTGCTGCACATCGAGCCGCCCCCGACGTACCCGCTCGTCGCGAGCGACCACGAGGGGTGCTGGTCGCACGACCTGGTCGGGGCGTACGCCCTGATCGGGCGTGCGTGCGAGCAGCTGCCCGCCGGGTACGAGTGCCACGCGCCCTTCCGCGTGGCATTGCAGGACTCGGGGCCCAGCCCGGCGTGGTCTCCGGCGCTGCTCCAGATCATGCGTCGGGCCGACCGCGATCTGCGTGGCGGGCTGGCGGCGCAGGAGCAGGCCGCGGGTGAGCTCGAGGCGAAGCGCGGCGAGTTCGAGGGTCTCGCGGGAGAGGCTCGCCGGCGTCTGCACTCGGTCGAGGGCGAGGCGGCCCGCCTCCACGAGCAGGTGAGCACGCTGCAGCACGCCGCCTCGGCGCAGCAGCAGGCGCTCCAAGAGCACGCGGCACGGGCGGCGGAGCTGGACAGGCAGCTCGCGGGAGCCCGGGGCGAGTGCGAGGCGGCCCGCCAGCGCCTCGAGCAGGCGCTGCGTGAGCTGGGAGAGGTCCGGCACGCTTCGGCCCAGGCGGCGGCGCACGAGGCCGCCCCGCTGCACGAGAGGATTGGGGCGCTGCGTGAGGCGCTGGGCGCCGAGCAGGCCCGGGCGTCGGCGCTGGAGCAGTCGCTGCGGGCGGAGCTGAGCGCGATGGAGAGCCGGGCACGGGTCGAGCGCGATCGTCACGAGGCGTTCGTGGCGCGTCTGCGGGAGGAGATCGAGCGGAACTGGGGGATCTTGGGGAGCCGGGTGTAGGTCGGAGCGTGCTTCTTTCGGGGTGGCGGGCGGGAACGCCCGCGTGGAACGTGCGGGGTTTGGGGAGGCGGGGCGGCCCGCCGGAGCGGAACGATCATGGCGACGCAGAACGACATCGACAAGCTCATCGAACGCGTGACCGAGCTCAAGTTCGAGCTGGACACGCTGAAGAAATCGTCGGAGTACCGCGTGGGGCAGCTCGCGCGGCGTTACGGCGTGATCAAGATGGGGCGGCTTCTCTCCTCGGGCTCGCGCGGCGTGCTCGTCATCCGCGCGCTGGGCGAGCGCCACGAGAACGCGCAGGGGAGCGAGATCTGGCTCCTGGGCGCCAAGAACGTGCCCAGCGAGCCCAATCTCCCCTGGGACATCTTCGAGATGAAGGGCGGGTGGCGCTGGCAATATTCCGACGAGTTCCCGTATGGCAAGTGCGCCATCGCCTCGGGCCCGGGCGAGATCCAGCTGAAGGTCGGCGGTGATCCCGAGATCCTGTTCCTCTCCCACGCCTGGAGCGGAAAGGTCGAGGTCCTCTTCGACGGGCGGCGCGAGGTCATCGATCTCTACTCCCCGCAGGGTCGGCGCCTGCTCGTCCGCCCGGGACGCACGCCCATGAGCGGGCCGGAGTCCCGCGAGGCGGTGAACGGGCACCCCGGCGCGGCGCTCCCCGTGCCCGAGCGTCGTGCCCAGCGTCATCTCGATTTTCTCGCGCGGGTGCAGCGGGACAAGCCGCGGGCCATCGCCGTGTCCTGCCCGCGCTGGCTGGGCGTGACGAGCAGCACCAAGAGCCAGTTCGAGTGCGTGGTCCCCGTGCCGCACAGCGCCGCGATCGACCCCCGGTCGCTCACGCCCGAGCAGCTGCACGCGGAGGCGGACGTGCTGGTCGAGTCGGGCGTGAAGCACGTGGTGTTCTCCGGCGGGGACGAGGCGCACTTCAACATGATGCAGATGGTGAAGCAGCGCGACCCGTCGATCCGCTGCGACCTGTTCCTGCACAGCTCGTATCCGCAGTGGGTCGAGCCCTACGAGTGGGGAATGTTCCAGTGCTGGGTCCGGGCGGCGCGCGAGGGGAAGGTCCACTGCATCGCGAGCGACAAGTTCGGCTACGACCGGTTCCTGCGCAGCCTGGGGGTGCGCGGGGCGGTGCTGCTCAACCGGGCGCCGGGGACGATGCAGGCCCCGCCCCGTCTCGCGGGACGCGAGAAGCGGGTGGGGATGTGGATCAGCGGGACGACCTATCGCAAGAACCCTTTCGCGTCGCTGGCGGCGCTCGCGATGGTGCCCGGGGCGCGCCTGCGGGGCGCCGGGTTCGACGCCCGGGCGCTGGAGGTCGTCGAGTTTCTGGGGCTCAAGACCGACCAGGTGACGCACGAGCAGCTCCCGCACGACAAGCTCTTCGCGGCGATGCGCGAGACGCACCTGACGCTCTACGTCACGTTCATCGAATGCTGCCCCATGCTCCCCCTGGAGAGCCTGCACCAGGGTGTCCCGTGCCTCGTCGGGCCCAACAGCCACCTCTTCGAGGACGAGCCGTACCTGTTCGAGCGGCTGGTCGTGCGATTCCCGGACCGGGCCGAGGTGATCGCCGACGCCATCGAGCGGGCCATCCAGGAGCGCGAGGAGATCGTGAAGCGCTACCAGGCGTGGTACCGCGGCTACGAGCAGCGCAGCATCCGGGCGTTCGAGGACTATCTCGCGATGTAGCGGGCGGGCGTGATCGCCGGGGCGGTCAGCGGTTGGGGCCGCGGGACCGGATCGCCCGCTGGGCCATCCCTTTGACCGTGCGATGCACCCCCACGGCCTTGAGCGCATCGTTGAGCCGGTCGGCCAGGCGGTAGCGGATGTTCGAGCGGATCATGCGGTACGCCTCGCTCCGCACGAGCGACGCGTCCACGCCCTCGCCCAGCCCCGGCGCCTCGCCCGCGGTGCCCTTGATCTCGGCGTGGCCCTGCGCCGCGATGAGCCGCTCCTGCAGCTCGCGGACCTGCTGCTCCAGAGACGCCACGCGCTCCTGCTTCTCGAACGCCTCGCTCAGGATGAGGCGAGCGGCGATGTCCGGTCTGGCGGCCAGCCGCGGGTGCTTGGCGAGCAGGTAGGCGCGAAGTGCCTGGGCCCGTGGGAGGGCCTCGCTGCGGATGAGCGACCCCTGGCGGAGGCGGTAATAGAGAAGCGTTTCCGGGATGATCGTGCCGCGGTGGCCGCGTTCCGTGAGCGTGCACCACAAGTCCCAGTCCTCGTAGCTGGTGAGCCACTCGTCGTACCCGCCCACGCCCAGGACGGTCTCGCGGTGGAGGATCGCGCACGCGCCGGGCCCGGCGATGTTGTGATACCCCAGGAGATCGGGGTCGGGGGCGAGGGGGATATACCCCGAGACTCGCTCGCCCGGGGTCTCGTAGAAGCTCTCGAAGAACGCCGCGGCGAACGCCAGCGAGGGGTCGCGCCCGATCACCCGGAGGAACGTCTCGACGTAATCCGCTCGGCAGACATCGTCGGCGTCGACGGGCAGGATCCACTCGCCGCGGGCCTCGTGGAAGCCGACGTTGCGGGCCGAGCCCAGCCCGCCGTTGGGTTTGGAGATCACGCGGACTCCCTCGCGCCGGAGCGTGCGCAGAAGGTCGAGCGACTCGGGCTCGTCCGAGCCGTCGTCGATGATCAGGAGCTCGAACCCGCGGACGCTCTGCTCGTGGAGCGACCGGAGCGTCTGCGGCAGGTACTTCCCGACGTTGTAGAAGGGGATGATGACGCTCGCGTTCGGTGCGTCGGGCTTGGTCGAGTTGCCCGTGTTCCGGGTCCCTGCCGGGATTGAGGTCGCGGCGTGGGACAGCTCACGCCGGCGTTCCTGGATCGCGTCGACCAATTCGCGGGCGATGGCGCGCGAGTCGCTCAGCGCCGCGGCCCGTGCGGGCGCGGCAGCGGCGAGTCGCCCGCGGAGCGCCCCATCGCGCAGCACCCGCAGGAGCTGGGCTTCGAGGGCGCTCGCGTCGTCCTTGGCGCACACCAGGCCGTTCTGCTCGTGCTGGACGATCTCGCCCAGCGCCCCGCCGTCGCTCGCGACGACGCAGGCCCCCAGGGCGAGGGCCTCGACGCAGGCGTAGGAGTACGACTCCCAGAGCGAGGGGAAGCAGCAGGCCCATGCGGCGCGGATCTCTCGGGCGAGGTCGCCCCGGTCCATCGCGGGCTCGAAGCGGAAGCGATCGCGGTGGGGGCCCTTCACGAGCCGCTCCAGGTGCTCGCGCATCGATCGTCCGAAGGGGCCCGTGAGGGTGTCCCCCCCGATGAAGCGGAAGTTCACGTCCTCGCCGCGGGCGAGGAGGGCCAGCGCCGCCTTGACGAGCACGTGCGTGCCTTTGCAGGTCTGCAGGCGTCCGAAGTACAGGATGGTCTTGGGGCCGGCCGTCGATGGCGTGCCGGCGCCCGGCGCGCCCGCAAGGCGCGCCAGATCCAGCGGGAGACGGACCAGCCGGTGCGGCGGGCGGGATTCCCCGGGGAGCGGTGGCCCCACGTCGTGGCGCACGCGGTCGAGCACGGCCTGGCTCGCGCCCACGAGCAGGTCGCACTCGCGGACGCTCTGCTTCTCCATGTGCTCGACGTGCGCGTTCTCGACCGAGAGGGCGAAGTTGCGGTCGACTTCCATGCAGAGGTAGTGGGGGGTGTGGAGGCGCACTCCCAGGACCGCGTCCCGCAGCTCGCCGAGGGTTCTCTTGGCGCGGAGCGACCAGTACCCCTCGCCGCGGTACTCCGGGAACTCGATGTAATCAAAGGGCATGCGCTCGTGCTGCTCGCGGAGCGCCTCGCGGACGCTCATCGACGCCCGGTTCGCCACGCTGTAGTACGCCCCGGGGAGCGAGGCGAGCCCGCGCCCGGCGTCGTACGCGTGGTACTCCACGCCCGGGAGGAACTCGCGTCCACGCTCGCGGAGCCCCTCGAAGCCCTGCGTGAGGATGTGCACCTCGTGCCCTTCAGTCTGGAGCGCACGGGCCATCTCGACCGCGTAGGTCGCGATCCCCCCGCCGACGAACGGCATCACCTCGTTGGAAACCAGCCCGATCCGCATCGCTCGATTCACGCTCCTTGCCTGTCCGCCCGGGGCGGGAGATTCTTCGCTCGTGCCGCGATCCATGCGCCCGGGGCGAGGTACATCGCCGCCCACACCGGGAGGGCGTAACGGTTATAGGGGCTGAGCACCAGCACGTGCACGCCCAGGTACGCGAGGACCGCGAGCAGGACGCCCGCGACGGCCCAGCGCCGGCGCCGGATCGAGAACACGAAGGCGCCGATCGAGACGCCGAACAGCACGACCTGCGGCCAGCCATAGAAGAGGCGCGGGTGGCGGTACATCAGGTCGAAGAAGTCGTTGAGAAGCCCGGGCGCGGGGTTCGCGCGGTAGGGCTGGAGCTCCTCCTTGTCCTGCCAGATCGTCATGAGGTTGGGGTACTTGAGCTCCTGCTGCCCGTCGGCCCCGCGGAGCCCCGCGCCGCCCATCAGCCAGGCCGTCTCGCTCCACGAGGGCTCGCCCGGGGGGTACACGTTGAGCTGCCAGCACAGGGCGTAGAAGACCATCCGCGAGTACCGCCCGGGGTTCTCGGCGGCGCTGGCGCGGCACCATCGGGCGAGCTCGCGGTCCACCTCGGGGTTGTGCAGCGCCCGGATCTCCTCCATCATCGCCCAGCGTGTCGCCTCGGTCTTGGGGGTCGTGGCCTTGTAGGTGTCCCACGCCGACCGGACCTTGGGGCTCAAGGGGAACCGCTCGCTCAGGAGCCCGGTCTTCTCGAAGGCGAACCACTGGAACACCTCGAACCCGCGCGCCACGCCCGAGATCCCCTTGGAGCGGTTGTGGTTGACCCACGGGCCCACGGTCGCGACGACCGCGAGCACACACGCGAAACCGGCGGCGAGCCCCCGCGGGACGCGGACCCGCCACGGGTCCCGAGCCTCGAACGCGCCCAGCACCAACGCTAGCCCGGCGAAGGGGAGCATCGCCTGCCCGGCCGGGCGGACGAGCACCGCGAAGCCCAGGAGCGCGCCCACGAGCAGGCCGAAGAGCGCGTGACGCCAGAGACCCCCGCGCGTGGGCACGATGGCCAGGGCGAGAGCGCTGACCGTGAAGACGTTCATCGCGAGCTCGGAGAGGGCGAAACTCTCGAAGGCGAGAAGCCAGGGATCGAGGGCCATGAGCACGCCGACAATCGTGGCCCATTTCCCGCCCGCGAGACGCGCCGACGCCCAGGTCGCGAGCAGGATCATCGCGGACCCCAGGAGGTGATGCCAGACCAGGATCGCCGCGCCGCTCTTTCCGAAGAGCCAGACGGGCACGGCGAGGACCATCGACGTGCCGGGGGTCCGCAGCGGGCCAAACTCCGGGAACACCCCGGCGGCGAGCTCGTGCGCGCCGCGGATGTACAGCAGGCTGTCGTTGGTGAAGATGAGCGGCACGGAGACCATCGACCACAGCCGCGTCAACAGCAGCACCGTGCCCACCGCGATCAGGGCCTGTCTCAGGCTCCACGGCGTGCGCCGCGTCTGCTCTCTGGCCCGGGGTGTTTCCCATCGGGCGTCGTGCGGTGGGTTGCGGGTCTCCATGGTGATCCCCGGCTACGCACGCCGGCGCGCGAGCATGAGCATGGCGGAGGTCCTGAAGCCCAGGAGCCCGCGGGCCTTGTCCAACGCCGTGAAGCACGCGAGCAGCGGCATGCCCTTGAACGGATCAAACCAGCGCGAGAGGGTCTTCCAGGGACGCCCCTGGTACCGCGTCCAGTGATGCATCGAGTACATCCAGAACGAATGGCCCGTCTGGTACTTGGTCGCGACGACTTCCAGCCCGTGCGTCTCGAAGAGGCGGCGCAGCGTCGCCGGCGTGAAGAGGTTCCAGTGACGCGGGATGTGATACCCGCCCCAGTACGTCCGGCGGAACAGGCGGGCGTCCCAGCTGTCGAGATTCGGGGTTTCCACCGCGAAGACGCCCCCGGGGCTCAGCCACGACGCGACGCGCTCCACCACCGCGCCGGGATCGTCCACGTGCTCGATCACGTGGAACATGGTCGCGAGGTCGATGGACGCCGCGGGGATCTTGTCGCAGCTCTCGACGCGCTCGCAGTACGCCTTGTACCCGGCCTGCGCCAGGGGCTTCACGACGTTCTCGTCGAGCTCGAGCCCGTAGTTGCGGTCGCGGGGGACGCCGTGGCGCTCGAGGAGCTTGAGGAAACGTCCGTCGCCGCACCCGATGTCGAGATAGCTCGTGGGCACGGCGGGGAGCGCGCGGAGGATCGACGCGAACTTCATCGCATCGAGCCTCTGCTTGGCCCAGACCGAGACGGGGTTGATCTGCGAGGCGTAGTTGTACGCGTAGTACGACCGGGGGTAGATGACGCCCAGCGTCGAGATGGCGGGGCGCGGCGTGAGCCAGACGTGCCCGCACCCACTGCCCCGGCACTGCACGAACCGCCACGGGTTCGCGCACGTGCGAAGCTCATAGTCAAAGCCCACCGCGTGCGTTCCGAACTGATCGCACCCGCACACCGGGCAGGCGCGGACGTCCTCCGTCGCGATCGTCGGGCTCGCGCACTCCCGGAACTCCGCCGGGGCTTGTCGCCGCGACCAGTCCTCGCGGTCGTCCGCGGGCGTGGCGTCCTGGGCGAGGGGGCGAGATTCGGCGCGGGTCACGACGACACCGCCTTGGGCCTGCACTCCTCCAGCGGGAGCGCGAGCCAATACCGCAGGAGATACCCCACGTACGACCGGCGCCAGATCAACCCCTCCGCCTCGGGCTTGTGCTTGAACTCCGCCTCGGCCCGGGGCAGGTTGTAGTAGGGAATCGACGGCCAGAGGTGGTGCGCGATGTGGTAGTTCATGTTCATCGGCGCGAAAAACATCCGCTCCAGCGGATGGCTCGTGTACGTGATCATCCGGTGCTCGTCGGCCTTCTCGTCGCTCTCGGGGTGCGAATGCTCCAGGAAGCTCCGCGAGAGGTCGCCCAGGTACATGAACAGGTACACCGGCGCCAGCCACAGCACCGGGAACGCCCACCACCCGACGAAGATCGTCAGCCCGCCGATCAACGCCGCCTGCCACCCCACGAGGATCGCCACGTCGCGGAGGGTGTAGCGGGGCTTGAGCAGGTCGACCGAGTTCGGTGCCTTGTCTTCGTGCCCCGGCGCGTGAGGCCCCCCCGAATCCCGGAAGAACACGTTCTTGACCGCGGGGTAGAGGCTCGCGAGCCCGGACAGGAACGCGACGAGCCGTGGCCTCGAGTGCTTGTTGAAGCAGGCGTGCTTGTGGCGGTCGGGGTCGCGCTCGGTGGCGAGGTGCGAGTGGTGCTCGATGTGGTTGCGGTTGTTGATCCGCGTGATCGCGCCGATGGGGCCCAGGAGGAACAGGTCGCAGAAGAGGTCGTTGTGCGTCATCTTGGGGAACAGGCGGCGGTGCATCCCGTCGTGCCCGATGATGAACAGCGCGTAGTAGCGCGTCCCGATCACAACCATCGCGGGGACGCACACGTACCACACGGGCCAGACCGCGCACGCCGCCCACGAGATGAGGATCACCAGCCAGCACCACAGGGTGTCCAGGACCGCTCGGGCGGGGCGCAGCGTGCTCAGCTCCTTGACACGCTGGGGCGTGAGCAGCGTCCGCCGGTATCTCGCGTAGATGCTCGTCTCCGCCTCGCGCCGGGGGAGATGGGGCTTGGCCTCGATCGTGGATGGAGGTGTGGTCAGGGTGCTCATGGTCTTTCCCGATCCGCCCTCGACCGGGCGAGACCGACACTGGCGGGATGGCGGGTCATGCGCCGACCCCCGCGGGCGTCCGAGGCTTGACCTCCCGGTCGATCACCCCCGCGTTCGCCTTTTCGAACACGAACAGGAGGTTGAGCCCCAGCTCGAAGCTCCGGCGGGTGTGGAGCGAGAAGCCCGCCCCGCCGAAGATCGCCGGGGTCTGGTTCACGTCGTACCCGTGGTGCTCCTCGAGCGACGATCCGTCCATCACGCGGAGCGTCCGAAGCACGGCGATGATGTGGTCCACCGCCGGGCGCGGGACGGTGATGACGACGCGGCCCCCCGGGGCGAGCAGGCGGTGGCACTCGCGGGCGAGCGCCGCGGTCTCCTTGATGTGCTCCAGCACCGCGAGCATGGTGATGCAGTCGAACTCGCCGGGCCCGAAGGGGTGTTCGCCCGGGATCGTCGCCCGCAGGATCTCGACCTTCCCTTCACGCGTGGGACGCTCGACCAGCGGGTCGATCCCCACGGCCCGCGACACGCGCGACTCCAGCCGGCGCAGCAGCACGCCGTCGAGGCAGCCGACATCCAGCAGGCGATCGCCCGGGCGCACGAAGGGCTCGGCCTGGGCGATCCGCATGTCCTGAAGCCATCGGTCAAAGCGCCGCATCGTCGTCGTCCTTCGGCGGCGCGGGCCCAGCGCCCGCGCCGGTTTCTAACCTCTCCTCGGTCCGCCCCGCGCGATCGTGAGCATGCTGCACATCACCGACGCCATCACGGTCTGGAATCCCACGGCGACGAGCGTCGCGCCGACAATCATCGGGCGAAGCGTCCGCGAGACGTCCAGCGTTCCAAAGTCCACCTTCGCCCAGCCGTACAGGAGCCACAGGATCACCGCGAGCCCCGAGAGCAGCGTCACCCCGCCCACGATGAGCCCGCGCTCGAGGTTGAACCACCCGAACATCGCCTTGGTGAGCCCCGCCGGCTCGCCAATCTCGTCCTTGAGGGCGTAGAACCGCATCGCGACGGCGGTGGTGATCCACATCCAACCCAGGATCACCGCGAGGCTCGCCGCCACCAGCGTGTGCACGTCGAACCCCACGCCCCCGATGAACACCGGGCCGTACGCCACCAGCCCGCCCACGATCAGCCCCAACGCCACCAGCACCAGCCCCGGCATGAACAGCGTCCACCGCGGGCTCATCCCCAGCATGAACCGCAGGCTCCGCCACCCGTCGCGGAAGGTCCTCAGGTGGGGCGGGCGGCTCCTCCCGTCGGGGTGCAGCGTGATGGGCACCTCGGTGCTTCTCATCCCCAGCACCTGGCTCTTGACCACCAGTTCCAGCGCGAACTCCATCCCCGGGCTCTTCGCGTTCATCCGCCGGTACGCCTCTTTCGAGAACCCGCGCAGCCCGCAGTAAAAATCCGAGAACCGCGACTGGAACAACGTCCGCCCCAGCCATGACAACCCGGGGTTCCCGAAGTACTGGTGCGCCGGAGGCATCGCCCCGGGCATGATCCGCCCCTTGAAGCGGCTGCCCATCACCATCTCATACCCCTCGCGGAGCTTGGCCACGAACTTCATCGCGTCGCCGAAGTCGTAGCTCATGTCCGAGTCGCCCATGATGAGGTACCGCCCGCGCGCCGCGGCGAAGCCGCCCTGCAGCGCGTTCCCGTACCCCTTCAGCGACACGTCCACCACCCGAGCGCCCTCGGCGCGCGCCAGGGCCTGTGAGCCATCGGTGCTCCCGTTGTCCGCCACGATGATCTCGGCGCTGAGCCGGTTCTCCTCGATGCACCGCCTCGCCGCCTTCACGCACCCCGCCAGCGTCTCGGCTTCGTTGAGGCACGGCATCACGAACGTGACCTCGACCTCGCCCCCGGGCTCGCTCGCCGGCGGATGCACGTCCACGATCGGGAGCCGACCGATGCCAGCCGCTGTCTCGTTCGCCATCACTCAGGAACTCCGCTTCACGCGAGTCGTGTTGGTATTTTGTTTGGGTCGGCGCCCTGTCCGCCCGCCGTGCCTTGGCACCGCCAAGCATAGGTGTCTCTCGCGAGGATCGGGGGTCAGCGCCCGGCCTTCCCGCCCGCGCGTCTTACGATGGCTCCAGATGCCCCGCGTGTGCTTCGTGACGCCCGAGCTCCATCCCGTGACGCCCGGCGGGGCGGGAGTGTTTGTCCGTTCCGCCACGCAGCGTCTGCTCGAGCAGGGTCACGAGGTGGTGCTCCTGCTCGCCATGCCCGAGCCCTCGTACCGGGAGTTTCTCGCGCGCGAGCACGTCCGGCTCCCCGACCCCGCCCGCTGCCGGGCCTACCTCGCGGCCGACCTGGCCCCGCGCCGGGAGCTGGGCGTGGAGCGTGCCCTCGCCGACTCGATCCACCTCGCCGACGCGCTCGACGCGCTGCTCGCCCGAGAGCGGCCCGACCTGGTCGAGTTCGTCGACTTTGCGGGCCCGGCGTGGGCGTCGCTCTCGCGACACACGCCTCACCGACCGCCCATCGCCGTCCGCCTCCACGGCCCGCTCCAGATCATCGACCAGCACGCCGCGTCCCGGTTCGTGGATCGCGAGCGGTCGGCGATGCACGCCCTGGAGCGCCAGGCCCTGGCGCGCGCCGATGTGGTGCTCGCGCCGTCGCGTGCGTACGCGGAGGACGTCACCGCACGCGGGCTCCCGATCGCGATGGATCGCGTGCGGATCTCGACCCCCCCGGTTACGCCGCTGCCCGTGACGCTCGCGCCGGCCGCTCGACGCGACACTCTGCTCTTTCTGGGGCGGCTCATGCCCGCCAAGGGCGTCGACCGGTTCATCGCCGCGGGGGTCACGCTGCTCCGTGAGCGCCCCGATCTGCGTCTGGAGCTCATCGGCCCCGACGACCACGACTCGCCCGCGGGCACGAGCTTCGCAGAGCACCTGCGATCGCTCGTCCCGCACGAGCTGCTCGGCCGCGTCTGTTTCGCCGGGGCGCTCTCGCACGCGGAGATCGGCGAGCGCCTCGCCCGCGTCCTCTTCGCGGTCTTTCCCAACCGCACCGAGTCGTTCTGCTACGCGCTCCACGAGCTGCTCGCGGCCCGTGTTCCGGTCCTCGCCGGCTCGATCCCCGCTTTCACCGCCGCGCTACGCCACGAGCAGCACGCCCTGCTCTATTCCGGGCGCACCGACGATCTCCTGGCCGCGATGCGCCGGCTCGCGACGGACGCGGCGCTCCGCGAGCGCCTCTCGAACGCCCCGCCCCTCGATCTCGACCCTTTGGGAGACGCCTACGTCCACCCGCCGGCTCGCCCCGGGCCCCGGACCGCGCCCACAGCCGGGCTCCCCGACGCGGTCGTGGTCGTGCTCTGCCCCGCGGGCGCCGACCCCGCCCCCACGCTGCGGGCGCTGCGAGGCCAGTCGCGGGCGCCCGCGCGCACCGTCGTCCTCCGCGGCGTGCCGCGATCCTCCGAGCCGCTGTTCTTCCTGGGCCAGCTCTGGAGCGTGACCGACGAAAACGGACTCCCGCTCTCCCCGTCCTCTATCCACACGCACGATGCCCTCGCGATTCTGAACGCTGGCGACGAGCCCGACCCCGCCTGGCTCGGGCGGTGTGCGGAGACGCTCGCCGACCCTGAGGTCGCTTTCGCGGGCGTTTGGTCGCGCTCGGGCGAGGCCGTCCGCCCCCTCACGCTCGACCTGTTCCCCGAGCGCCGCCCCTTCGACCACGGCCCGGGATTGACCCGGGTGCTCCACCGCACCCCACCCGCCACGCTATTGGGCGACCTCTTGGACCCCGACCTCGCGTCCCTGGGGGAGATCGGCCTGCTCTGGTCGAACCTCGGCCCGTGCATGACTGGAGTCGTGCTCCAGGAGCCGCTCCTCAGCGTCCCCGGGGCGCCCGCCGAGCCCGCGGATCCCACGCGATTGAAGTACCTGCTCGCCCGCTACGCCGCCCCGCTCGCGCCGCGGCTGGCCCAGTACCTGGGCCAGGTCTACGACCGCAGTCTGGCCACCGATCCGGGCGCGCACCCCGAGCCCAGCGTCGCCCACCGCATCCAGCTCGCCCAGGAGCTGGGCGGCTCGCTCCTGGCCAAGATGGCCTGGAAGAAGGCGGTGCGGCGGATCATGTCGCCATGAGTCGCGGGCGATGGCGAGCTCCGTGTCCGAGCCCCTACACTCCCGACGCATGCCCACACCGAGTTTTCTCACGCCTCAGTTCTTCGTCTCCGCGATCTCCATCGCGATCCTCGTCCACGTCATCCTGATCACGGTGGCGTACCTCATCTACGTCGAGCGGAAGATCTGCGCGTACATCCAGGACCGCATCGGGCCCAACCGGGTCGGGTTCGACTTCGGCCAGCCGTTCCTCTCGCGCTTGAAGGGCATGATCGGGCTGGGCCAGCCCCTCGCCGACGGGCTCAAGTTCCTGCTCAAGGAGGACTACACGCCCTCGCGCGTGGACAAGGTCCTCTTCACGCTCGCGCCGGCGATCATCGTGATCCCCGCCCTCATCGGGTTCATCGTGATCCCCTGGGGCGGGCGATGGGATTTCCCGGGGCTCACGATCCCCCTCCTCGACTGGCACATCCCCGCGGCTCCCGTGCACATCTCCGTGCCCTATCTGGGCCTGGGCGTGCTGTACCTGCTCGCGGTCGCGGCGCTGGGCCCCTACGGCGTGGCGATCGGGGGGTGGGCCAGCAACAACAAGTACTCCTTCCTGGGCGGGCTCCGTGCCACGGCCCAGATGATCTCCTACGAGATCCCGCTCGGGCTCGCGCTCCTCGCGGCGCTCCTCGCCCTGGGCACCTTCATGCCCGAGCAGATGATCCGCCAGCAGGTGCAGCAGGGGTGGCTGGCCTTCTCGATGCCCCTGGGCGCGATCCTCTTCTTTATCGCCATCCTGGCCGAGGCCAACCGCGCCCCCTTCGACAACGCCGAGTGCGAGCAGGAACTGGTGGGCGGGTACCACACCGAGTATTCCTCGATGCGCTTCGCCCTCTACTTCCTGGCCGAGTAC
>CAZTJZ010000050.1:0-23101 GCA_964614075.1 uncultured Phycisphaeraceae bacterium
GGGTCCGTCCCGGCGAAGGCGCCCCCGCCGGGGCGGCCCATGCCGCCGTAGCTGTCGACGATGATCTTGCGTCCGGTGAGCCCGGTGTCGCCGTGGGGTCCGCCGATCTCGAAGCGGCCGGTGGGGTTGACGTGGACCTTGATGCCCGGGTTCCACCAGTCCTTGAGGACGGGCTTGATGACGTGCTCGGTGATCTCGCGCTTGAGCTGGTCCTGGCGCTCGTTCCAGGTGGGCTCGTGCTGGGTCGAGAGGACGACGGTGTCGACGCGGACGGGGCGGCCGTTCTCGTACTCGACGGTGACCTGGCTCTTGGCGTCGGGGCGGAGGCCCGGCACGCGCGACTCACGCCGGACGTGGGCCTGCTGCTCGACGAGCAGGTGCGAGAGCTCGATGGGCAGGGGCATGAGCTCGGGGGTCTCGCGGCAGGCGTAGCCGAACATCATGCCCTGGTCGCCCGCGCCGTCGCGGTCCACGCCCATCGCGATGTCGGCGGACTGCTTGTTGAGCGCGACGAGGACGGCGCACGAGTCGGCGTCGAAACGCATCTCGGCGGAGGTGTACCCGATCTCGCGGATCGTGGCCCGCACCAGCTCGGGGATGTCCACGTAGGTGCGGGTGGTCACCTCGCCCGCGACGACCACCAGCCCCGTGGCGCACAGCGTCTCGCACGCCACGCGGCTCATCGGGTCGTCGGCGATCATCGCGTCCAGCACCGCGTCGGAGATCTGGTCGGCGACCTTGTCGGGGTGGCCCATCGAGACGGACTCGGACGTGAACAGATTGGTGCGCGGCATCGGAAAACCCTTCGGAAATCACTACGGGAAAAAGACTTGCGACACTCCGCGCCCGGACGCCTCCCGCACGCGAAGGGAGCGATAGTAGGCGCGAAGACCGTCGGTTGGGCGCGGGCGGAAGACTCCGCGGTATCCTCATCCACCATGGCGAGCCCGAGAACCACCACGGGGCTGACCTACGCGAGCGCGGGCGTGGACATCGACCGCAAGGACGCCTTCACCGAGTCGCTCGAGTCGATGCTCAAGCGAACCTATACCAACCGCGTCCTGCCCAACCCGGGCGGGTTCGCCGGGCTCTTCCGGCTCGACTTCAACCAGAAGCTCTTCGCCCGAAACTACAAGGACCCCGTGCTCGTCGCGTGCTGCGACGGCGTGGGGACCAAGGTCAAGCTCGCCCGCGATCTGGGCGTCTTCGACACGGTGGGCATCGACCTGGTCGCGATGAATGTCAACGACCTGGTCGTGCAGGGGGCCGAGCCCTTGTTCTTTCTGGACTACATCGCCGTGCCCGAGGTGGACACGGCCCTGCTCCACGACCTGGTCAAGGGAATCGCCGAGGCCTGCCGACGCTGCGAGTGCGCGCTGCTCGGGGGCGAGACCGCGAACATGCCCGACGTGTACGCGAAGGGCGACTTTGACCTCGCCGGGTTCTGCGTGGGCGTGGTGGAGCTCAGGCGTGCCCAGAAGCCGGCGCGGGTCGCGGCGGGGGACGTGATCCTCGGGCTCTCCAGCGACGGGATCCACAGCAACGGGTACACGCTCGTGCGAAAGGTCGTCGCCCACGCCCGCCTCGACCTTGGGCGGATCTACCCGGAGCTCGACAAGACGCGCCCGCTGGGGAGGGTGCTGCTCACGCCGACACGGCTGTACGCGCCGACGATCGTGAAGCTCCTGCGCGGGTACCGCGTCAAGAACGTCGTCACCGGGATGGCCCACATCACCGGGAGCGGGATGGCGGGGAATCTCTGCCGGGCGCTCCCCCCGACGCTCGACGCAGTGGTGCACAAGGACGCCTGGCCCGTGCCCGGCGTGTTCACGTTCCTGCAGAAGCACGGCTCGATCGACGAGACGGAGATGCGCCGCGTCTTCAACATGGGGATCGGCTACTGCGTGATCGTGAAGAAGGCCTTCGCCGCGTCCATCCGCGAACGTCTCGAGAAACTCGGGGAGAGCGTGCACGTCATCGGCGAGGTGGTGAAGGGGAGCGGGCTCGTGCGCGAGGTGTAAAGCGTCCACCTCGCGGATGCTCGGAGGCTCTGGGATTCGGACGCTCTGGGACCTAGCACCCAACCTCAAACCGGGCGAGGAAGTAGATCAGATCGTCGATAGTGACCCCACCGTCGGGCGTGTTGGTCGAGCTGCCGTCGTCGATGTCGGCACGGGGGTTCCCGTCGCCGAAGATCGCGAGGTAGTAGATGAGGTCGTCGATGGTGACGCCGGAGTCGGGTGAACCGGCGCCCGAGCCGTCGTCCACGTCGGCGACGCACGCCGAGACCGTCACCGACCACACGCCCGCGCCCGAGGTCGCGGCGTAGAGCGTGGCGTCGCGGACGGCCAGGGCGCTGACGCCCAGCCCCTCGAGCCCGGCGCCCCAGGCCTGCCACGTCTGCCCCTGGTCGAGCGAGCGGTACACGCTGGGCATGTTCTCCGTGGGGTTGGAGATCCCCGCGAACACGACCGAGCCGTGAGTGAGCAGCGCCCCAGCGCTCCGCCCTTCCGGCCAGCCCGACGCGGACGCCGACCACGACGCACCAGCATTGGTCGAGCGGAACATCCCGCCCGCCGTTGAGGCGAGCGCCACGTTCGCGATCGTGGTCATGGCGGGGACCGACGCCGCGGCCGGGAGCCCGGTGTTGGCGGCGGACCAAAGCTCGCCGTTGTTCGTGGAGCGATAGACACCCGTCGAGGCGTTCCCAAGAAGCACGGCGTTCTGCACGGACGTCATCGAGAGGATGGGGTCGCGGATGGGCTCGCCGAACATGCTGGTCCGGCTGATGGGTAGCCCGGCGGTGAGATTCTGCCAGGACTGGGCGTTGTTGGTGCTCCGCAGCACCCCGCCGCCGGTGGGCACGGGCGAGGCGGGTGGGGCGTGTCCGCCGCCCGCGACAGAGGGAAGCCAGGTGCTCCCCACGCCCGTCGCCGCGAAAAGCGTGGAGCCAACGCTCGTGAACGCGGAGATCTCGCGGAGCTTGACTCCCGCGATCGCGCCGTAGCTGGGGATACCCGCGACGATGCTGGCCCAGCTCTGGCCGGCGTTTGTTGAGAGGAACATGCCCGAGTTGTTCGTGCCCACGAGGAGCGTCTGACCCTGGTCGGGCGACCAGAGCGAGAGAATCGAGTCGGATGCGTTGGGGGCGAGCGGGCTCGGCGTCCAGGTGCCGCCCTCGAAACGCGAGAGCGAGAGCCCCAGATCCGCCGCAGCCAAGAGCGACGACGTTGTCGCGACGAGCGCCCCGGGGCTCGTGGTGATGATCCCCGCATTCAGATCCGACCAGGTCACGCCCAGATCGAGCGAGGTCCGAACACCCGAGCTGTCCGCGGCGAGGATCGCTGCGCCGCGGGGCGCAAAGGCCCGGGTCTGCCCCGCAGCGAGCGCCGGCAGCGCGGCGTCGGCACGCGACCATGCCGAGAGATCCACCGACGACCACAACTCCGCCGCGGCCCCGGTGCCCACCTGCGAGGGCTGATACCGCAGCGCGAAGTAGCGATCCGCGATCCGAAACTGGATCGCCATCGGCTGGCCGGAATCGTTGACCATCCGCCGCCACGATTGCCCGAGGTCGGTCGTGACGTACGAGCCCACGACCAGCGTGGAACCAAAGCGCAGGGGCGTCCCGCCCGACTCGTTGAAGATGGAGCCCGGGAGCCCGCCCGCGTCCTCGGACCCGCCGCCGATAATGCTCCAGGTGAGCCCCGAGTCGACCGAGCGCACGACGGTGCGGAAGAACCCGAACTGCGACGAGAGCGCGATGAGCTCGGCGTCGGACGCCAGGAGCGGCCCGTCGAAGGCGTCCGGAGCGGGGATGGAATCCCACGACTGGCCGTGGTTGGTCGAGCGGTAGATCTCGGCGGTGGCGGTGCCGCTGTCGGGGACCATCGCGTACCACGCGGAGGAAGACGCCTCGATGTGCAGCACGCGGGAGTCCCATCCGCTGGGCGAGGCGGGCGGGCGCGGGCCCGCGATCGTCGTCCAGGTCTGGCCGCCGTCAGGGCTCCAGGTGATCTTCCCGTCACGCCGACCGATCAAGAACTCAGAACCCTCGGCCGTGGACGAGTACACAAGGTCGATCGGCAGGTTGGCGCGACGCTGCCACTGACTCTCGCTGTGCGAGAGCACGAAGAAACTCCCGGGCGTCATCGCGAGCGTGGCGCCCTCGCCGGCAAGGAGCCCGCGGACCGAGCTTCCGGTCGGCCCCGGCGTGGGCGTCCAGACCTGCGCGGTGGCCCGCGGAGCGCTCCCGAGCAGCGACAAGGCGAACCCCGCCGCGAGGACGCGCGTGTGGGCTTTGGACAAGAACTCGTGCGGCTGGGTGTGCATGGTCAACTCCACGGCAAAGCAGAAGACCCCACGGAGGACTCATGTCTCCGTGGGGTCATGCTATTGCCGAACGCCGCGAGTTCGTATCTGAACCTAGCTCTGGCGTCGCGGGACAAATCAACTCAGCAGCCGGCCTCGAAACGCGTGAGGAAGTAGATCAGGTCGTCGATGGTAACCCCGCCGTCGTGCGTGTTGGTCGAACTGCCATCGTCGATGTCGGCGAGCATCGACCCCGCCTCGAACGCGGTCAGGAAGAGGATCAGGTCGTCGATCGTGACGCCCTGATCGTGGTTGAGGTCGATCGCGTCGCAGGGCGTCACGGTCGGCGCGGGCTCGCCGGGGATCGGGTCGTTCCCGGTCCAGTTGGCGGCCATAGTCTGGTAGTCGGCGAGGTCGGCCCGGCTGTCGCCCGTGAAGTCGCCCAGCGTCGGGCCCAGGTGCGTGCCCGCGAGATGGTGCGGGTCGTAGTTGCCCGCGAGGAACGCGAAGTCCTCCTCATCGACCTCGTTGTCCTGGTTCACGTCGCCCCGCGCGAACATCTCGATCAGTTCGCCCTGGAAGAGCGGCGTGCCGCTCGGTCGCGGGGAACCGATGGCGGGCACTGCGCCCGCCGCCGTGTAGAGCCGAACCACGTCGTGAACCTCGACTGGGCTGGGGAAGTTGGACGGGAGCGGAAGGTCGGGAAGCTCGGCGTGACGGCTGTCGTAGCTCAGCTCGCCGAAGCCCAGCGACGGGTTGTTCATGTCCAGACGCCCCACGAACGCGTCCTCGATGTAGATGTCCATGTCGGTGTTGTACGGGCTCACGGGAAACTCGGTCAGGTAGTCGCTCACGTCGGTGAAGTCGACGTCGACGCTGAAGCGGTAGTCGTCGTTGCGCATCACCCCGCCGTAGTACACCTGCATGAACCGGGAGTGGATCCGGAAGTCGGCGTTCCCCACCGACTCTCCCGCTGCCCACGCGGCCTCGTCGGGCACGCGGAGTTTGGCGCGGATCCGAAAGTCCGAGGGGTCGGCCTGCCCCCACGCCGTGGCCGAAACGCACGCGATCACCAGCCCGCCCCAGGTCAATCCGTGGACACGATTCATTCTGATCCCCTTTGCGTTCTCGTCAGCAAGACGGAAACGCACGCCACGCGGCTGCGCCGACCCACACAGGTCCCCTGTTCATGCGGGAAGGGCGCGGGGCGCGTGTCAACACCCTCGGTATTTTGTTGGGTTCCGCACAAGGACATGCGGAATCCATGCCGGGAGATTGTCGGCGCAAGAGGCGCTCACGGAGAGCTCGCCCTTCTCGCGGCTCCTGCTGCCAACCAATCCGCCTAGGCAAACACCGAATCCACCCCGCCGTGGATCAGAAAATCGATGTCGTTGAGCAGCTTGGCGAGGACGAGGCTGATCACGATGATGGCGATGAAGCTGGAGACGAAGGCCTCGGTGGTGGCGCGTCCCACGCCCTCGGCTCCCGGGCGACAGTTGAACCCCTTGTAGCAGGCGATGATCCCGATCGCCGCGCCGAAGTGCACGCTCTTGATCAGCCCGCTGAACAGGTCAAACCACGTGACGAACTGCTGCGAGAACTGCCAGTACAGATCCGCGTCGGCGTGGTAGAACTTCGTGATGATGAAATACCCCCCGTACACCCCGCAGAGGTTCGAGACCACCGTCAGGATCGGGATCATCAGCACGCACGCGAGGAACCTCGGGATGACCAGCACGCGGACCGGGTCCGCCGCCATCGACCGCATCGCGTCGAGCTGCTCGGTGACGCGCATGGTGCCCAGCTCGGCGGCGAGAGAGCAGCCCACACGCCCCGCGAGCATCACCGCCGCCAGCACCGGGCCGATCTGCTTGACGATCGAGAGGTTGATCACGCCCCCGAGCCGGGCCTCCTGCCCGATCGACGCGAACTGGAGGTACCCCTCGAAGGCGAGGATCATCCCGATGAACGCCCCCGTGAGCCCGACGACCGGCATGGACATCGTGCCCACGAAGAACAGCTGGCGGGTCAGGCGCCCGTGACGCCCCCACGACCGGGGCGAGGCGAGCCCGGCGAAGACCTCGAACGCGAACCGCACGAAGACCCCGAACGCGGTGACCTCGCGCAGGATCGTGTTCCCGAGCTTGGTCACCAGGAACACGCCCCGGTGGGCGAAGGGGATGGCGTCGACGATCGCGCCCAGCATGGGGAGAGCGTAGTGCGCCCCGCGCCCGAGAAAAGAGCTACCACAGCATCCGCACGCGGATGGTCTCCGGGATCGCGCGGACCTGCTCGAGCACCTTCCCTCCGTCGGTCGGGTCCACGTCGATCACGACGTAACCCAGGTCCTGGTCGGTGCGGAGGTACTCGGCGGAAATGTTCGCGCCCAACTCGGCGATGGCCCCGTGGATCTTGCTCAAGACCCCAGGCACGTTGCGGTGGAAGTGCAGGATCCGGTGCGGACGCGACTTGCCCTTCCCCGCACGCTCGCCCTGCTCGGGGAGCTCGACCTGCGGCACGTTGACGGCACCCGTCGTCGACCCCACGTTCACGAACCGCAGAAACTTCTCGACCACGTCCCGGGCGATGGCCTCCTGCGCCTCCTCCGTGCTCCCGCCGATGTGCGGCGTCAGGATCACGTTGGGCAGCCCCAAGAGCTCGCTCCGGAACCGTTCATCCCGGGCCGAGGGCTCGTGCGGGAACACATCGAGCGCGGCCCCGGCGAGGTGCCCGGAGCGGAGCGCGGCGGCCAGGGCGGGGATGTCCACCACGCCCCCCCGCGCGTTGTTGATGAGGTACGACCCCGGGCGGAGCTTCTTCAGCTGCGACGCGCCGATGAGCCCCTTGGTGGACTCGTTCGCGGGGACGTGCAGCGTCACCACGTCCGACTCCTTGAGCAGGTCGCCCAGCGAGCGCACGGCGCGCGCGTTGCCCAGGGGGAGCTTGGGCACGACGTCGTGGTACAGCACGCGCATGCCCAGCGCCTCGGCGAGCACCGACACCTGGCTCCCGATGTGCCCGTAACCCACGATCCCCAGCGTTCGCCCGCGGACCTCGTGCGACCCTTCGGCGGACTTGTCCCACTCCCCCCGGTGCAGCTTGGCGCTCTTCTCCGTGAGCGAGCGGTGCAGCGCGATGACCTCGGCCAGCGTTAGCTCGGCGACGGAGCGGGTGTTCGAGAACGGGGCGTTGAAGACCGGGACGCCGCGCTGGCGGGCCAACGCCGTCTCGACCTGGTTCGTCCCGATGCAAAAACACCCGATCGCGAGGAGCTTGGGGGACGCGTCGAGCACGCCCCGCGTCACCTCCGTCTTGGAGCGAAGACCCAGCAGATGCGCCTCGCCCGCGAGCTTCCTGAGCCGGGCCTCGTCCGGGGCGGACGCGAGCGTCTCGACCTGGAACCCCTCGCCGGTGAGCACGGCGGCGGCGGCAGGGTGGATGCCCTCCACGAGCACCGCCTTGATGCGGCTCTTGGGGAACGATGTGCGTGCGGGTTCGGGCATGGCGTGGTGGGCTCGCGCAGAGTTACTTGAGATCGAACTTGAGCTTGGGGATTTCGGCCGTGCCGGTGATCTCGGCCGGGCGCGAGAGCTGAACCACACCGCGCCACGCGAGCACGCCCAGCACCACGCACAACGCCACACGGTACCACGCGAAGGGCGTGAGACCGCGGCGGTTGAGGAACCCCACGAGCCACTTCACGGCAAGGGCCGCGGAGACCGCCGCGGCGACGAGCCCCACCACCGCCGCCGTCACCCCCAACTGCTCGAACACGTTGGGCACGCCATCACGCCGAGAGACGTACAGGTTCTTGGCGAGCTTGTAGAGCGTCGCCGCCAGCAGCGTGGGGAGCCCCAAGAGGAAGCTGAACTCCGCGGCCTGTCGCGGCCTCAGCCCGCACAACAGCCCGCCCGCGATGGTCATCATCGAGCGGCTCGTCCCGGGCCACAACGCCACGCACTGCAAGAGCCCGACCTTGAACGCCTGAAGAAGCGTGATCTCGGTGATCTCCGGAGCCGCCGCGTGGAAGGGCGCCAGGCCGAACTGCCCGCGACGCCAGCGCTCCAGGAAGAACATATAGAGGGCGCCACCCAGCAGCGCGACGAGGACGGGCCCCACGCCGAACAGGTGTCGCTCGATCCACTTGTCCAGGACCAGCCCCACCACCGCCGAGGGCACGAACGCGACCACGAGGTTGATAAGCAGCCGAAGGCCCGCGGGGTCGCGCCCGAGCACGCCCCGGACCATCTGAACGCAGCGCGGCCAGTAGAGCCCCACCACCGCGAGGATCGCCCCGCCCTGCACGATGATCGCGAAGTCGTTGGTGGACTGGCGCATGCCCGGGTCGTTGTCCAGGCCCATCAGGCTCTTCGCGAGGATCAGATGACCCGTCGAGCTGATGGGCAGGTACTCCGTGACCCCCTCGACCACCCCCAGCACCAAAGCCTGCCACAGCTCGAGCTTCACGCGGTTCTCCTCGGCAATCCGTCACCGTCCCGACGGCGGACTGTACCTCATACGCTGACCCCACGCCAACATGCGCCCCACTGTCTCCATCACCGACCTCGCCGACCCGCGCGTGGCACACTACGCGAACCTGAAAGATCGGCAGACGGCCCTGCTCGACGAGAAACAGGGAGTCTTCATCGCCGAGGGAGAGCTGGTCCTCCGCCGCCTGATCGCCTCGAAGTACCGCACGCTCTCGGTGCTGCTCGCGCCCAACCGCGACGCGGGCCTACGCGACGCGCTCGAAAGGCTGCCCCCGGACGTGCCCGTGTTCGTCGCCGATCAGCGCGTGATGAACGCCATCGTCGGGTTCAACATCCACCGCGGCGTGCTCGCCGTCGCGCAGCGCCCCGAGACCGCCACGACGACGCAGCTCCTCGAAGCTCGCCCGCCCGCGCTGGTCGTGCTCGAAGAACTCGCCAATCTCGACAACATGGGGGCGATCTTCCGCAACGTCGCGGCCCTCGCACCCCATGGCACCGCGGTGCTGCTCAGCCCCGGATGCTGCGACCCGCTCTACCGCAAATCTGTTCGGGTTTCAGTAGGAAATGTGCTCAGCATCGCCTTCGGACGCTCGCGGAGCTGGTACTCGGACCTGGAGCTGGTTCGCGGGGCGGGGTACCGGCTGATCGCGCTCACGCCGGAAGAGGGCTCGGCGAGCATCCGGAGCGTCCAGAGCACGGGGGGCCCCTCGGCGCTCCTCCTCGGCGCCGAGGGCCCCGGTCTTGCTCGAAGAACGTTGGACCTGGCCGACCTGCGGGTGCGGGTGCCCATGAACCCCGAGGCGGATTCCCTGAACGTGGCGACGACGGCGGCGCTGGCGTTGCACGAGCTCATGAGCCACGGATAGGGCGGTGGGCCCTGAACCGCCCGCGATCTGGTGCGTCCAAGGTACACGGCGGTGACACCTTGGCGGGGGCAGAAGCGGTACGTTGGGGCGGTCTCTCGGCGCGGACGATGGACGCGATACAGTGAAGCTCGGCCCGGCTCTCGGGCCCGTGGAGTTCGAACATGAGGCAGTTCTGGTGTAGCGCGGCGGCGGTGATGGCGGGTGTGGCGATGGCGGCGAGCGTGGCGAGGGGGGCCGCCGACCCTGTCCGCGAGGGCGTCGAATCGCACCGCGAGGCGACCGGGAAGCTGGAGCTCAAGCCCTTCGACCACGCGCTCTGGTCGTCGCTCAAGGACTGGAAGAACGGGATGGCCCCCACCGCGACCGAGACGGGCGGAAAGGTCGTGCTCGTGCTGCTGTACAGCGACTACTCCCCGGCGTCCAAGCCCGCGGCGGCCTTGGCCGCGAGATTGAGCGAGAAGTACGCCGACCAGGGGCTGGTGGCGGTCCTCGCGCACAACGACCGCGGGTGGAGCGAGGCGGAGAAGACGCCCCCCAAGAGCGGCGACCTGCGCTTCGCGCACGACGCCAAGAACGCGCTGCGTGCGGCGCTGCTGTCCGACGGCGATCCGGATTTCTACCTGATCGATCGCTCGGGGCAGGTGCGGTTCGCCGACATCACGACCGAGAGCGTCGAGAGCGCCGTGCAGGCGCTGGTGGGCGAGGCGGCGGACGTGGCAGCGGGCACGAAAGCGCGGCTCGCGGACGCGGCGGCCAAGGCCGACGCCGAGCGGCGCAAGACCCGCTCGGCCAATGACAGCGTGGACCTGACGAAGATCCCGGAGTTGCCCTTCACGCCGCCCGCGCCCGACGCGTACGAGAAGGCGAACTGGCCCAAGATGCCGCGGGACGAGACCAAGCGCGAGGAGCTCGCGTATCTCGAGCCGCGCGAGGTCGAGCTGACGGAGACGAACTGGTACCCCAAGAAACCCGAGACCAAGGGTCGCGTGGTGGTGGTGTACTTCTTCCACCCGAGGTTCTCGATCACGTACGAGAACCTGATGCCGCTGATCGACCGTCTCCAGCGCCGGTACGGGCGCGATGTCGTGTTCGTGGGCGCCGCGTTCCCCTTCGACGCGATCAGCAACGTCCGCCTGCTCAAGGAGGACAAGGACCCCGAGAAGCTCGCGGAGATGATCGAGAAGTTCGTGAAGGGACGCCAGTTCGATCACTACCTCACGGTGGACGCGGACAAGGCGATGTACCAGGCGATCCACAAGAAAGACTCGGAGGAAGAACTCCTCCCCCCGATGCTGGGCATCATCACCTCCGACGGGTACGCCCGCTGGTGGCAGAGCAAGGCGGTGGTGAACTGGGAGGCGGCGTTGGACCAGATGGTCGCGAACGACCCGGGCGTCCGGGCCCGCCGCGCCGCCGAGCAGGACTGGATCCGCAAGAACGCCGGCAAGTAAGCGTGCGCACCGCGCCCAAGGCGACGCCGCTGTTCCATGTCGTGCTCGTCGAGCCCGAGATTCCCAACAACACCGGGAACATCGGGCGGACGTGCGTGGCCACGGGGTGCACGCTGCACCTCGTGAAGCCGCTGGGGTTCGACACGAGCGAGAAGGCATGCCGCCGAGCGGGGCTGGACTACTGGCCCCGCCTGGGAGTGCGCGAGCACGAGAACTGGCTGGACTACCAGACGCGCGAACGGCCCGAGCGGCTCTGGCTGTTCTCGACCAAGGCCCGGCGCGTTGTGTGGGAGGCCAACCTCCTGCCGGGCGACCACCTGGTCTTCGGGCGCGAGACCGCGGGCCTTCCCGAATCGCTGCTGGCTCAGCACCGCGATCGAACGCTGCTACTCCCGATGGCTCCGGGCGAACGATCCCTGAACCTGGCGACGGCGGTCTGCGCTGTCGTCTACGAAGGGCTTCGACAGGCCGTAAGTTCAGGATTTGTTCGCATTGACGCCACGGGGAGAATTGTTCCGAAAACCGGCGCAAGTTGAAGAACCGAACGGGCTTGTGCGCTGTACAGACTTGTACAGAGCTCTGCCGGCGGAGCTGGAATCAAAGGCCGGACCTCTCTGCTTTCTCTCTCTCCTCGCAGTGTTCCCGCCCCATCGCGACCAGGGGCGGTACACTGCGTTTTGGGCCGAGGGTCGTGCATCATGAAGCGACATTTCCGACACGTCGTGGCGGTGTTCTCGGTCCTGCTATTGAGCTGCGCCCCCGGGTGTGAGAAGCCGTTGTTTTCTGAGAACGGGACCCGGAGTCAGTACGACCGCTTCGACGCGGTGCGGGATCGGCGCCCCTCGGCGTTTGTCTGGGATGAGTTTGGCTCCAAGCGCCCGAACCTGCGCGCGCGACTTGCGCCGCGCGAGTAGGCCCGCGCCCTCGCGGCCCATCCCGTCGTTCCAGGCCGCGCCCCGCGCGCAGACCTTTCCCCGAATCCGATGTTTTTCTGCAGGGGCTCAGGGCTTTTGGTGCAGAGCCCCCGCTTCGCCGAACGATAACTTGTCGGCAGTTTCCGGCGACGTGTCTCCGCGAGGCAACGATCACGCCGCACGACGCGACCGGTGAGGACAGGGACGTTCATGGCCATCGCAGCCCGACAGCCCGCGACTCGCGCCCCGTCCGGTTCACGGGCCAACCCCCGAACTCGGTTCGTCTGGACCGCGCTCCTGGCCGCGATGACCACCGTCGGCGGCGGGCTCTACCTGCTCGATCGCTCGCCCCCGACGAACCTCGGCGGGGTGACGCTGCCCGCCCTGATGGCCTCGGGCACCCCGCGGTCCATCGAGGTGATCTTCGACACGTCCAAGTCGATCGAGAAAGGCCGCTGGAAGTCGATCGTGATCCACCACAGCGGCGCGCCATCGGGCACTCCCCGCTCGCTCGAGCAGGAGGCGGTCTCCCGGAACCTGCGCGGGATGGGGTGGCACTTCGTCATCGGGAACGGGAACGGGATCGACGACGGCGAGCTGCACGTGGGACGGCGCTGGGTCGAGCAGACCGCCGGCGCGCACACGGGCGGCAAGGACGCCGACTGGTACAACGTGAACTCCATCGGGCTGTGCCTGATCGGGGACGGGAACCGGCGCGGGTTTACGCAGGCGCAGTTTGATCGTCTGGTGGAGCTGACGGCGGCCCTTTGCCGGGAGATGGGCATCCCCAAGGACCGCGTGGTGCTTCATAGCGACGTGGCGAACACGACCGACCCCGGGCGGATGTTCCCCGAGCGGGCGTTCCGGGACGAGCTCGCCGCCCGCCTCTGAATCGCGACGAGGACGCCCGGGCCGGGCGAGTCCCATTCTGAAGCAGACGAGAATGTCGCAACCGACGAGGGCCGGCCGGAGTATCTACTCTGCTGTGTCTCTGGCGTGTTCCCGCCCAATCTTGGTCGGGGCGGGCGATGACCCGGGGGGCGGAGGGTCCGAATCTGCAGAAAGATGGCCCGGCGAACCACCCAAGGATTGAACTTGGGCGAGGGACCGGCGATACTCGTGGCCCCGAGCCGTGCGGCGCAACGCGGCGGTTTGGTTTGGGTTTTGGGTGGTCTGTCGTTCCGCGGGGCTTTCGGACGGGTAGGCCCGAACAATGTCCGGCGAGTAGGGCGAGCGATTCGGGGGGTAGGGAGTGACGGGGCGGATCGCCCCGAGCCAATGGCAACGCCGGTCACCATCTTCAAGAAGGGCGACACGGTCGAGGGCTACAAGGTCCTCGACATGGTGGGGTCGGGCGCGGCGTCGCACATCTACCTGGTGCAGGACCCCAAGACCAAGCACATCTGGGCCCTCAAGCACGTCGAGAAGCACGAGCACAAGGACTCGCGGTTCCTGGATCAGGCGGTGATGGAAGGCGAGATCGGGGAGAAGCTCGACAGCCCGAGCATCCGCAAGATCGTCAAGATCATCAAGAAGCGCCGGCTGCTGGACCCGCTGAACCTGTCGGACGTGTTCGTGGTGATGGAGTTCGTGGACGGGATCAGCATGGAAAAAGAGCCCCCGCGCGGGGACCTGCCCCTGGCGGTGGACCTCTTCGCGCAGACGGCGGCGGCCATGGCGCACATGCACGACCGCGGGTTCGTGCACGCGGACATGAAGCCCAACAACATCATGATCGTCGATCCCGGCCAGGCGAAGATCATCGACCTGGGCCAGAGCTGCCCCGTGAACACGGTGAAACCCCGGATCCAGGGCACGCCCGACTACATCGCGCCCGAGCAGGTGCACCGGCGTCCGATCACGCCCAAGACCGACGTGTACAACCTCGGGGCGACGATGTACTGGGTGCTCACCGGGCAGTTCATCCCGACCGCGATGGCCAAGGGGGACGCGCTGGTGAGTCGCGTGGACACCAACCTGCTCGCGAAGGCCAAGCCGGTTGTTGAGTTCAACCCGAGCGTGCCCCCCCGGCTCAATCAGCTCGTGATGACCTGCGTCGAGCCCGACCCCGAGCGACGCCCGGCGACCATGCACGCGGTGGCGGACCAGCTGAACCTTCTCGCGGCGATGCTGCGGGCCAAGAGCACGGCGGCGTCCCGTTCGGGCGCGCCGCTCCCCGGCGGGCCGGGCAAGGACGACAAGGGCCGGGGCGGGTCGGGTGCGCCCGTCTCGGGGAACGGGCGTTCCGGTGCGGCGATGGCGCTGGACGACGAGGACGACGACTGATCGAACGGGCGCAGGCGCGCCGTTCTGCGGTGCCCCCGGCCCCCCGGGATCATGTGCGGGGGCCTCTCGTGGAGCGGGCGTTGAATCTTCAGAGCGCGCCGAGTGTGCGTGACATCTTCCATGCGGGGGCCGAGGCGAATCGGCGTGCGGCCTGCCGCGTCGGGTCCATCGACCGCATCACGGCCCCGGGCTCGCTCATCGCCACGGGCGATCTGCACGACAACCCGGTGCACTTCTCGAAGCTGGTGGCGGCCGCGGGGCTGTCGCCCTCGGACCCCGCCCCGGGGCTGGCGCCGCCTGTGCATCTGGTGCTGCACGAGATCATCCACCCCGACAAGTTGATCAACGGGATGGACTTCTCGTACCGGGCGCTGGCCAAGGTGGCCGCCCTCAAGGCCGAGTTCCCCGAGCGCGTCCACGTGCTCCTGGGGAACCACGAGCTGGCGCAGATGATCGGGGCGGCGATCGTGAAGGACGGCGTGCGCTCGCTGGACGTGTTCCACGCCGGGCTGGACTATGCCTTCGGCTCGGAGGCCGAGGGCGTCTTCGAGGCGTTGTGCGTGTTCGTGCGGTCGATGCCGATCGCCCTGCGGTGCGTCACGCCCCGGGGCGACATCCTCGTCGCGCACAGCGTTCCCGCGGCGGCGATGATGGCGCGGTTCGACGCCTCCATCCTGTCGCGGGAGCTGACGGACGCGGACTATGAGCCGCGGCGCGGGTCGGCGTATCTGATGGTCTGGGGACGCGGGTACGACGCGGAGCTGCTGGAGGATCTCGTGGAGCGCTGGGGCGTCAACCTGTTCGTGCTGGGGCACGAGCACGTGGAGAGCGGGGCGATGCTCGTGCCGCCCAACGCGCTGGTGCTCAACAGCGACCACGCGCGGGGGGTGTACGTGCCGATCGACCTGTCGAACCCGCCCCGGGCGGAAGACGCGGTGGCCAGGGCGGTGGCGCTGTCATAGACGAACTCTTGGAGGCTGTGGGGAGTACGGTGTGAAAAGGCCCGTGGGAGCAAGGCCGGGCGCGAGCGAATCCCGGGCAGGTTGTCCCGCGGGGCGGAACCGATGAAACCAGGAGCTGGCGACGGCATCTTGGTCTGCATGAGGGGGCGTATGACGGGGTGGACTCTGACGGTGGCCGTGTGCCTTGGGATGGCGATCGCCGGGTGCTCGCGGTCCGCGCCGGACCGGGGCACGAGCGGCGCGCCGCCGAGGGTTCCGGAGAGTGCACGCCGCGATGCCGCGGGCTCGCCCGAGGGCTCTCAACCGGAGAGGATTGTGAAGACCGACGAGGAATGGCGCCGTGAGTTGTCGCCCGAGCAGTACCGCATCCTCCGCGAGAAGGGCACGGAGCGTGCCTTCACGGGCAAGTACTGGAACACGAAAGCGAACGGCACGTACGCCTGCGCCGCGTGCGGGCAGGAGCTGTTCACGTCGGGAACGAAGTTCGACAGCGGGTGCGGCTGGCCGAGCTTCTATGAGCCCTCGAGCACCGGCGCGGTCGCCGAGCACGAGGACAAGAGCCTGGGGATGGAGCGCGTCGAGGTGACGTGCTCACGCTGCGGAGGGCACCTGGGGCACGTCTTCGAGGACGCCCCGGACCAGCCCACGGGCCTGCGCTACTGCATCAACTCGGCGAGCCTCCAGCTGAAGGAAGAGGCCAAGCCCAGTAAGCAGCCCAGCGAGAGGTCCGGCGAGAAGCCCGCGGAACCCGCGAAGGATCCCGGAAAGTAGCCTCGACAACTCTCGCCGCTGCCCGCCGCCCTTGTGGTACACTCTCGCCCGAG
Source organism: uncultured Phycisphaeraceae bacterium (assembly GCA_964614075.1). Classification (GTDB taxonomy): domain Bacteria; phylum Planctomycetota; class Phycisphaerae; order Phycisphaerales; family UBA1924. The sequence goes on from CAZTJZ010000050.1 coordinate 16,105, forward strand.
GCGACAATCTCGGGGAGCCATCCCATGGAAACCGGCGCGTTCTCGATCCATCGGCTGCTGGGGGCGATGAAGAAGCTCGAGGCCTCCGACCTTCACCTTAAGGTCGGCGTCCCGCCGGTGTACCGCATCGGGGGGCTCTTGCGGACCGTCAACGCCGAGGCGATCACCGAGGACGAGGCGGATCACCTCCTCGACCCCGTGGTCCCCGAGGCGCTTCGTCCGAAGTTCGAGCAGACCGGGAATCTCGACTTCGCGACGCACCTCAAGGACGGGGAGCGTTTCCGCGTGAACATGTTCCGAGCGGGCGGGCACACGCACGCGGCGATCCGGCGCGTCAAGGCCGAGATCCCCAGCTACAAGGAGCTGCACCTCCCCGAGGTCTACAACCAGATCGTCGAGCACACCGCCGAGGGGCTGGTGCTGGTCGTGGGCGTGACGGGCTCGGGCAAGAGCACCACGCTGGCGGCGATGATCGAGCACATCAACGCGACGCGCGGCGAGAACATCATCACAGTCGAGGACCCGGTCGAGTACCGCTTTGTGCCCAAGAAGTCCATCGTGAGCCAGCGGGAGATCGGGATCGACGTCGCGGACTATCCCAGCGCGCTGCGGTACATCGTGCGCGAGGACCCGGACGTGATCTTCATCGGCGAGATGCGCGACCACGACACGGTGCTCGCCGCCATCCAGGCCGCCGAGACCGGGCACCTGGTCTTCGGGTCCATGCACACGGCGGACACGATGCAGGCGTTCTCGCGCATCCTCGAGTTTTTTCCCAGCCACGAGCACGGGTTCCTGCGCCACGCCCTCTCGAACACCATGCGGGCGATCTGCGCCCAGCGCCTCCTCCCCGCGCTCCCCGACTACGACCCGACCCACCCGAGCAAGGTGATCCCGGCGTGCGAAGTGCTGCTCGGGACGCCCGTGGTCAAGGAGAAGATCCGCGCGGGCGAGGACAACGATCTCCCCGCGATCGTGGGCAAGAACGAGGAGGGCATGCAGAGCTTCACGCACGCGCTGGCCGACCTCGTAAAACGCGAGTGCGTCTCGATGCAGACGGCGATGGAGTACGCCCCCAACCGCGAGGCGCTGTCGAGCATCCTCAAGGGCGTGGAGGTCAAGGCGCAGGGTCTCGTCAGCCGCATCAAGTCCGCGGGGGGGCGGACGTAGGGTAAATCATTAGAAGTGACAGACCATGAGTGAGCATGCGGTCGGAGAGATTCTCGCCGAGTCGGTGCGTGCGTCGCTTTCGCTTTTCGAGCGCTACCTCGCGGGGTTCGACGACACCAACCACACACGCCAGGCCCCGGGGCTCCCGAATCACGCCGCGTGGTGTCTCGGGCACTGCGCCATGACCATGCACCGGGCGGCGGAGCGGCTGGGCGCCGACGCGGCCTTGCCCGCGGGCGATTTTCTCTTGGACGCCGCGCGGGGGGACTCCCGCAGATTCGGGACCGAGTCCGTCTGCTTCGGGTCGCGGCCCGTGGATGATCCCGCGGCATTCCCCACCCTCGCGAGGTGCCGCGAGATCTTCCGGAACGCGGGCGAGCGCCTGGCGGAGACGGCAAAGGCGGCGGAACCTCCCACGCTGACGAAACCAACCAAGTTCTTCGGCGGGGCGGAGCTTCCCGCGTGGCACGCCGTCCCGCGTGCGGTGTTCCACAACGGGATGCACTGCGGGCAGATCGCGGACCTTCGGCGAGCGCTGGGGCTCGGCTCCGTGTTCGAGTGAGGTCGAAGGGAAAGAAAAACCGGCGCCCCCGAGGGACGCCGGCGTGTGCTGATCCGCGTGGTTTGCGGCGATTGCGCGTCGATTACTTGGTCACGTCGATCTGCCGCGTCGGGGGGGTGGCGCGGTCGGGCTGGAAGTTCGTGGGCGCCGCCTGGGCCGGGGCGACGGTGTTCACGACGTTGGAGTCGCCGCGCGGCTTGGCGAGGTAGATCTCCACGCGCCGGTTCGCCGGGGTGTTCCCGCTTCCTGAGTTGGGCACGGCGGGGCGGAACTCGCCCCATCCGGCGGCCATCATCTTGCCCTGGTTGACGCTCTGGCGCCCCAGCTCCTCGATCACGGCGATGGCGCGGTGGGCCGAGAGGTGGCGGTTGGTCGGGTGGAGCTTGGCGGTGTTGGCGCTGATGCGCTGCGAGTCGGTGTGCCCCTCGATCCAGACTTCATAGCCCTGGGCGGCCGGGGAGTTGAGGATCTGCGCCAAGGCCGAGATCGCCGGGCGGGCGTCGGACTTCACGACCGCCGAGCCCGAGTCGAACGTGAGGTCGGTGGCGAAGCGGAGCATGCCCCGGGCCGCGTCGTACGCGATGAGGTTGGGGAAGCGCGAGGCGAGATCGGCGAGGGCCTGATCGGTCGCGGCGTCGAGCGGTCCAAACTGCAGATTGGCGATGCGTCCGTCAAGATCGCGCAGGTCCGTGAGGGCCTTGTCGAGCTGGGCCCGCAGGGCCATGTTCTGCCGCTGGCAGTCGGAGAGGGTCCCCTCGCCCGCTCCGATGCCCTGGGCCAGGCGGTCGCGCTCTCCCGTGAGGGCGTCGAGCTCGTTCTTGAGGCGGAGGTTCTCCGAGCTCAGGGACCGGTTCACCTCGTAGAGGTTGTCGTACGCGCCCTGGCTCACGCACCCGGTCAGGAACGAAGCCCCCACCACCATGGCCAGCCCGAGCACGCTGCGGGCGACACGTCGAGTCACGCTGCTCATCATCTTGAAACTCCGTTCTCTAAGGATCCGACCTTCCCTGCGGTTGTTCTCATTCCCGGCGCGGGCCGGGGGTTGCACGCTTGTCCCACGGCGCAGATCCTGCCGCGCACGATCTCCGCCCACGTTAGGCGGTCCTGGCTCCAAAGCTCCCTACTGTCGACAGGCACGCATTGTGGGTGCTGTCGGTTGTTGTGGACAATCCGTCGATTGTGCCGAACTTGCGCGATGACACGAGCGGCGAGTATCGACGCGCCGGGCGGCGTTCAATGAAATCCGGCGTCTGCTTTCGGCGCCGTCCGGAAACGGAGTTCTCAGACCTTGGTCCTTCGAGTCGAGGCCAGCTCGTTCCGCGACGCGGCGGGGACCAACCTCACCGGTGGAGTGTCCTTGCTCCTGCAGACACAGGAGCCGGGATGGCCGGGGGGCCCGGGCGGGAGCGGCGGGGCGACCCTGGACCCGGTGGTGCTGGCCCTGGGATCCCGAGAAGCCGTTTTGCACCATCCGGCGTCGGAGTCGGGCAGGACGCTCGATCTTCAGGGCTCCACCCTTGTGCCCGCACTCGTCAACGCTCACACCCACCTCGATCTCACCCACATCGGCCCTAGGGCCCATGACCCCCAGAGCGGCTTCGTGGCGTTTGTGGACCTCGTCCGGCGGGAGCGGGCGGGCAACGAGGCGGACATCGCCGCGTCGGTCCGGCGGGGCGTGCAGCTCTCGCTGGCGGGGGGCGTCGTCGCGGTCGGGGACATCGCCGGAGCCTCGGGCGGACGGCTCACGTTTGCACCCCTGCAGGCCCTGTCGCAGTCCCCTCTCCGGGGCGTGTCGTTCCTTGAGTTCTTCGCGATGGGACGGCGCGAGGCGGCGAGCCTGGAGCGCCTGTGCGAGGCTTTGGAGACACTCCCCGCCGGGACACCGCGTGTGCGGGCGGGCCTGCAGCCCCACGCGACCTACTCCGTCTCGCCCCCGGCGTTCCGGGAGGCGTTGCGCCTTGCGAGCCGATGGTCGCTGCCGGTCTCGACGCATCTCGCGGAGACCTTCGAGGAGCGTGAGTTCATCGCGCGGGGCACGGGTCCTCTGCGCGACATGCTGGAGCGGCTGGGGGTGTGGGAGGACTCGATCCTCGACCACGTTGCCCAGGGGCGATCGCCCGTAGAGCACCTCTGCGCCGGGGTCGATCCGCCCCGCGGGCTTCTCGCGGCCCACGTCGCCGACGCGAGCGAGCGCGACATCGAACGGCTCGCCGCGAGCGGGGTCGTTGTGGCGTACTGCCCTCGGGCGGGTTCGTACTTTGCGACGCACGAGCGGCTGGGTCCCCATCGCTACCGGGAGATGCTCCGGGCCGGCGTGGCGGTGGCGCTGGGCACGGACTCGATCGTGAACCTCCCCGCGGAGCACGCCTCGGGAGCGCACGCGCGGATCTCGACGTGGGACGACATGGTTCTCCTCTCCCGGCGCGACGGCACAGACGCGGAGACGCTCCTCGCGATGGCGACACTCCACGGCGCCCGGGCGCTGGGTGTGGACGACGGCCTGTTCCGGTTCCGGGTCGGTGGGACGATCGCGGGCGTGTGTGTGCTGGGGGCGCCGACGCTGGAGCTTGCCCTGGCGCGGGGTGTGGCGCCGGGACTCTTGGGAGGGGCGACGCGCTAGCGCCACGGAAATCGGAGGAGCCAGCGCGGGACGCGGGCGCGGTACGTGTCGTACTCCTCGGGGAACGCACGGCGGAGCACGGGTTCCTCGGAGAGGATCACGCGGGCCTGGATGATGATCGCGCCGAGCGCCAGCCACGCGGCGATCCCCCAGGAGGCGAGGAGGACCGCCTCGCCGAGCAGGATCAGGAAGACCGCGATGTACATGGGGTTGCGCGAGAAGCGGAACGCCCCGCCGGTCACGAGCTTGCGGGGCGGATCCCAGGGGGCGAGCGTGCCGCGGCCCTCGGAGGCGAAGCTCCAGATCGTCCAGAGGAGCAGGGCCACGCCGAGTGCGAGCGGCAGAAGCCCGCCCCATCGCCCGCCGGTGGGGAGGCGCTCCCCGGGCTGCTGGGTCATCGCGGAGATCAGCACGGGCACGACCACGGCTACCGTGCCGGGGAGTATGAGCGCCGAGAGCACCACCCTGGGGAAGAGCCACGCCACGCGGAGGACTGTACCTCGGGCGCGTCGGGCGTTCTTTCAGGCCGCGGCGCAGGAGCTGGCGCCGCGGCTGCTGGGGTGCACGTTCGTGCGCGTGCTCCCCGACGGCACGCGACTCGCGGGCGTCATCGTCGAGACCGAGGCCTACCTGGGGCCCATCGACCGCGCGTGCCACACGTTCAACTTCCGGCGCACGCCCCGCAACGAGGTCATGTACGCCAGGCCCGGGACGCTCTACGTCTACTTCACCTACGGCATGCACTATTGCTCGAACGTCGTTTGCGACGAGCCCGTCCACGGGCGGGGCGGGGCGGCGGTCTTGCTCCGCGCGCTCCAGCCCACGCTCGGACAGGAGCGCATGCGGGAGTTCCGCGGCGCCACGGCCCGGCGTGAGACGGACCTGTGCTCTGGGCCGGCCAAGCTCTGCCGGGCGATGGCGCTCGCGCGAGAGAGCAACGGGCTGGATCTGACGAGAAGCGCGGAGGCGTGGATCGAGCCCGCGCCGGCGCTGCGGGCACGCGTCATCGAGCGCACGCCCAGGATCGGGATCGATTCGGCGGGGCGGCCCTGGACGACGCGGCTTCTGCGCTACCTGATCCGCGAGCACCCGCACGCGAGCCGGTAGGACTCGCGGGCGGGGATTCGCGCCATTACCAAGTAAGTGGTCGCTCGCTTTGGGTGATTCTCCCCAGCAACGCTCGGGATCCGGGGGCGTATGGATTCGCGTTGAGAGAGAGAGTGGCCGGCCTCGAAGTGCTTTCCCCCCACGCTGTGCCGGGGGGAAGGACGCCGAGGAAAAGGGGTTGCGTTTCCGCCCCTTCATGAGACGGGCGATCGCTGTGTGCGGCATCGGACGGGGTAGGTCCTGCTGCGCGCGTCCCGCCCCCAATCTCGTGCGGCGTCGGCCGGGGCGGCGACGGGGCCCTCACCTCGTCGCCGCCCTTGGTCGTTTGGATCGGGCAGAGCCCGGCCAGGGCTTATACACTGCGCATGGGGTGTCCCACCGGAGGTCCACCGATGCGCCGTCACGCCTTCACGCTGATCGAGCTGCTGGTCGTCATCGCCATCATCGCGCTGCTCGTGGGCATCCTGCTCCCCGCCCTTGCTCGGGCGCGGGCCTCGGCCAAGAGCACGGTGTGCGGGAGCACGCTCCGCGGCGTCGGGCAGGCGCTCACGACGTACAGCACGGACCACAAGGACCTTGTCGTGCCGTCGTACACCATGACGGGCGTCACCGGGATCGACACGCCACTTGATGGCTGGGGGCCGATCCTTGACCGCGACGGGCACATGACCGGCGCCGGTCAGCAGTCGCTCCGCCGCTCCCCGTTCACATGCCCCGAGGCGCGCGACGTGGCCGGGCTGCTCACGGGGCAGACCGGGAACAACCCCGACAACCCCAAGGGCTGGATGGACTGGCCGTGCGTGCGCACGGGCACGGGGTTCGCGGCCACGACCATCCCCGAGCGCGGCCTTGAGAAGCTGATCCGCGTGGCGTACTGGATCAACGCCGACAACCCCATCGGCGCCGCCGCGAATGTCACTCCGGATCTCTTCTACACCGGTTCGGTCGGCTACGGCCCGGGGACCAACGGCGTGTCGATCTCGTACACCAAGCAATCCGCGTTCGCGCGCCCGGCGTCGCTCATCGCGGCGGCGGACGGCGTGTACGCCGGTCGCCAGCGCGACAATCGCTTCGGATCCACGAACTGCCGCGTCGGTTATCGCCATCCGGGTGGGGTGGGCACCGCCAATGCCGTCTTCGCCGACGGGCATGTCCAGCCCTTGGAGGGCTCGAAGTTTCCAAGGGCCTTGGGCGGCAAGAACGTGCCCGAGGACGTCCGCGAGGAGAACCGCCACGCCGCGCCCAGCGTCTACGCCGATCCGGAGCGGGCGTTGGGGCTGTGAGATTCGCCCGGCCTACGCTCCGCCCGGTCAAGCCCTGATCGCGCTCTGGCGAGAAGGGACCCGCCCTGCGCGGGGTTGTCATGTTCGAGAAACTCACTGACGCGTTCCACGGGCTGTACCGCAAGCTCGCGGGCAAGGACCAGATCTCCCAGGCCAACGTGGCGGAGGCGATGCAGGAGGTGCGCACCGCGCTCCTCGACGCCGACGTGCATCTGGACGTGGTGGATGCGTTCTGCGCGCGCGTGGTCGAGCAGT
>CAZTJZ010000051.1:0-22953 GCA_964614075.1 uncultured Phycisphaeraceae bacterium
AACGCCTGGAACACAAACCCGATGTGGACCGCCCGGAACGCCGTCTTCTGCGACCCGCTCATCGCCGAGTAGTCCGCGCCCAGCACCGAGCACTCCCCCCCGTCGCGGTCGAGCACCCCGGCGATGACGCTGATGAGCGTGGTCTTCCCGCACCCCGACGGGCCCACCAGCATCATCACCTCGCCGCGCCGGATCGAAAGGTCGATCCCGCGCAGCGCCCGCACCGCCGTCGTCCCCTCGCCGTAGGTTTTCGTCACGCCCCGGCACGACACCGCCACCCCGGCCCCGCCCGGCGATCCCGACCCCGCTCCGTGCTGTTCTTCTCGCAACGCCATCCGCGCTCCTCGCCTCGCGCTCTACCCCCGGAAGACTACCCCCGGCTCCAGCCTCAGCACCTTCACCAGACTCAGCCCGCCCGCGAGCAGTGCGATCAGGATCAGCGCCGCCGCGGTGAGCACCGGCACGGGCCAGGGCATGTCGAACGCCAGGTCCGTCTTGCGGATGAGCTGCCCCAATCCCGCCGCCACCCCCAGCCCGATCCCCAGGGACAGCCCCGCCGCCACCAGCACCTGCAGCGAGATCATCCGGATGAGCAGCCACCCGCCCGCCCCCATCGCCTTGAGCGTCGCAAAGTGTCGGAGATTGTCCAGCGTGAAGTTGAAGAACGTCTGCCCCGTGACGAGCGCCCCGATCACGAACCCCAGCCCCACCGCCATCCCGAAGTTCACGAGGATCCCCGTCTTCTCCAGGATGAACCGCATCGTCGTGATCTCGAACTCCCGGGACGTCATCGCCTCGAAGGGCGTGTTCTCGTTGATCGTCCTCCGGATCGCCTCGACGTCCGCGCCGGGCTTGACCTTCAGGATCACGAACGTGAGGAGGTTGCGCATCCGCGGGGCGTAGCGCAGCCCGCGCGAGTAGGTCGTGTAGATCATGGGATCCCAGAAGAAGCTGGGCTCCCCGTCGTACGTCCCCACCACCACCGCGTCGTTGTCGTTGAGGGAGAAGCGATCGCCCAGGCCAAGGTCCCGGTCCCAGGTTTCGAGGCGCAGGTTCTTCTTGGACAGCCGCTCGTGGATCAGCACGCCGTGGTCGCGCCGGAGATCCTCGGGCGAGCCCCGCACGATCTCGGGGCAGCCGGTGAGCGTGGTGTCGTCGAGCCCGATGACGATCATGTTGAGGCGCGTCCCGTCCTCGAGGCGCGCGGGCAGCCAGGACTTGAACATGGGCAGGGCCCACTCGACCCCCTCGACGCTGCGGACGCGCATCAGCGCCGTCTCGGACATGGGCAGGATGTCCTCGCTGAAGCGCACCTGGGGGTCCATGACCCAGAGATCCACCTCCGGGATGCTGCGGATGAACGCCCCGGTCTGCCGCGCCAGCCCCACGCCGATCGACGCCTGCTGCGCGATCATCATCGCGGCGAAGGCCATCCCCGCGATGAGCCCGAAATACTTGAGCCGGTCGCCCATGAGCATCTTGATCGCCACGCGGATCATGCCGCCCCTCCCGCACCCTCGCGCAGCATCCCGCGGACCGAGGCGTCGAGCAGCGCGAACGCCGTCGCCTTCGCGTCCCCGAACTTCACCCAGGGATCATCACGAAACGTGAGGAACAGCGACACCACGCCGTGCGCCGCCCCCCAGCACATCGTCGTGACCTCCTCCACGTCGTTCAGCTCCGCCCGCATCCGACCCCTCCCGAGGCACTCCGCCACCGCCCGCCGAAGCACCTCGTACCCGTCCACCTCGGGATTCCCGCACCCCATCTGCTTCGCCTGGACCTCGCTCATCGCCGGCGGCGGGGTCATGAACATGAACCGGTAGTGGTGCGGATGCTCCAACGCAAACTCCACGTACCCCCGCCCCAACGCCCGCAGACGCTCCACCGGGTCGGCGATCACCTCCGCGCTCCGCTCCGCCTCCCGCAAGAGCCCGAAGTCCGCCTGGCACAGCGCCGCGATGAGTTCGTGCTTGCTCGTGAAATGGACGTACAACGCCGCCGCCGTGTACTCCACCGCGTCGGCAATCTGCCGCATCGTCACCGCCTCAAACCCATGGCGGACAAACAGATCCCTCGCGGCGGCCAGTATCCGCTCCCGCGTCTCCCCTCGCTCCTTCGCCCTGCGATCCTCGCCCGACACACCGCGTCCTTCCCTGAAATAATGCACTAAACACCGTTCAGTGAACAGCGTTCACAATAGCCGTCGGGCGGACCCGATCAAGCCCATTCAGCGGATACGCGGCTCTTGTATCAGCCGCCCTTGAACACCACCGCCGGTTCCAGCGCGATGACCCGCCTCATGCTCAGCATCGCCGAGAGCAGGCAGATGACGATCACCGCGCAGGCGGAGACGAACAGAAGCTGCCAGGGCATCCGGAACGCGAGCACGCCCTTGCCCAGCCCGTTGACGTGCCCGAAGAGCGACGCGAGCCCGACCCCGAGCCCGAAGCCCACCGAGCCCACGACCAGCCCCTGCAGCATGATCATGCCCAGGAGCTTGGCGTCGCTGGCGCCCATCGCCTTGAGCGTGCCGAAGTACCGCAGATTGTCCACCGTGAAGCTGTAGAACATGAACCCGGTGATGACCGTGCCCACCAGAAAGCCCAGGCCCGTCGCCATCCCGAAGTTAATGGGGATCCCGGTGTTGCGGATGAAGTAGTTGACGGTGAGGGTCTTGAACTCGTCGTTGGTGTACGCCGCCAGCCCGGTCTCCTGGGAGATCCTCGCGCACAGCGCCCGCACGTCCTCGCCCGCCTGCGCCTTGACGAGGATGAACGAGAGCAGCTTGCGCTCGCGCGGCGCGAACTTCGTCGCCCGGCTGTAGGTCGTGTAGATATTGGGCTGACTCTGGAACGTCCGCGACGCCCGCGCGATCCCCACCACCACCGCGCGGTTGTCGTTGAGCTCCAGCTCGTCCCCCACCCGCAGGGGCTCGGGTTTCCCGCCCTCGGGCGAGGGCCGCGCCAGCCGCCCCGTGGCGCCGCTGAGGTCCACCAGCACGCTGTCGCCCTTGCGCAGGTCCGCCGCGCGGCCCGCGATCAGATCCGAGGGCGCCCCCACCAGCGTCGCGTCGTCCACGCCGTAGAGGTTGCAGTTCACGAACTGCCCGTTGGCCATGCGGGCGCGGATCTGCCCCTTGAAGAGCGGATAGGCCCACGCCACCCCCGCCACGCCGCGGATCCGGAAGAGGTCCGTGCTGGGGAGCGGCTTGACGTCGTCGATGAACTGCACCTTGCGGTCCATGACCCACACGTCGCCCTGGGGCATGTCCGTGATGATCGCGAAGGTGCGCGACATGATCCCGATGAAGATCGACCCCTGCTGGGTGATCACCATCGAGGCCAGCGTCACGCCCATCACGATGCCAAAGTACTTGGCCTTGTCGCCGAAGAGCATCCGCAGGGCAATCGAGAACATCCCGCATTGTTGGAGGGCTCGGGGGCTCACTGCGACGATGAGTATCGGGCCTGCCCCCCTCGGAACAGGATCTCCTTGGCCGGACCCCCGTGTCGTGGTAGACTGACGCCAGGAGCGAGCGACAGCACAGGGAGGTCGGTCATGCGGATTCGCTCCGTGATTGTGAACGTTGCGGCGTGGGTCGTATCAGGTGCCGGGCTCTGCGGCCCGGTGATGGCCCAGAGCTTTGACCTGGTTCAGGCCCCGGGCGGTGTGAATCTGTCCTTCAACGGCGTCACCGCCGACGGCATGACCGCGGTGGCGTACTCGAACATGGGCGGGCTCGGATCCTTCCGCTGGACGCAGGCTGGTGGGCTTCAATCGATCCCCGGCCTGCCCACGAGTGCGCCAGCGCTCGGCATCTCCGGCGACGGGACGACCGTGGTGGGACGCAACCCCGCGTACCGCTATCGCGGGCCCGGGACGTTCCAGGATCTGGGCACGATCGGGAACCTTCCCGATTCGTGGGCACAAGGCGTGAGCGGCGACGGCGGCGTGGTGGCGGGCGTGGCGTTCGCCACCGGCGGGCCGGGCGTGGCGTGGCGCTGGACACAGGGCACGGGGATCCAGCCGCTGGGCTATGCGCGCCCGACCGACACGTACAGCGAGGCGAAGGCCGTGAGCCGCGACGGCGGGACGATCGTGGGGTTCAGCAGCGGCGGCGGGGCGCCGACGACGGCCTTCCGGTGGACCGTGGCGGGGGGCATGCAGGCGCTGCCGTTGCCGGTCGGAGATATCTTCGGTGGCTCGGCGTCGGCGGTGAATCATGATGGATCGGTGATCGTGGGGAACACGGGTCTCCCCGGCAGCCCGCCCGCGATCTGGCGCGACGGCGGCGCCCCGACCATTCTCCCGATCCCCACAGGCTGGGCGAACACCGGCCCGCGCGCCGCGAGCGACGACGGGAGCGTGGTCGCGGGCGAGGGACGCAACCCCAGCTTCCAGACCGAGGCGTGGGTGTGGACGCAGTCGCGCGGGAGCGAGAGCCTCATGTCGTACCTGATCTCGCAGGGTGTGCAGATCCCGGCGGGGTGGAGGCTAGGACGAGTGAACGCGATCTCCGCCGATGGGCGAACGTTCGTCGGTGTCGCCGCGCTCTCGGCGGACGGGAGCAATGCTGGCTTTGTGGCCACGGTGCCGACGCCGGGCGTCCTTGTCACGGTTTGTGCGGCGCTGTTGGCGACATCGCGCCGCCGGCGTGCGAACCGATCACCGTCGGTGTGATCGCCTCGCTCGTGCGGGCTGAACCTGGTGCGGGCCATCCGAACGCTCGGCCCGCGCCGCCGCCCATACACTCCCTCATGTTCGTCGATCGCGCCATCATCACCGTCCGCGCCGGGCGCGGCGGGTCGGGAAAAGTCTCCTTCCGCCGCGAGAAGGCCGAGCCCAAGGGCGGGCCCAACGGCGGGGACGGGGGCGACGGGGGGAGCGTCGTCCTCAAGGCCGAGGAGGGCATGTCCACGCTCTATGACTTCCGCGGGAACCCGCTCTGGCTCGCGAAGGACGGCGAGGGCGGCGGGCTCAAGCAGTGCCACGGAAAAAACGCCCTCGACCTGGTCATCAAGCTCCCCCCGGGAACCCTCGTCTTCAACCACGACACGGGCGAGCTCATGCACGACCTCCGCCCCGGCGAGGAGCTCGTCATCGCCCAGGGAGGGCGCGGCGGGTTCGGCAACGAGCACTTCAAGAGCTCCACCAACCAGACCCCGCGCAAGGCCACCCCGGGCGAGCCCGGGCAGGAGTTCCAGCTCCGCCTGGAGCTCAAGCTCATCGCCGACGTGGGGCTCATCGGAAAACCCAATGCGGGCAAGAGCACGCTCCTGGCCGCCCTGACCCGCGCCACGCCCAAGATCGCGCCGTATCCCTTCACCACCCTCGCGCCCCAGCTCGGGATCGCCGAGGTCGACGCCACGCGCCGCATCGTCCTCGCCGACATCCCCGGGCTCATCGAGGGGGCGGCCCGGGGGGCCGGGCTTGGGCACGACTTTCTCCGTCACGTCGAACGCACCCGCGTGCTCGTGCACCTCCTGGACATCCGCCCCGAGGACCAGAGCGACCCGGCGGAGAACTACCGCATGATCCGGCGCGAGCTGGCGGCGTACTCGCCCGCCCTCGCCGACAAGCCCGAGCTCGTCGTGCTCAACAAGCTCGACCTCCTCTCCAGCGACAGCGAACGCACGAGCGCGGTGAAGAAAGTCTGCGCCGACCTCGAGCTCCGCGCCGGCAAGGACGTGCTCGCCATCAGCGGGGCCACGCGCGAGGGGCTCCGCCCGCTCCTCGAGCGGGTCTGGCTCATGGTCCATCCCAAGAACGAGGCCGTCGAGGGCTGGAAGACTCCGGCGGCGAGCTGACCCCGCCGCGTCCCCGGCGCCCCGCCCCCACTACCGTTCTCGCATGCCCCGCCGAACTCAGCTCTCGCACCTGGACCGCTCGGGCAAGGCCCGCATGGTGGACGTGGGCGAGAAGCCCGTCACCGCCCGCGCCGCGACCGCCGAGGGGTTCGTCCGCGTTTCCCCGGCGCTCGCGGCCCGGATCCGCGCGAACAGGCTGAAGAAGGGCAGTCTTTTCGACGTCGCGCGCCTCGCGGCGATCCAGGCCGCCAAACGAACCGACGAGCTCATCCCGCTCTGCCACACCCTCCCGCTCGATTCAGTCGACGTGGACCTGGCGCTGCAGCGCGGACGCGTCGTCATCCGCGCCACGGCCCGCACGCACTCCAAGACGGGCGTGGAGATGGAAGCCCTCACCGCCGTCGCCATCGCCGCCCTCACCGTCATCGACATGGGCAAGAGCGTCGACCGAGAGATGACCATCGAGGGCGTTCGCGTCACGGAGAAGCACGGCGGGCGGAGCGGGAGCTACCACGCCCCGGCGCGCCGATCGCAAGCCCGCCGCGCATGACCACGCCCACGCGCCAACTCCGCGCCGCCGTCCTCACCGTGAGCGACCGATGCGCTCGCGGCGAGCGGGCGGACGAGTCGGGCCCGGCGCTGGCGCGGGCGTGCGCGGAACGCCTGGGCGCGACGATCGCCGCGACCGATCTCGTCCCCGACGACGCCGATGAGATCGAGCGCACGCTCCGCGCCTGGGTCCGCGACCGCGTCGATCTCATCCTCACCACGGGCGGCACGGGGCTCTCGCCGCGCGACGTGACCCCCGAGGCCGCGGGGCGCGTCATCGACCGCCCCCACCCGGGGCTCATGGAGCTCGCACGGGCGCGGACCGGCGCCGCAAACCCAAGGGCGTACCTCTCCCGGGGCGTCGCGGGCGCGGCGGAACGCACGCTCATCGTGACGCTCCCCGGCTCGCCGCGCGGGTGCGTGGAGCAGTTCGAGGCGATCGCCGAGCTGCTCCCCCACGCGCTGCGCGTGCTCCGGGGCGAGGGCGATCACCCGGGGCTCAGGCCGTGAGCGTCTCGACCCGGCGCGTTCTGGAACGCTGCGACGCGCTGGGCTTCGCCGCGAGCGGGATCGCGCCCGCGCAGCCCTCGGCGTACGCCCAGCACCTCCGCCGCTGGCTCGACCTGGGCCGCCACGCGACGATGGACTACCTCGCCCGGGATCACGACCTGCGCGTCGACCCGAGAAAGCTCCTGCGCGGCGCGCGGTCGTTCATCATGGTCGCCGACCGCTACGCGCCCCGCGGCGACTCCGACCCGCCCGACGAGAGCCCCCTCCCGCAAGGCCGCATCGCGCGGTACGCACGCGGGCGCGACTATCACGCGCTCCTCAAACGCCGCCTGCACGCGCTCTGCGACACGCTCCGCGCCGAGCACGCCGGGCACTCCTTCCGCGCCTTCGTCGACACCGTCCCCGTCCTGGAGCGCGAGCTCGCGACCCTCGCCGGGCTGGGCTGGCAGGCCAAGAACACCCTGCTCATCCACCCCGAGCTCGGGAGCTATCTCCTGCTGGGCGGCGTGGCGACCTCGCTCGCTCTCGAGCCCGCCCCGCGCCCCACCCCCGACCACTGCGGCACGTGCACCCGCTGCCTCGACGCCTGCCCCACGCGCGCCATCACGCCCTACTCCGTCGACGCGTCACGCTGCATCGCCTACCTCACGATCGAGCGTCACGAGCCCGTCCCGCCCGAGTTTCACGCGTCCCTGGGCGACTGGATCTTCGGGTGCGACGTGTGCCAGGAGGTCTGCCCGCACAACTCGCCCCGCGACACGCCCGCGCCCCCGATCCACCCCGACTACACGCCGCGCCGGCGAGGGTTCGACCTCCTGAGCGTGCTGGGATGGGACGAGAGCCAGCGCCGCCACTTCTTCATGACCTCCGCCATGAAGCGTGCCCCGCTCGCGATCATGAAGCGCAACGCGATCCTCGCGCTCACCAACGCGATGCAACAACGCGGCACGCGCGAGTGGACGCCGCGACTGCTCGACCTGGCCTGGGACGCGAAGGAGCCGGCACTCGTCCGGTCCGCGGCACGCCACGCGCTTGCAACCCTGGGCTATCCGGGCAAGGCCCCGCCCGCCTGACGGACCCCGCCCCCCGTCACCCGCGCCACCAGCCCGGCCAACAGAACCACCCCCACGCCCGGGGCGAGCCACCACGTGTCCCCGCGCACAAACCCCATCCAGTACATGGGCCCCGCGACCGCGCACGCGCCCAGCACGATCGCGAGCCCGGAGCGCGTCGCCATCCCGCGCCGACAGACCACGCAAACCCACACGTACGCCGGGAACACCAGCGCGTAGCAGCTCAAGAACCCGCGGTACACCATCTCGAACGAGCTCATCCCCGCCAGCCGCGGCAGGCGCCAGCACACCAGCAGCAGCGCGAGCGCCATCGCCAGGGGCCCCAGCCGCCCTACGCCCCCCGTGGACTCCCGCGCCGACAGCTCGCGTTCGTGGGCGGCGATCGTGAACCCCAGCTGAACCGCCATGTGGACCGCGACGGGGAAGCTCGCCACCTGCGGGCCGATGCTCACGCCCTTGTCCTTGGCGATCTCGAGGATCTCGGGCGTGTACATCCACGTGAACTGCATGAGCAGAGGAAAGAACGCTCCGAAGCCGATCGCGAACGGCGCCGCCGCGGCGCCCTCGGGCGTCCGCTGATGCGCCCTGTGGAACGTCAGATCGAGGTACGGGCACAGCCCGAACCCCAGCACGCACACCGGCACGATCCAGGCCACTTCGCCCGGGTGCGCGGGCGTCAGCCCCGCGCCCGTGCGCGCCCCCCCGCCCGAGACCACCCACCACGCCCCGCACCCCAGCGACACCGCCAGCACGCCCACCGCCAGCGCCATCCACCTCCGCTCGCTCCGGCAGAACGTCTCCGCGCCCCACGCCAGCGCCACCGCGCCGATCACCAGCGCGATCCCGCCCTGCCCCCACCCCCACGACAGCCACAGCAAGAAGAACCACTGGAACGCGACCGTCACCCACGAGAACGCCCGGCACGCCGGCAGGTGTTCCACGCACAGCGACTCGCTCGCGCCCCGACGCCGAAGAACAAATCCCATCGCCCCCGCGCCCACCACGTTTGGAATCAGGAACGCCGCGTGCGCCCAGCTCCCGAAATCCCGCCTCAGGATCACCGGGAGGAACATCCCGATGCACCACGTCCACGAGCAGGCGAGGAACACGCCCCACCCCATCACCTCGGCGTAGTTGGCTCGGCGCTCGCTTCCCATCCCTGTTGCGCGGGCGTCCCGCCTCCGTCGTTCGTCTCGCCGCGGGGAGGCGTGCGGCGCCCCGCTACCGGATCTTCCGCCCCTTGCGCTGCTGGTGCTGCTTGGGCGTCACGTGGAACGTCGCGAGGCACTTGCCCACGCGCTTCTCCCGCCCCGCCACCTCACGCCCCACGCCCTTGGGCAAAACCTTCTCCGCCGCCCCGCGCACCGGCTTGGGCACGATCGGCTGCTGCACGATCTCCATGTCCAGCGTGATGTTGAACTCTTTCCCGCCCGCCAGCAGGCCCTGCACGTCCTCGCGCGGCGTCATGCGGTAGACCGCCGGCCCGTAGCAGGGCCTCATGAACTTGTACTCCAGCTGCTTGCACACCACCGTGTACTGTCCGCCGCAGATCTGGAACACGTACATCCCCCCCGCGATCTCCGCGTTGCCCAGGAGCGACGCCCCGGCCATCGCGTTGTACCAGTTCCGGTTGAACCGCCGGAACGGGAGCACCGCCGCGTACGTGTTCGCGTCCATCTGCTTGGGCAGGCGGATCCCGCTCTTGAACGTGTACGGCATCCAGATCAGGCTCGTGACCTTCTGCCAGAACGCGTTGCGCGTCGACAACCGGCTGATGAAGCTGTCCACCCGGTCCATCAACGTCCGCTTGGGCACACGACGAACCGGCGCGGCCTCCTCCGCCCCCATCACGGGCGCCCCCGCCGTCTCGCCTGATCCCGCCGTCGCGTCCATCATCTCACAACTCGATCCGGGAACACCTCGATGCCTCGATGCCCGGGCATCATAACCCCGTCCCCTCACGCCTCGATCAGTTCATACCAGTCCTTGGCGCGGCGGGCCCGCCGCACCGGGTTGCCCGGCTCGTGGTCCAGGATCAGCGTCCAGTCCCCCCGCGCCGCCTCATCCAGGAGCCACCGGCGCGTCACCATGCTCGTGTAGGGCTCGACGTCATACCCCAGGCTGTACGCCGCCCCGACATGCCACGCCGTGGGCATCACGTCCGGCACAAAGACCACGGTCTTTCCGCTGGTGTCCTCAAACATCGCCGCCTGCTGACCCCAGGTGTGCCCGGGCGCGAGGAAGACCCACAGCCCCGGCAGGATCTCCGTCCGTCGCAGCTCCACCGGGCTTGGGGGCATCTCGTCGCGGTCGGGCGTGTACCCGGGCGCGAAGGGGCGGGGCGAGTCCACGAGCATCAGGTGATCGCGGATCGGGTCCAGGTGCTCGCGGAAGTACGTGCGCGTCATCACGCTGCGGTTGGCCAGGGCGTCGCCCCACTCGCGCGCCTGCGCGCACACCCGCGCGTTGGGGAACGTCCGCTTCACCCGCATCTCCCCCTGCGAGCCCGCGCCCGTCCAGTCGGGCGCCTCGCCCGCGCGCACCGCCCTCGTCACCCCCCCGGCGTGGTCGAAGTGCAGGTGCGACACCACCACCACATCGATGTCCTTCTCATCGCACGAGACCTCGCGCAGCGCGTCCGTGATCGACCGCGACTCGAGCGCGAAGATGTCGCGGCTCTTCGCGTCCATCTTGTCCCCGCTCCCGGCCTCCAGCAGCACGCGCTTCCCGCCGCCCTCCAGCAGCACGCAGTTGTGCTGCACCGTGATGCGCCCGCGCTCGTCGGGCGTCACCGCCTTGGTCCACACCGGACGGGGGACCAACCCGAACATCGACCCGCCGTCGAGGCGAAACGTGCCCGCGCGAAGCACCTTCCAGGAGTATCGGACGCTCATGCCACAGCCTAGCGCGGGCGAGAATCCCCCGCGCGCCTTGCCAACGCCGAACTTCTGTGGCATGCTATCCGTACCGGGCTTCGCCCCGGTGCCTCATGCGACTCTTCACGAAATCCCCGCCCCTCGCCCTCGCGGGAGACATCCCGGCGCGAACCACCTGGCGCGACCGCTTCAAGCGCTTCGCCAAGAACTGGATCGTCCCCTTCGCCATCGCCGCGATGGTCCTGGGACCGTTCCGCTCGTCCATCGCCGACTGGAACGACGTCCCCTCGGGCTCCATGGAGCCGACCATCCTCCCGGGCGATCGCATCACCGTCAACAAGCTCGCCTTCGGCCTGCGCCTGCCCTTCACGGGGCTCTGGCTCAAACGCTGGAGCACCCCAAAGCCCGGCGAGGTGGTCATCTGCTACTCACCCGTCAACGGCGACCGCCTCGTCAAACGCGTCGTCGCCGGCCCGGGCGATACCCTGGAGCTCCGCTCGGGCGTTCTCCTCGTCAACGGCCAATCCATGGCCTACTCCGACGTGCCCCCGGACCAGTCCCGCTACATCCCCAGCGACCGACGCAGCGCCCACGTTTTCCTCTGGGAAACCCTGGGCGGCTCCGCCCACGCCGTCATGTCCACCCCCACCCGCCCCAGCCTCCGATCCTTCGGCCCGGTCACCGTCGCCACAGGCGAGTACTTCGTCATGGGCGACAACCGCGATAACTCCGCCGACTCCCGGGCCTTCGGGACCATCCGAGAGGACAACATCGTCGGGCGGGTCTTCGGCGTGGCGCTCTCGCTCAACCCCGAACGCAACTACCGCCCGCGCTTCGAGCGATTCTTCAAGACCATCCACTAACGCCGCGAGAACTCGGGAAACTCCCCCCGCGCCGGCTCCTCGTCCGGCCGCGCTCGCCCGGGCTGAGCCTCCCTCGCCAGCGATCGCTTCGCCACCTCCGCCGCCTCCTCGCGCCCTGCCCGAACGTCCGGCGACACACCCTTCCCGAAGACCTTGGGCCCGACCGCGGGCAGCCAGTCCACCGCCGCCAGCCGCAGCCGCCACCCCTGCCCGAGGTCAAACTCTCGCGTGAGCAAGGGCCTCCCCGCGGTGGTCTGCCCGTAGACCTTGGCCCGCCCCGACGCCTTCATGACCCACGCGAACCACTCGCTGGTGGAGGTCGTCCGCCCCGACACCGCGACCGCGAGCGGGCCCGTGTAGGCGTCGGGCGCCGCTCTCACGACCACCCGCGCCCCGCCGTGCTCGTCGATCACCGCGAGCAGGCGGTCCACGTCCTCGCCGTTCTGAATCTCGACGCTCGGGAACTCCTCGCCCCGCAGCGCCCGCTCCCGCCCTCCCCGCGAGCACAAGACGCCCAGCTCCACGTCCCGAACGAGCAGGCGCGACGCGACCACCAGCGCCAGCGCGTCCACCCCGCCGCTGGTCCGGAGGTCCACGACGATCCCCGCCGGGGCGTGCCCGACCGCCTCCGAGAGCGCCCCCTTCAGATCGCCCTCATCGACGAACGCGTCGATGCGGAGCGTCGCGATGCGGGCGTCCTCGTCGTACGTCGCCCTGGCCGGGCGCACGAGGCTCACGAGCTCCTCGCGTGCGAGCTCCTCCTCGCCGGGAGCGGGAAAGAAGAGCGGCGCGTTGAACTTCAGGCTCTTCCGCGCCGCCGCGCCCGCCGCGAACAGGAACTCCACGTCGTCCCGCGCCACGCCCGCCGCCGACCGCACGTCGTTCATGTACGTCCGCACCGCCCCCGACGACGCGACCCTGGCGTCGTACAAGCTGCGATCAATGCGTTCCTGCGCCGCCGAGACCAGCCCCGGGTAATCCACACCCGTCGCCCGCTCCCCCGAGGCTCTGCGGAACTCCATCGCGCCGATCGCCCGCCCGTCGCGCAGCAGGATCTTCGCCGTCCCGTCCAGGGATTCGATCCGCGTCGCCATCCGCAGCGACGACATCGACCCGACCCCGATGGTCCCGATCCCCGGGCCGTCCTTGTTCGGAAGCGTGGTCTCCCACGTCAGGATCATCCCGCTCGGGAAGAGGAACGGCGTGAACACCCGCCCGAGAACCGACTCCAGCCCGCCCACCAGATTCCACGCCACGCCCGGCGGCGTGTTCGCCTTGAACCCCCGCTCCGTCACCTCCGCGTGCACGCGACCGCGCAGCCTCCCCACCCAGGGCGTCACGAACGTCGCGTCATACTCCCCCGACAGCGGGAACCGCGCCAACGCCCCGCTCTCCGCGCCACGCCCCTCCTCGTGCAGGCGCGCGGGCGTCACGCACCCCGCCAGCAGGAACGCCGACAACGTCCACAAACACCACGCCCGCGCACGCACGCCGGATTATTGGCGTGAACGACCTTCGCGCCTGTGACGCCCGTGACGACACACCCTCGCCTTCGCCCACATTCCGCACCCGCACCACGCGAATCCCATCCGCCCGGGCCGATGCTCTTCCCCGGAGAAGAACACCGCCGCGCGCCCGGCCCACGCGAGCCCGTCGCCCGGAAGGTCCCAAGCCCCCGCGGGCAGGAAGAGACGATGATGAACCGACTCCAGGCCCACCGCATCCGCAGCAGTTTCCAGACCTTCGAGCCCTGCGGCGAGGCCTTCGTCGCACGGGTCCTTCTCCGCCTCCACGACCAGCACCCCACCACCCGCCGCCTCTTCCCCGAGGACTCGGCGCCCCATCACAAGGCCTACTTCGCCACCCTCCGCCAGATCGCCCGCAATCTCGACCAGTTCTCCAACCTCGAGCTCCCCCTCCAGAAGCTCGGCGCGCAGGCCCGGGCCGCCGGCGCCAAGCCCGAGCACTTCCGCGACGTCCGCGCCGAACTCCTCGCCACCATGCGCGAGCTCGCGGGCAGCGACTGGACCGAACAGCTCGAGCACGACTGGGCCTTCGCGCTCGAGGCCGTCTGCGGCGCCATGATGCGCCCCGCACGCAAGGCCGCGTAGCCCGCCCCCCACATCTCAAGTCTTCTCTCGTGGCACAGGCGTCCCGCCTGTGTCTCCTTTCTACTTCTCCTCCTCTTTGTGGCGCACGCGTCCCGCCCGTGTCTCCTTCCTCTTCCGGCCTCGCAGCACCCCGCGCGCGATCCCTATACTCGCCCCCAACTCTTTGCAAAGGGATCGCCATGCTCCTCCGCACCCACACCTGCGGACAACTCCGCGACAGCCACGCCGGGCAGACCGTCCGCCTCAGCGGCTGGGTCAACGCCTACCGCGACCACGGCAATCTCATCTTCATCGACATCCGCGACCGCGCCGGGCTCACCCAGCTCGTCTTCGACCAGGACGAGCACAAGGACCTCAAGCTCGCCGCCGACAAGCTCCGCAACGAGGACGTGATCGCCGTCGAGGGCACCGTCCGCCCCCGCGCGGGCGGGCCCAACCCCAAGCTCGACACGGGCAAGGTCGAGGTGCTCGTCTCCGCCCTCGAGACAATCGCCAAGACCGACAACCCGCCCTTCCTGCCCGCCGACGACGAGAACCTCCCCAACGAGGAGCGGCGCCTCAGCCACCGCTACGTCGATCTCCGCCGACCCTCGATGCAGCGCATCCTCGCCACGCGCCACAAGCTCTACCAGAGCACGCGGCGTTACTTCGACGAGAACGGCTTCCTCGAGATCGAGACCCCGATCCTCTACAAGAGCACCCCCGAGGGTGCCCGCGAGTTCCTCGTCCCCTGCCGCCACACCCCGGGCGGGTTCTACGCCCTCCCCCAGTCCCCCCAGCTCTTCAAACAGATCCTGATGGTCGCCGGGTGCGACCGCTACATGCAGATCTGCCGCTGCTTCCGCGACGAGGACCCCCGCGCCGACCGCCAGCCCGAGTTCACCCAGATCGACCTCGAGATGTCCTTCGTCCGGCGCGAGCAGGTCATGCAGATGATGGAAGGCTTCGTCCGCCATCTCTGGAAGGACATCGCCGGCGTCAGCGTCCCGACCCTCCAGCGCCTCGACTACCGCGAGGCCATGGAGAAGTACGGCATCGACCGCCCCGACACCCGCTACGACCTCTTCATCCAGGACCTCAGCGACCTCGCCCAGCGCACCGAGTTCAAGGTCTTCCGCGACACCCTCGACAAGGGCAAGGACCGCCCGCGCTTCAACAGCAAGAAGGGCGTCGTCAAGGCCCTGCGCGTCCCGGGCGGGGCCGAGAAGCTCACGCGGAAAATGACCGACGCGTACACCGACCTCGCGAAGTACTACGGCGGGGGCGGCGTCGCCAGCGTCAAGATCCTCGCCGACCCCGCCGCCCCGGGGGGCGTCAAGCTCGACACGGGCATCGCCAAGATCCTGGAGACCCTCAAGAGCGACTTCCTCAACGCGACCGGCGCCAAGCCCGGCGACATCGTCCTCTTCGTCGCCGACACCTATTCCATCGCCACCAAGGTCATCGGCGAGCTGCGCCAGAAGGTCGCGCGCGACATGGGGATCGTCCCCAAGCCCGGCGCCGAGGGCGGGCCCTGGAACTTCCTCTGGGTCGTCGACTTCCCCATGTTCGAGCGCAACAAAGAGACCGGGAAGTGGGTCGCCATGCACCACCCCTTCACCAGCCCGCGCGACGATCAGATGCAGGCCTTCCTCGACGCCGATCCCAACGACGAGGTCACCATCGAGTCCATCGTCTCCGCGGGGTACGACATCGTGCTCAACGGGCAGGAGATCGCCGGCGGATCGGTCCGCATCCACGACCGGCGCGTGCAGTCCAAGGTCTTCCAGCTCCTGGGCCTCACCCCCGAGCAGGCCAAGGAAAAGTTCTCCTTCCTCTTAGAAGCGCTCTCCTACGGCGCCCCGCCCCACGCCGGGATCGCCTTCGGCCTCGACCGGCTCGTCATGAACTTCGTCGGGACCGACAACATCCGCGATGTCATCGCGTTCCCCAAGACTCTCATCGGGGCCGACCTGATGACCAAGGCCCCCAGTCCGGTGACCGAGGCCCAGCTCAAGGACCTCCACCTCCGGGCCGTCCTGCCGGACGCCAAGGCCAACCCGTAGGCGTTTCCCCAAAACAGGGGAGTACTTCACGGGACATTCGTGAACCGCGAGCGAGAAAGGGATTGACACGCGGCAGACCTTGCCCGATAATGGCTTCACTTCGCTCGTTGCTGACGCGGGGTATTCGGTGTGGAAACACGCCGTGGAGAGAGATCAATGAAGCAGAACATTCTCATCGGGGTGTCGTTCGCGGGCGTGCTCGCGGCGGCAGCGCAGGGCGGCGTGATCGGTAACGCCATCACGATCACCGCGGACAACGGCAGCACCACGGGCCAGTGGCAGATCGACAACAGCGCCATCCAGTGGGACGCCGAAGGGCGCTGGTCGTGGAGCAGCTCCGGCCCGCTCACGATCCGTGACGGCTCGAACAACGCCGTGGCCACCCTCGACAGCCTCAGCCTGGGATACCAGGAAGACCCGGTGGTCTCGGTCTCCTTCGCGGTGACCGCCTCCGGCA
Source organism: uncultured Phycisphaeraceae bacterium (assembly GCA_964614075.1). GTDB lineage: Bacteria > Planctomycetota > Phycisphaerae > Phycisphaerales > UBA1924. Next base: position 16,295 of record CAZTJZ010000051.1, read on the forward strand.
CGCCCACGCTGTTCACGATCTCCTCGGGCCTCTTGGCCTTCCCGGGGTTCATTGGCGAGGCTCGGGCGAGCTCGACATTCACGCTCACCGACAACGACGGTGACGGCGCGAGCATGTTCGGCGCGTTCGGCGGTTCGGCGTATCGCGCCAACCTCAACGGCGCGATCCCCGGCCCAACCCCCTTCGCCTTCCACAACCCCAGCATGGGCGCCGGCTCCTTCTCCTCCAACACTTCCAACATGTCCACGCCCTTCGGCCCCGGGTTCACCCCCGTCGGGTTCATCTCCAGCCAGCAGGCCGCGTACTCGTTCACGCTCAGCGCCAACGACAGCGCCAGCGGCACGAGCGTCTTCGTGACCCGCGTCCCCACGCCCGCCAGCATGATGATCGTCGGCCTCGCCGGTGTGCTCGGCGGACGCCGCCGCCGCTGATCGCAGGCCCCACGTCTCTCTCAAAGCATCGGCCCACACCGGTGCTTTTTTTATTGGGTCCTTTGTATTCGTGCGCTCCGCGCCGCCCCCCACCCACCTCAGAGCCCGCTACGACGCGGTCGACGCCTCCAGCGGGTCCTTTCCCAGCCGTCCTTCGCTGCCCGCGACGATCACCGCCGCCGCCGCGTCGCCGCTCACGTTGACGACCGTCCGCGCCATGTCGAGCAGGCGATCGACGGCCAGGATGATCGCGATCCCCTCGCCCGGCAGGCCCACCGCCTGCAGCACCACGGTCATCATGACAACGCTGGAGCCCGGCAGCCCCGGCGCCCCCACCGCGACGAGGATCGCGAGCAGCGCCACCGTCGCCTGCTGCGCCCACGACAGATCCACGCCCGAGAGCTGGGCCAGGAAAATCACGGAGATGATCTGATACAACGCCGTCCCGTCCATGTTGATCGTCGTCCCCAACGGGCACACAAAGCTCGTGATCTCCTCGGGCACGCCCAGGCGGTCGTTGCAGCATTCCATCGTCGCGGGGAGCGTGGCGGCGGAGGACGAGCTCGAGAACGCCAGGAGCTGGGCCGGGGCCATCCCCCGGAAGAACCGCCGGTACCCGACCTTGTTCCCGGCGGGCGTGAAGGCCCTGGTCAGAAGCGGGTACTCGAGGAACAGCACCACGCCCAACCCGACGAGCGTCGTCACGCAGTACGCCGCGAGCGCCCCCACGAGCTCCAGCCCCATCCCCGCCACCACCGGAACGACCAGGCAGAAGACCGCGAAGGGCGCGAGCTGCATGAGCAGCCGCACCAGCTGGAGCACGGCGTCGGCGAGCGCGTCGCAGAACCCCACGACCACGTCGCGCCTGGGCTTGGGGATCAGAATCAGCCCGATGCCCACGAGGATCGCGGCGACGACGACCTGGAGCATGTCGCCCTGCGCCAGGGCGGCGAAAGGGTTGGTGGGCAGGGCGTTGGTGACCTGATCCCACGCCGAGAGCGACTCGGACTGCGCCTTCGCGGAGTCGAGGCGCTGTCGCGCCTGGGGCATCATCTGCTCGGTGATCCGCTGCCGGGTCTCCTCGGACACCCGCGAGCCCGGGCGCACGACGTTGACCAGAACAAGCCCGACTCCCGAGGCGATCACGACCGTGACCGCGAAGATCCCCAGCGTCTTCCCGCCGATGCGTCCCAGACGCCGCAAGTCCGCCAGCCCCGCCACCGCGGAGATGATCGAGAAGAGGATCACGGGCACGGCGATGAATCGCAGCCCTCGCAGGAACAGATCGGCGACGAGCTTGGCCGCCCGGACGGCAACGCGGATGGCCATCGCCCCCAACACCGCGCCGTCGTTGGCCGGGTTGGCCTTCCCGGCGAGGAAATCCTTGGCGTCGTTCACGCCCAGCCGCGACCATGTCTCGCCGGTCCACCACGCGTTGAGGGCGACCCCGAGGGCGACGCCCATGACCAGGCCCAGAAGGATCTTCCAGTGGAGCGCCATGCCGCGGGATTTCATGGGCGGATGATACACGAAGCTAAGCCGTGCAAGTTCCTCCCCCTCCTCGTGGCACAGGCGTCCCGCCTGTGCTCTCTTCCCCCATCTCGCACAGACTTCACGCCCGCAAGTCCCCCTACGTTCTGGCGCTCGACCCGCGCTCCGCAGGGAGAACCCATGCACATCAGCCAGTTCGCCATCACCGTCCGCGACTACGACGAGGCCATCGCGTTCTACACGCAGAAGCTGGGATTCCGCCTCGTCGAGGACACGCGGCTCTCTCCGGACAAACGCTGGGTCCGCGTCGAGCCACCGGGCGCACGCAACGCCGTGACCATCCTGCTCGCCAGCGCGGCCACGCCCGAGCAGCTCGCGAGCGTGGGGCGCCAGACCGGCGGACGGGTCTTTGTGTTCCTCGAGACCGACGATGCCCGGCGTGACCACGCCCTGCTCTCCGCGCGGGGCGTGGTCTTCCTCTCCCCGCCCCGCGAGGAGCCCTACGGCGTCGTGGCCGTGTTCCAGGATCTCTACGGGAACAAGTTCGATCTCATCGAGCGCCGCCCGACCCCCGGCGCCACTTGAACACCAGCAGCATGGGCCACCCCATCGGGTGCGCCCCCGCCCGCGGAGCCGCACGCACGAGCGCCTCGTCCACGGCGTGCTCGCTCATGTGCACGGGCCAAAGCCCCGCCGACTCGGCGCCCATCACGTAGTCGGCGACCGAGTTGGGGACGCTCCTGGGCATGACGCGGCGACCGCTGGATGGGTCGGTGAACCGCGCTTGCACGCCGCGGAGCATCATCGCCGGGTGCATCACCGTCGCGAGGACGAACCCCTCGGGCGTGCAGACCCTGGCGAGCTCGCCCAGGAACGCCGCGACGGGCTCGATGTGGTCGAGCACGAGGGCGCAGATGACGCGATCGAAGGAAGCGTCAGGGAAGGGGAGTTCCCGGGCGAGATCGTGGCCCACCCACCGCACACCCGAGGCCCCGGGCTTGGCCCGCGCCGCCGCCAGCATCCCCTCGGAGAAGTCCACGCCCGTGACGAACGCGCCCTCGCGCGCGAGGCGCAAGGCGTGCCGCCCCGTCCCGCAGCCGATGTCCGCGACCCGCAACCCGCGCACCTCGCCCAGAAGCCCCGGCGCCACGCGCCCCTCGAGGCACACCAGCGGATTTCCGTCCGCGTCGTAGACCTCCGACCAGCGGTCATACCCGTCGCGCGTGGGGACGATGGTCGGCGAGGGGTCCGTCACGCGGCATGGTAGACTTGGAGTGCGTCCGCTCGACCGAGCACACCCAGCCCCCACTCCCCCACTATTGTTCCTTCGTGTCCGAGGACAACACCATCCAGGTGAACTTCGGGAAGGCGATCCCCGTCTTTCCGCTCGACTCGGTGACGCTGCTCCCGCAGCAGGTGCTCCCGCTGCACATCTTCGAGCCGCGATACCGCCAGATGGTCGAGCACGCCCTCGACACCTCAGGGCAGATCGCGATGGGCGTGTTCGAGGGCCCGGACTGGAAGCAGCAGTACCACGGGCGTCCGCCCATCCGCCCGGCGGTGTGCGTCGGGCACATCGTCCAGCACGAGAAGCTGGCCGACGGACGCTTCAACATCATCCTCCAGGGCGTCTGCCGCGCCCGCATCCTGAGCGAGTCCCCCCCCACCCAGACCCGCCTCTACCGCGAGGCGATGCTCGAGCCCGTGGGCGTCGAGTCGATGGAGCTCCCCCTCGACGAGATCCGCTCGCGGCTCGAGGCCGTGCTCTCGACGGGCCCCCTGGCCGGGCACCGCTCCGCGGAGCAGGTCCTGGAGCACGTGCGCAACGAAGACGTCCCGACGCACGCCCTGCTGGAGCTGGTGTCGTTCTTCTTTGTGCAGCCACAGAAGCTCCGCTACCGCCTCCTGGCCGAGGGGGATGTGCACGAGCGGGCCGAGCTGATCCTGGGCGAGCTGGGGCACCTCGCCGAGCTGGTCCGGCGGGCGAGGGGGCAGCACCCCGAGACCTGGCCCAAGGGATGTAGCTGGAACTAGGCGTTCGGGGCAAGCGTTTTCATGGGTTTTCGCGACCCATGCCCTATTGAGGGCATGAAAACGTTGCGCATTTTGCGGGTTCGTGAAACCGGACGTTGGATGTTGCCGAATACTAACATGTCGGATAGGCTGTCTGGCGATCCGGTGAACCCGCGGGGGACCCGGAGCGTCGAACGAAGCAGAAGCACGCGTGGCGCAAGGCCACGACATTGGAGGACGGCACATGAACACGACTCGCACGACCGGGCGGAAGTTCGCGGGGCTGCTCTGCGGTGCGGCGATGCTGATCGCGGCGACGGGATGCAACAACGCGGGCGAGGGCTTCGTATCGGGAGCGGCGTTGGGCTCGCTCGCCGGGATGGGCTTGGGGAGCCTGTCGGGCGACATGGGCAAGGGCGCCGCCGCCGGCGCGATCATCGGCGGATTGCTGGGCGGGTTCGCGGGCGATCAGAACGCCCGTCGGGCCTCGGGTGGATTCTGCGACTAAGACGTGGGAGGTCTCACGCTTCGCCTCTGGCACTGACTCTCGCGCACGGACCTTCGCGCAGGGATGGTGCGGAGCAAACAGACCCCGGGACTTCCGGCCCGGGGTCTGCTTTTTTTTTGCGGCGATGCTCGCGGCGAACCTGGGCTACTCGTCGATCCCCAGATCACGCTTGGTGAAGAGCGCCTGGAAGTGCAGCCCGGCGGCTTCGAGGTTCTCTCGCGCGCCTTCGAGGCGGTCGATGGTGGCGATCACGGCGAGGACATTGGCGCCCGCGTCGCGCAGGGACTTGACGGCCTCGAGAGCCTGCCCGCCCGTGGTCGCGACGTCCTCGAGGAGCGCGACGCGGTCGCCGGGCTTCACGACGCCCTCGATCTGCTTGGCCGTGCCGTAGTCCTTCTTCTGGTTGCGCACGAAGATGCAGGGGAGCGCGGTGTGGAGGCTGGCGGCGGTGACGAGGGGGATCCCGCCCAGCTCGGCGCCGGCGAGGCGGTCGAACCGGATCGCGAGGCCTTTCTCCGCGATCTTGAGGGCGTCGGCGAAGAGCGGGGCGAGCAGGCGGAGGAGCTCGGGACGGGTGGAGAAGAGGTACTTGTCGAGGTAGTAGCTGCTCTTCTTCCCGGAGCGCAGGGTGAAGGTGCCGCGGAGCAGAGCGGCGTCGGCGATGGCTCCGGCGAGAGCGGCACGGTGGACGGCGGGGGTGGACATCGCGGGAATCTCCACGGCTGAGCCGGGCAGCGTAGGGAACGGGCGGGGAGCGGGCGCGGTTGGGGCTCGGCGCGTATCATGGAGGCCCGGCGGGGCTCTGGCCGGGCACGTATTGGAGACGAGCATGAACCGATTGATCGCGGCGGGGGTAGGCGTGGCGGTGGTGCTGATGACGGGCTCGGCGAGCGCGCAGCTCGTGCTCCCGCCGACGGAGGCGCCCAAGCCGAGCGACCCGTTCAAGATCCCGGCGCGGCCTGTGAGCCCCGCGCCGACCGTGACCATGCACACGCCTCCCAAGGCGACGGAGCCGCTGCCGGACCTGCCGTTCGAGAAGTTCTGGCTGGACGGCGAGGGGAAGCTCAAGACGCTGACGGAGCCGGCGGACTACGCGGCGGTGCGTGTGAACCCGATGCTGGACGACGCGGCGCGGGCGAAGATCATGCCGGTGCTCGAGGAGCGGCGTGCGCGGCTTGAGAAGAGCATCGTCGAGAACCTCGACCTGATCGAGGCGGTGGACGGCGGTCTCCTGGACCGGATCAACCTTGCGGACCGCGCGAGCGACGACATGAAGCTGCTCAACGCGTCGATCAAGGCGTTGCGGCTCAAGCCGCTGACGACCGACATCAAGGAGCGGGGCATCGCGAGCGCGCAGGCGATGAAGTTCCACGACAAGATCGTGACGGAATACACCAAGGTGCTGATGGACCCGAACATGAAGAAGCAGGCCGACAAGGAGGCCAAGCGCGAGGCGGTCGGGAAGATCGGGAACATGCTGAAGGTGGCGTGGGACGAGTCGACGCACGCGTACCACGGGCTTCTGAACGAGACCGTGTCGCGGTTCGGTGAGGTCGCGGGGAAGGCCGGGCTGGCGGGCGAGGGGCTGTCGGCGCTGGAGAAGGCGTTCAAGGGCCTGCCGAGCGACGGCGGGCGGATCCAGGCGATCAAGGACGCCATGGGCACGCTGGCGATGGACCAGCGCCGGGCGCTGCTGCGTGCGACGCTGGAGACTCGCCCGGCGAAGTAGCCCACGGGCCACGAGAACGGACGACGAGAACGGGCCACGAGAACGGGCCACGAAGACTGGCCACGCGAGGGAGCCCGCGCGGTTGGTTGTTGCCCAAAGCGGGCTGGAACCCCGCCGCACCCCGAGACGCTCGGCGTCGACTGAACTCGCTTGAAGAGGCTGTTTCAGAACCACGAACGAGAAGATGGAGACCCAGGCGAGACGCCAGTGTCACGGGGTGAGGTAGGGTTCTGAAACCGTTCTACGCCTCCGGACGCATCATCGGGAAGAGGATGACGTCGCGGATGGTGCGTTGGTTGGTGAGGAGCATGACGAGTCGGTCGATGCCCAGGCCCATGCCTCCGGCGGGGGGCATGCCGACCTTGAGGGCGCGGAGGAAGTCGTGGTCCATGGTGCGGAAGGTGTTCTCTTCGGCGCTCTTGTCGGCGTCGATGCCGGTGAGCTGCTCCTTGAACTTGGCTTCCTGGATCTCGGGGTCGTTGAGCTC
>CAZTJZ010000052.1:0-21757 GCA_964614075.1 uncultured Phycisphaeraceae bacterium
CGTGCTCGTGATAGTCGTTCTTCGCGTAGATCGCCTTCACCACTGGCTCGAACTTGTTGAGCAGCCCGGGGTCCAGGTGCATGATCTCCACGGCGATGGCCTTGAAGAGGCTCTTGGCCATCCCCTCCGCCGCCTTGAGCAGCGTGTTCCCGACCAGCCCGTCGGTCACCACCACGTCCGCGACGCCCTCGAAGAAGTCCCGCCCCTCGATGTACCCGATGTAGTTGAGCCCGGGCGTGGCTTTGAGCAGGTCGCGCGTCTGCTTGATGAGCCCCGTCCCCTTGGCCTCCTCCGACCCGATGTTCATCACCGCGACGCGGGGGTTCTCGATCTTGAGCAGGTGCTTGGCCAGCACGTCCGCCATCACACCGTACTGCCACAGGTGCTCGGGCTTGGGCTCGGGGTTCGCCCCGGCGTCGCTCAGCACCACCGGGCCGTGAAAGCTCGGGACCGTCACCGCGATCCCCGGGCGGAGGTTGTTGGGGAGCCGGCGCATGTGCAGCATCGCGGCGGCGACGCACGCCCCCGTGTTCCCCGCGCTCAGGACCACGTCGCAGCGCCTCGGGTGGTTCTTCGATCCGAGCTGGGCCATCCGGACGATCGACGAATCGGTCTTCTGCCGCACCGCCTTCGCCGGCGAGTCATCCATGTGGATGACCTCGTCGCAGTGCTCGATCTCGACGCGGGGGTCGTTCACGCCCCGCTCCTCGAGCGTCTCCTCGATGATCCGCCGCGGGCCCACGAGCACGAGCCGATCCTGCGGCTGCAGCTCGGGCAACGCCATGATGCAGCCCTTGAGGACCGCGTCGGGCGCGTGATCGCCCCCCATGACGTCGACCGCGATCCGCATCGGGGCGTGGGTGTGATTGTGGGTGGTGGGACTCACGAAACTCGATTCCCCAACGGACCTCCTGCCGCGATGGGCCGTCGCGAGGCACCGTGGACCGGGGGCCGGGTGAGTGTACACCGTTTCTGAAAAGAAGGTCGCCGGAACCGACGGAGGGCGCCCCGCCGCGTCAATCCTTCGTCACGCCGATGCCCAGCTTGGGCACCTTGATACGCAGGCCCGGGCGAACATACCCGGATTCCTTGCACACCCGGTGGTGCGCCTTGGGCAGACCCGTCAGCGGACACACCCCCGGGACCGAGCCCGTGAGCGCCTGATGGGAACGACGACGCCGGCTGCGGCCGGAGCTGACTCTCTGTGGAGGAAGCATCGAAAACTCTCCGAACAAGCCCGGAAAAGTGCCCCGTAAACGGGCCCCATGAGCCGGGCCACGAGCATAGGCCCACCGTCCCGCCACGGCAAAGCCGCACAACCCCACAACACCCCGACCCACGCTGGAACCGAAGCCCCAAAGTGCTACACTCCCCACGCGACCGAGGCGCTGCGCACGAACCCAGGGTTTCCCCTGGCCTACGACGCATCGCCAACGCCGCTGAGCCCCGCCCAATCCGCCACCGCGGCCCGGCGGACCGCTCATCAGCCCGGGCCTCCCTAGCTCAGTTGGTAGAGCAGCTGACTCTTAATCAGCGGGTCGAAGGTTCGAGTCCTTCGGGGGGCACTTGAAAACGGCCCTGGCGAATCGCCAGGGCTTTTTCTATGGGACCTTTAGCGAGTCCGGAAATCTTGAGGGCACTACGAGGGCACTACGTGGTGATCGTGCCCGCTGGCGGCGGCTCAGGACGCAAAGGTGCCTCGCTCATGCCCTTCGTAGCTTTCCTGGTCTTGTGCCCGGCGGCTTGTACGCCTTGCTCCTCGAAAGCCTTGCCCTTCGACGCGATAGACCCGGCGCAGCGGGCGCGCGGGGCGGCGAACTGAGAACGGGCCAAAGTCGTCCGATCAGCCGCTTGTCGAACTCGGACAGATCGGTTTTGAGCAACTCGCCACGCTTGGCGTTCAGCCACGCACCGACCGCTGGGTTCTCGTTGGTCAACAGCAGACGAATCGCCGCGAGCCCGCGCATGTCCACGAAGCAGCGGGCCGTCAAGGGGTCGAACCCAGGTTTGCAACGCAGAGCCCAGCGTTCCGGGACGGTCGCGTACTGTGCGACTGCACGGAGCATCAGAACCACCATCGGCAACTGCGCCCGAAGGTGTGTCGCGGTGGCTCTTTCCACTTCGCCCGTCTGGGAGCGGCCAAAGCCCGCGTAGACGATCGCCGAAGCCCGCGTTGCAGGCGACACACCGTCCTGAAAGGTTCGAGCAAGAAGAGGAAGACTTCGTCGATTGCCGAATCTCAAGAGAACCAAGGGGGCGATCTGCTGGCAACGTGGCGTTGACAGGCGGGCGGAAACTCCTCGAAGAACTTCGCTCGCGAGCTTCGCAATACGAGAAGCCTCCACTTTGTTCGGCTCGACACGGAGCAGCCCCTCGAACACAACCGCGTTCACGTCGTCGTAGACCTGCTCCGGATGATCCCAGACCTTTTGGGCGAAGCTCAGGTACTCGTCTGCGGTGCCAGTTGCTCGCATGTAGTCGCACACCCGCCGAGCGAGCGACGGCGCGGAGAGCATGTCCTTGAGAGCACGGCGACGGAGCGCACGCACTCCGGCCAGCGCGGCAAGCCGATACAACCGCTTGATGACCTTGTCCCAGTGGCCTTGCCCCTCGACCTTGAGCGCACGCCTGTGGATCGCATTCACCTCTCGGGCCAGTCGGGCTCGCGCACTCGGCCCATCCTTTACAAGCACATCTGCTTGATCGAGCTGCTCGTTGAGGGAGAAGTGGAACTCTGCCTTCGCTTCCGCGATGGAGAGCACCTTCGACTTCTTGGCGTTCGCGGTGAGGTGAAGCCGGGCCAGCGAGTCGGAGACTTGCGACAGGCAGCGAAGCCCATCCGCCTTGGAGGCGACGCCGAGGTTCTGGTCATCCATCCATCGGATGTACGACTCTTCACCGACCGCCTTGACCATCCGTGCGTCGTGCGGATAAAGCACCATGTGCGCCAGCTTGCGCGAGCACGAGAACTCTTCGACGGGCAGTCCGATGCGGGGTGACTCGGTGAAGGCGTCGCGGATGCTCAGGTGCTCCAACAGAAAGAAGAGCAAGCCCAGCATTCGGGGCGGCACCGCGATCTGGCTCAGCGAGTCAGCGATCCGACTGTACAGCACGCTGTCGAAGAAGTTCGTGATGTCCGTGACCACGATGAACTTGTGGACGCGGCGCAGGGCGAGGAGTTTGCGATACTGGTTGTACCGCAACCACGCGCGAAACGTCTTGCGGCTGGCGGACTCGTAGTCCATGACGTATTCGTGGACGGCCCGCATGAAGGGGTCGCGCGGTGGCTTGTCGGGAACGGCCTCCGCGCCCGGCAGTTCATCCCGCTCGCAGAAGGCCCGAGGGCTCTCGAATCGCTTCGCCTTGCGGTAGACGTGATCGACAATGGCCCGGTACAGCACCAAGTCCGGGATGGCGGGCATGGTCATCCGACGGCTGAATCCGTTGGACTTGGCCTCGGTGTACCGCAAAGGCCGCGACGGGGCGTACGTGCCGGTGGCAAGTTCACGCAGGAGCGTGCCGATCCACTTGTCCGGATCGATGTCGTACTCCAGCCAGTCTACGACATCACGGACTGAACTCCGGCGGATTTCGCTCCGCACCGCTTTCCACGCCGTCCAGAGAGAGGTCTTGGAGATGCCCGAGATGGCTCCGGACGCGGCCATGTTTCACAGGGCTCCGGCGAAGGCGCGGTTGAGGATGCTCGGGAGGAGCGGGCCGAGGCGCTTTCCGGCATCCCGAGCGCATTCTTGCGATCGCCGCACTCGGGACCGTGCTTCTGCGACGGAAGCGACGATCGCAGCCTGTTGTTCGAGCGTGGGAACCGGAATCTCGATCTCGCGGATGCGACCGACGCTCAGGCTCCGTAAGCCGCTCGTGGTGCGACTCCGAGTCTGGACCTCATCCTGACCCACGGGACTGTTCAGAAACGCATTCAAGAACGCCGAGCGAAGGCGCGATTGATCTGGCCGGACCCGGATAACGTGATTCTGATGCACACACGGGTCAATCTCGCCTTGGAACAGCGCCGCGCGTCCGATCTGGTCCGCGCTGCCGTTGCCTTCGATTATCAGCACGTCGCCCGCCTGGAGCCGACATCGCTCCAACTCGCTGGGGCTGACCTCGAAGTAGCGAGGATCATCGACCTTGATGCGGTTCCGAAAGACGTGGGCAACTGTGAGGTATCTCACCGGGTTGGCACCTGCCGTGCGCGAAGGGCTCTTTTGGATTCCGCCACGCACCTCGCACACCTGCTCGATCGGTAGACGGATTGCATCCGAGCAACGCGCAAAGCAACCTCGAACCATTCCGTGTTCCAACGCTTCGAGTGCGTCGCTGGTTTCGTGTTGCAGCCCCTTCGCCTCCTCGATCTTCGCGGCCAGCGCGTCGAGCCGGGCCACGATCCGCCGCTGCTCAGCGAGGGGCGGGAGGGGGATGCTCGCGGTGAGGAGATGTTTGGGTCGCACCGCCGCGTACCCGGTTGTCCCCTTCGCCTCGGCATTCAACTGCGGTTCGAGGTAGTTGGCCATGAACATCGCGCGCAGCCAACCTCGCTCTATCCGATCCTCGCGGACATTGAACAGAAAGAAGTGGCTCGTGCAGAGCGCTCCATCGCCGTTGGGAGGCACCAACCCGATCGCGCCCTTCTTCCCCCAAATCTCCGACAGAATCACCTGCCCGGCGCGTGCGAGTTGGTGTCGCTGCATCTTGAGCGTCGCGCCGTCGGCAGGCGCATCAAGCGTCACGCCACGCCCGTACAACTTCACGGAGAGTTTCGGGTAGACGCGATCCTCCGGCGCATCGACGTAGCGAGTGTCTGTTTCAAGCACCTCGCTCAGGGGCACGATGGGCCACGCCACGCTCATCGCCGTGCCCCCGCCTTCACGCCGTTCGCGCTCGCGTCCGCCGTCGGGTTCGCCGCCAGCAACCCCTTGATCTCCTCCATGATCTCGATGATGCGCCGCTCCTTGGTGAGGATGTCCTCCACCAGTTGCTCCGGCGGCAGGTGTTCAAGGTCCGGGGCGGCGCTGGGGTTCTTCACGTCCAGATTGCACGACACCAGCCGCTTCTCGCTCCCGTCGCCCTCATACCTCAGCAAGTCGGCGGCGTCCACGCGCCACGCCTGCGGGCCGTCCTTCCGATCGCGCCACCACGTCAGCAGCGGGGCGAAGTCTTCGTACTGGATCGGGGCCGTCTTGGTGTAGTTCTTGCGGCCCTCGGGCATGGGCTGCTCGTAGAACCAGACGGCCTTGGTCGGCCCCGAGCGATCGAAGAACAGCAGGTTGGTCGGGATGCTCGTGTACGGCGCGAACACGCCGTTGGGCAGCCGGACGATGGTGTGCAGGTTGAACTGGGTGAGCAGTTCCTCCTTGATGCGGGCGCACACGCCGTCGCCGAAGAGGGTGCCGTTGGGCACGACGACGGCCGCGCGGCCCCCGCCGGGGTGCGCCGAGACGGGCCGACGCAGTTTCCGCATGATGAGTTGCAGGAACAGCAGGGCGGTTTCGGCGGTCTGCTTGTCCTCGGGGAAGTTGGCCTTGATGCTGGCCTGCTCCTCGCCGCCGAAGGGCGGGTTGGTGAGGATCACGTCCACGCGGTCCTTGTCGGTGAGTTGCTTGATGTTGACCGCGAGGGAGTTGCCCTTGCCGATGTCCGGGGCTTCGAGGCCGTGCAGGAGCAGGTTCATCTGACAAAGAAGGAAGGGGAGGGGCTTGGGCTCGCCGCCGAAGATGGAGCGGCGTTGGAGCGTCTCTTTGTCCTTGACGGTCTTGACCTGCTTGCCGAGGTGGCTGAACGCTTCGACGAGGAATCCGCCGGTACCCGCCGCCGGGTCCAGCACGGTTTCGCCGAGGCGCGGGTCGGTGACTTCGACCATGAGACGGACGACGGGGCGCGGCGTGTAGAACTCGCCGGAATCGCCCGCCGCGTCGCGCATCTCTTTGAGCATCCCCTCGTAGAGGCGGCTGAGGGTGTGGATCTCCTCGGTGGCGTTGAAGTGGATGCCGTTGATCTTGTTGACGACATCGCGGAGGAGGTAGCCGTCGATCATGCGGTTGACGGTGCCCTCAAAGACGCGGGCGATGGTGTCGCGCCGGTCGGCCTGCTCGCCGGTGCTGCGGAGGGCACGGAGATAGGTGAACAGCCCCTTGCCCTTCTTGGTCGCGCCGGGGAGCGTCGCCTCCTCCTGGTTGACGAAGGCGATGAGGGCATCGCCGGTGATGCCGTCCTCGGGCGCGGCCCACTCGCGCCAGCGGTAGGGCGAGGCGATGATCGGCTGGTACTTCTTGCCCGCCAGCGCGGCCTTGTCCTCCTCCATGCGCTCAAGATCATCGAGGAACTTGAGGAACATGATCCACGTCAGCATCGGCAGGCGGTCAAGGTCGCCGTTGAGCCCCTTGTCCTTGCGCATGATGTCGCGCGCGGACTTGATGATGGAGCCGAGTTGCTGGACGGTGGTGAGTGGAGCGGGCGCAGCGGCGGGCGCGGAGCCATTGGCGATCGGCACGCCGCCGTTCTTGGGCGGACGGCCGCGTTTCTTGGCGGGCGCTTTGATGGGGGCGGTAGGGGTGGGTTTCTTGGTGCGGGGCATGGGCATGTCAGGATTTCGATTGTGGCAGGAGTGCCGGGGAAAGCAGGAGGCCGACAAGATCGGTGCCGGAGGCGGTGAAGTCACGGGGCTTGGGCTTGAGCAAGAACTGAATGACGGATGGCAGGGTGTGGACCTTTACGCCGGACTTCTGGATGGCGACCAGTTCCTCATCGTGCTTCACCACGTTCACGACGAGTTCACGAGTCCACTCGCCGGGGCAGAGCCGTTGCCGGACGGCGTGCTTCTTCGGGTTGTCGAACTTCTTGTGGAGCCACGCGTCAACGCTGGCACGCATGTCGGCGGGCGTTCGCTTCGCGGCGTTGAACGGACCACGCCCGGAGGATTTCTGCAACTCCTTGGGGAGGCCGCAGACGTAACTGATCGGGTTCACCGAGGCTTGAACCTCAAGGTGCCGTCTCTCTATGCAGCCGCCCTTGCCGACTTTGATCGCCAAGAGGTCCATCTCGGAGACGCCGATCTTGAGGCCGCGAATCGTGAAGTAGCCCTGCCGATTCAGCCACTCTTCAACAAGTTCTTCCGCGAGTAGAGCCATCGGCACGTCCTCATGCCGCGTAGAGCAGCGTCTGCAACTGGGTCACTGCTTCACGGAGTTGGACGGGGCCGCCGAAGCGCTTGGCGATCTCCATCACGTTGCCCTGTTCGGAAAGCGGCGGCACTTCCAGCACGTCGGGCAGCACGAACTGGGCGGTGCCGAACTCGGCGTACTTCTCCAAGAGCGCATCCAGCACGGCGCGAGCGTCGGGGCCGAACTGGTCGAAAAAGTCTTTCTTCTCGCGGCGCAGTCGCTCGGCCCGCTCGCGGCGAGTGCGGAGGGGCGAGTTGAAGGCGACGTGGCATAGCAAGTCGAAGGGGTCCGCCTCGGGCTGCCCGGCGGCTGAGGCGAGCGTGTCAAAGTCCACGCCGCGCTCGGCCAGCGCGTCGATTACGGCGGCGCGCTTCTCCGGCTCCGCCCATGCGGCCCGAAGGTCGGCGGCGTTGGCATAGAGGGTCTGGACCCGCGCGGCGGTGTAGTCCGTGAACTTCACGACCCGCATTTGCTTGCCGTCGGGGTCGAGTTCGTAGACAAGATGGGCCGCGATTTCGACCTGCCCGCCGTCGAAGTAGAACTTGCGGCGCTCGCCCGTGGGCGGGTCGATCACCACCGGGCCGGGATTGGGGCCGGTGTCCTCGTCGTTGATGATCGGTGGTTCGACCGGCGGTTCCTCGGACTTGGTTTGGCCCGCCTCGTCGATCTCGGCCTGAGTCACCATCGCTGGCTCACCGTCGAAGTCGGGATCTGCGAACATGCGCGTGGCGGTGCCGGCGTAGTCGAGGATGTTGAAGAACAGTTTGCCCTCATCGACGGAGAGGCGCGTGCCGCGCCCGATGATCTGCTTGAACTCCGTCATGGAGCCGATCACGCGCACGAGGACGACGTTCTTCACCGTCGGCGCATCGACCCCGGTGGTGAGCAGTTGCGAGGTGGTGAGGATCACCGGGCTGGTCTGTTCGATGTCCTGAAAGCGGTCGAGGTGGCCGCGCCCGATGTCGCCTTCGTCGGCGGTGACGCGGCAGACGTAATCAGGGTACTTGGCGAGCATCTCGGGCATCTCGCGGGCGAGCGCCAGCCGCATTTCGAGCGCGTGCTCCTGATCGACGCAGAACACGATGGTTTTGTCGAGCGCTCCGTTCTTGCGGAGGAACCCCGCGAGGTGCTTGGCAACGGCGGTGGTGCGGGCGCGGAGAGAGATGATCCGCTCGAAGTCCTTGGTGTGGTATTCGTCGTCGGGGATGTCGCGCCCGTAGCGGTCTTTGTCCTCAGCACTGGGCCGCCAACCCGCCGCGTCCCATGTCGTGACGATGCGGTGAACGCGGTACGGAGCAAGGAACCCGTCGTCGATCCCTTGGCGGAGGGAGTAGGTGTAGATCGGGTTGCCGAAGTAGAGGTAGGTGTCGCGGTTGTCCTGACGGAGCGGCGTAGCGGTCATGCCGAGTTTCGCCGCGCCGGTGAAGTAGTCGAGGATGGTGCGCCAATCACTGTCGGCGCGGGAGCTGCCTCGGTGGCACTCATCCACAATCACGAGGTCGAAGAAGTCGGGCGCGAACTGGCGGAACAGTCCCGGCTGGCCGTCGCGGTCGGCGATCGCTTGATAGATGGCGAAGTACATCTCGCGGGACTTGGGCGCGTTCCCGCCTTCGATCTTGAACGCGGCCCGCTCGAAGGCAGCGAACTCCTTGGTGAGCGGCTGGTCGATCAAGATGTTGCGGTCGGCAAGGTAGAGGATGCGGGGAGGCCGCGCTTCGACCTTGCGGTTCCACTTCGCCTTCCAGAGTTTCCAGCAGATTTGGAAGGCAACGGCGGTCTTGCCGGTGCCCGTGGCGAGCGTGAGGAGCGTTCGGTCCTTCCCATCGGCGATCGCGGCGACGGCGCGGTTGATCGCCGTGTCCTGGTAGTACCGAAGGCGCTTGCCAGGGATGGGGTGCGTCGGCGTGAGGAGTCGGTCGGCGACGGGCTGTTTCAGAGACAGCCGCGCCCAGAGTTCATCGGGGGTGGGGAAGCGGGCGATGTCCTGCTCAGCGCCCGTGGTGAGGTCGGCTTCGATGATGGCCTCGCCGTTGGTGGCATAGGCGAACCGAAGGCCGAGCGTGATGGCATATTCCTTCGCCTGTTGGAGTCCGTCCGCTGCGTGCTTGTAGGCTGCCTTGGCTTCAACCACGGCGAGCGTGAGGTCGGGCGTGTAGCGGAGCAGGTAGTCGGCCCGCTTGCCCTTGCGACGCTTCGCCCCGTTGCCCATCGGGATCACCCGCCCATCGGTGAACGTCCGCTGCTCGGCGATCGTTCGCGGAGCGGTGTCCCAGCCCGCCGCTTGCAGGGCGGGGACGACGAACTTCCGGCAGGTGTCGGCTTCGTTGGACATAGGGCGGAACCACGGAGGCGTGGATTGTATGGGAAGTACGCCACCCAGCCACACGTTGTGGGCTACGCGCAACGAGCAGGCATCGGCGAGAGCGACGGCGGGCCATCTACGTGTGTAGAAGCCGTTGTGCGGACCATGAGCGACGATCGAACGGTATCGAACCCCCGGAATGACACAAAGCGGAATGCAGACCTGCTCGGGCAATCACGGTTTACGACTGATGTCGATGTCGTCTGGCCCATCAAGAGGCATCTCTCTGCGACCTCCCCGTGAGTGTTCGTTCACCCAAGCCTCGAACGCTGATTCGTTGCGCGCTGGGCGAGGCACGACGATCGTCCCGCCGGGTCCGCCGACGGTGATCGGGATGCGGCGCAACTCGGCGGCCTCGTCGGTCGTGAGCAACCCGGCGGCGGCCTTGATCTCAAGAATCGCTTCCCGGCGGGAGCTGGAGTTGGTCTGGGACATCTTCATTCTCCTTCTGTTCTGACTGGCCGAGCCGCTGGGCTCGGGCCTGTTCGATGACTTCGACGTAACGCATGAACGCCGCGCGGTCCCCTTCCGGGAGCGCGAGGATGTCGCTTGGGTGGATGGACAGGCGGCCCGGGCCGATCTCGTGTCGGTGGTCGTGTTGGTGCGCGATCTCACCGCCCAAGTGCTTCTTCGGTGCCCAGGAGTTGGGGTCGTGGCGCGCGAGGAACGCGAGGAGGAGTTGGTTCGCGTTGCGGTGGTCGGTCTGGACGCCCAGGAGGTTCCCGTTCTTGTCGAAGATCGGGCGCGTGTCGGGCGTGAGCATCCGCTCGGCGAGCAACTTCTCGGCGGCCCCCATCGCATCGTTCAGCGCGTCCCGAATCTCCTGCGCGAAGGCCGGATCGCGGCGCGCGGCGTCCCTGAACGTCTCGTACCCGGGCCGGTAGGTTGAGGGGTCGGAGTGCGGACTCGCCAAGGCGGCGGCGGCGCGGAGGGAGCCGGTCTGGCGAACGGCGTCCAGGAAGATGCGCTTGCGCTCGGGGGTGAGTCTCACGACGCACCTCCCGTCCGCGTCGGATTGGTAGTGTTCTGGGGTCCGCGACCTGGCGCGTACGCACACGCGCACGTAGACCTATCCGCGCGACCCGAACCTTGTTTCTTATTGGACCCAGGCCCCCGACCCCACCCCCAAGGCCGCCGTCGTGCCTCACGTTGTGCCCGCGTTGTGCCCTCAAGGCTCGACAGGCCGGTAAGAGCGGGCCCGGGGAGGTCGTGGATGGGGTTCCGCTCAGAGGCGGCCTGATCGCGTGGAAGGACGCCGACGGTTGACCGGGGACCGGGGCCGATAGTTCTTGATGTGGCGGATGCGATGACCCGTTCGGGATATCGCCGGTCGGCCAGAGCCCTACCCATCGCGCGGGTGCGCGGGAGGGGCGACGCGGGCGACTCGCAGGGTGCTTGCCCAGGGCGGGCGGGCTCGCACACTCTGACTTCACCGTCATGTTTCCAAGTCGGTAGTTCAGGAACCCCGTGATTTACAGTGTTACGTCTGACTTGACTGACATGACTGACATAGAGAAGGGTTTGATTCCAGCCGGAGTTCTCGCCGTCTGCCGACTCGGTTTCACTATGTCGGAAATGGCAAGTCGGATGGTCGCCCCCGACCCCACGCCCCGCCCCGCCGAGCCTGAACCGCTCACGAGATGCCATTGGTACCCCCTTCCCGTTCCACCGCGAACGCCTCCTCGCCCAGGGACCACGAGGCCGCCTCGTCCCATTCGTTGGGTTGACGGATGCGGTCCCAGTCCGCGCGAGCCTGGGCGAGGGGAGGCACCTCGTAGTACCACGGCCCGGAGGTCTGGCGGCTGGCGTTCCACTCGCGGCCCTTGCGGTACCCGAGCCACGTCGGGGCCTTGGACTTGCCCCGCTTCGACCTCTGGTGCTCCGGAGGCTCGCCGAGCAATCGCACGAGGCTTGAGGTCGTGATCCGATCGGAGTGCCGGTACCGCTTCGAGCGGGCCCAGTCGATGAACGCCGACGAGGGCACCCGGGCCGTCCCGTCCGGCATGACTTGCCCGACGGGAATCTCACCCGAGCGCAGCACGTCGAACCACACGGCGTCGATGCCTTCGAGCGTGTGGTTCTGTTGCTCCACCAGCGCGGCGGTCCTGGGAGGCACCCTGGGCCGCCAGTCCCCGATCGGTCGTGTCTTCATGTCGTGGAGCCACGCCTCGCACCCGCCCGCGTCCATCTCGGCTTGCAACTTCTCGAAGTACGCGGCCTCGCCCATCTGGGCATCCGACACGTCGAGCACGAAGTAACGGCGGGCGTCCGCGCCGGCGGGCACGACCCAGCGCTCGTTCGAGAGCATGAAGAGGTGGGTGCAGTTCGCGGATTGCTCAACGTCCATGCCCTTCTTCTCGATCATCAACGTGGGCTCGGTGATGAGGGCCTTCATCACCGACTCGTGTCGCTTGTCGCCCGCGAAGAACGCCTCTTCGGCGACGAGGAGAACGCAGTCGCGTAGGTGGGCGTTGAAGTTGCCCACGAGGTGCCCGGGCTGGGAGACGGACATCGCGTGACGCCCGAACCACCGGGCCATGTTGCGCGTCACGATCGACTTGCCCGTACCCTCGCGCCCGCGCAGGACGATCGCCGAGTATCCCGGCTCCGCCGGGCGCTGGACCATGTGGGCGATGTAGTCGAGGAGCCAGTTGAGGTACTTCTCCTCACCGTCGCACACCACGTCGAGGAGGTGTTGGCGCATCAAGCCCCACTCGCCCGGCTTGGGCTCGCACGCCCAGCCGCGCCAGAGGTTGTACGCGCCGGGGATGTTCATCTCGGGAGCGAAGACGACGCGCTCGTACTGCCGACGGTGCGTGTGCCGGAGCCACCACTCCCCGAGCGGCATCTCTTGGGCGTTGCCGTTCTTGTCCTGGCCCGCCACGACCTTTCGATTCATGTACCGATTGCGGAAGTGGTCGAAGCCGATCGTGGTCAGGGCCGCACGCCCGATGACGGGCTCGGTGATCTCCTCCACCGCCACGCACTTCCCGCCGTAGTTGGCGATGACGGCGTGCCGGTCGTTCAACTCGCGGAGTTCTGGCGAGACGGCCTCGTCCTTCGCGCGGCTGATCTGCCGGAGCGCGTACTTGTGGGCGTCGCTCTTGCGCTCCGTGACCGATGCGCTGATCGGGTACGCCGGATCCGTGATGATCGAATAAATGCGCTCGTCGTCGATGCCGGCGCGAACGAGTTCGCAGCACACCCAGAGCAAGCGTTCGCTTCGGCTCGGGAAGTGGTCAAGGCTCCCATCGACGACGCCGCGAGGATCATCAGGGATGAACCCGTTGGCGATGCACTGTTTGCACTTCTCGCCGACGTGCTCGCCCAGTTCATCGACGTGGGCGATGCGCCGGACGTTGGCTGGGTCGAACGCGGGAGCGTCGTCGCCCCGGTGGAGTTCCGGCCCTTCCTTGGCCCCTTCGCGGCGGCGGGACCGTTGATCGGCCTTCGGGAACTGGGCGAGGCCGTAGACCCGCGACTCATCGAACTCGACGACCTCCGCGAGCATCTCGACTTGGCCATTCTTCTTCTTCCGCTCGTTCGGCACGTTGACCGTACCGGGAAGCCGCATGATGCGCGACACGTCGCTACACGAGTCGCCCCCGATCGCTTGCTCGATTGCGAAGTTGAAGAGAGCCGCGTCGTCCGCCTTCGTCTCGTCCCCATCGACGATGATCGGCTCGTGCAACTTCCAGTATGCCTGATATCCGCCGCCGCTGAACGTGATACACGTTGGCGGAGGAAGCCCAGGCGGATCGCGCAGCGTTGCGAGGATGCGGTTCCGCTCCTCGTCGATCGGTTTGCCCTTCACGGGGTCCACATCAACGTGGAGCCACCACACGCGGGCGCAGTCGGTGCGCTCCATCTTCTTCTGCATGGGGCGCAAGGGCTCGGCGACGTGGAAGTAGAGATTGCACGACCGGGCCGCAGCGCCCACCCACGAGAGGAACCGATCCCGCTCGTCTGGGCCGAACGTCTCCGTGGGCAGCATCTTCTTGTCGAAGCCGATGCCGGTGACGACGACGGAGCGCCCAGGGTGGAACCGTTGCAGGAACTCCCAGGACTTCTCGAAGTTGGGCGCGGGGCCGATCAAGCGTTGCCCCTCGCCTTCGCCCGGACGGTGCCGGTAAACGAGAGGTCGGGGTACCGCCGACATTCGGCCTCGAACTCGGCCCAGTTCTTCCAACACTCTGTGCATTCGTTCGGATCGCCGAACACCGCGCCCCAGGGAGCGATGATCTTCTGGTCCCCGCCGCCGCGCCCGTGAACGCCCCTGGGCGTGACGGCCTCCATGCCGGGGAGCCTCCACGCAAGAATGGGCTCGGCGAGGTACTTCTTTCCGTCCCCCATGTGGTACACGACCTCCCAGCCCCGTTCCGCTGGGATGTACTTCGCCTTGGCCTCTTCGATCGCATGATCCAGGCGTTCCGTCTGAACGAGAACCTCCTCCGCATCACCGTCCTCATTTGTGACGACGATCGTGTAGTACCCGCCGTGTTGCTCGCGGATGTGCGCCACGCGGTCGAGGTTCAACCACCCACCATCTTCGGTGGGGACGAATGCGCTCATGCCGCACCTCCCGGGGCAGGTTGATCGGCGGTGTTCACGGTGCGCGACTCGACGTACCCGCGAACGTCCTTCCAGAGGTACGCGGGGCGTCCGCCGATCATGGCGTATCGCGGGCCAACGCCGCGCCACGCCCAGTCGGCGAGGGTGTTGTGGGCCTTGCCGAGAAGTGCGGCGACGTGACGCCGAGTCAGCGGGGCATCGTCTCCCATCGACTTGATGAGGGATCGCGCCTCCGCCAGCGTTCTATCGCGCTCGATTGTCTGATTGTGTTTCGCGTTGCTCACGACGAGTTCTCCATCGCTACGGCATCATGCCCGCAGGAATGGATACGTCGTGTTGCTCACGTCGGCGCGTGTGTCGTCCCCGATCGCCTCAGTCGTGTATGGCGTGCGTATGAGGCGCGCGAGCGAAGAGCCGCACAACTACTGATTGGTCCTTATGAGACGCTGAACGGCATCGTTGCCGAACGTCTTGGCGAAGAGGTTCAGGTTCACCGTGACTTTGCCACGACCACGACGCGGCGAGGGGTCACAGTGGGGAGCAACCTTCGCGGCGAACCAGCGTGAGGCGCTCGCGGTGTTCCGGGGTGGTCGTTTGTTGACCACCTCGAACAACGCGGCCTTCGTGAGTCGATGTGATCGCGGATCGTCGGGCGAGGGCGCATCCGCGCCCAACTCGTCGGCCCACTCCGACAACTCCCGTTGAATCGCCCGAAGTCTGAACAGGGTGCGCCAGCGTTCTTCTTGCTCGTCACTCACGCCGTGACCCGAGTGCATGCTCAACCACTGATCGGCGTACGGGTAAGCGACGGCCTCCAGCAAGGCTCGACGATCGACGGACGGGCGCACCCACTGGGCGTAGGGGCCGGAGTCAACGGCGATGTCGGCCTCGTGGCGTGCGATGTCGCCCTCTGAGAAGCCCGGACGTTTCGCTCGGGACTTCCTCACGCCGCACCCCCGAAGGCCGCCGCCGTCTTCTCAAGGGACTTCCTCACCGTGCCCTCGCCGCTCAAGTTGAGATAGACGCTCGTGGTTGCGATGTTGGCATGTCCGAGTTGCTCGCGCACCTCCGACACGTCCGCGCCCTGGGCGATCATCGCCGAGCCCAGGGTCCGCCGAAGGTCGTGGATCGACACGACCCGCTTCGGAAGGCCCGCGAGCGCCAGAACCGCCGCGTGGGCCTTGGCGGGCTCCTCCATCGGGCCTTCTGAGTTGCGCCCACGCCCAGGAAACACGAACTCGGGATGACGGCCCGGGTCGTCGCGTCGGCGCTTGAGCACCGCGAGGGCCGGAGCCGGGACGTTGAACTCGTGATCGACCGCGTTCGTCGTGTTGCCTGTCTTGAACTCGTCCGCCGGAACCTGGATCGTCGCCCGGTCGAAGTCGATCCACGACCACCGAAGGCCCAGGCCGTTCGAGCGTCTCAAACCGACGTGAAGCGTGAGGATGAGGTAGTCGGCGGCGGTGAGGCGCAGGCGCTTCCGATACGGATCGTCGGGAATCTTGCCCGGACGGCCCACGCCCTCCGCGTACCGCTCGCACGCCGCGAGGTACTGGCGGGCCTGATCGGTGGTCAACTTGTTCTTCCGACGCGGGCCCCGCTTGAACTTGCGGACGGCCCGCACTGGGTTTGTCCCCCGGCCTCCGTTCGCGGTGATCCAGTCGGCGAACATCTTGCCGAGCATCCCGCGAAGTTTATTCGCCTCCTCACCACCCGCGCCGGGCTTGGGGATCGTGCGGGCCTCGTCCTTCCAATCGCTCACCGCCGCATCCATCCGAGCCTTCACCCACTGGGCGTCGATCGACTCCATCCTCGTCTGGGCGATGTCCTTCGCGGATAGGTGTCGCTTCCAGTAGCCCTCGTAGTTCCGCCGCGTGGCGGGACGGATGCCGGTGTTGTTGGCGAGCATCCAGCGGTAGGCGTCCTCCACGGTCGCGCCCTTCGTGTCGGACGCGAGGGGATTCTCGCCGCGTTCGATCTTGCCCAGGATCGTGCGGGCCGCGTCCTTCGCCTCCTCCGGCTCCATGACGCCCACGTCCCCGACGGTGATCTTCCAGCGCCGGCCCGGCTTGCCCGGCGCACCCGGGGACCGCTTCACGACCATGTACGAGCGCGACCCGCCCGCGTAGACGCGGACCACCATCCCGCCGATGCCCTTGACGTGGTGATCGACGTACTTCGCGTCGCCCTTGGGCCGGGCCAACTTGAGCATGGACTCCCGGTCGGTCAGGGCGAAGGACTTGAGGGCCTTCCGCCCCGTGCGGGCGTGGGTGTCGGTGATCGTTTCGGGCATCGGCTTCCTCCCGTGAGGGCACTACGAGGGCACAACGTGGGGTAACGGCGGGTTCGTGAGGGTCACGAGTCCTTACGCCACTCCCTCAAGTTTCGTTCACAAACAGGCTGAAAACGAGCCTTATTCGTGAGATAACCGAAAGTGCCGTGAGAGGCCGTAACTTCTACGCGGCCTCGCTCTTAATCAGCGGGTCGAAGGTTCGAGTCCTTCGGGGGGCATTGAAAATGCAGGACTTACGGCGCTTGGGACGACTGAGTCCGAACTGGGCGCTGCCTGTTTCTGGCACCACGACCGGCACGCACGGTGTCGGTCCGGATCCCGAAGTACTGCAAATGGCGATGAATCAGGTTGATCGACCAGCTGATTCGCAGTCAGGTCAGAGGGTCTTCGGCAGTGGAATCGAGCGCGGGTCGACTTCCCTGAGTCGGTAGCCCACCCCGGGCTCGGTGACGATGAACCGCGGCTGGGCGGGATCGACCTCCAGTTTCTTGCGAAGCTCTCCCGCATACACACGGAGGTACTGCACATCGCTGGCGTGCTGCGGACCCCAGACCTCCTTGAGGATCATCTGGTGGGTGAGCACCTTGCCCGCGTGCTTGACTAGGAATGCCAGGAGCTTGAACTCCATCGGCGTCAGGCGGACCTCGCGGCGTCCGGGGCTTTCGGGACCGACGGTCTGGTCGGTCACGAAGACCAGTCGGGCGGCGAGGTCCACACGCAGGGTCCGGCCGTCGGCGGTGCATTCGTACGGCGGCGCCTCTGCGCTCCCGGCTGGCCCACGGCTCGTGGCCGCGTTCACATGGCGCAGAGCAACACGCAAGCGGGCGAGCAGTTCGCCGACACCGAAGGGCTTGGTGAGGTAGTCGTCGGCTCCGGCGTCGAGGGCGGCCACCTTATCGTTCTCCTGCCCGCGCGCGGAGAGGACGACAATCGGTGTGCGAGACTCCTTGCGGATTGCGCGGGTGACGTTCAGGCCGTCGCCGTCGGGAAGGCCAAGATCCAGCAGAATGACATCCGGATAGGTGGTCATCGCCAGCAGCGTCCCTTCGCGGGCCGTGCCAGATTCCTTCACGCGATAGTGGTTGGCTTCGAGCGTGGCGCGGAGGAAGCGGCGGATTGGCTCCTCGTCCTCGATGATGAGCACGAGTGGCATGTGCGCTGGCGGCGTGGCCTGAAGCGGCTGCGCACGTGCCTGGCTTGGTGTTGAGTCGTTCATTGCGCGGTGCTCCCACTCTGCCCGCTGTTGCACGTCGTCGACACGGTGGTCGCACCGCGATCCGTTGATGCGTCCTCCTTGGCTGGAAGCACGGGCTGCGGGTCGTCGACCGGAAGCGAGAAGAGGAACGCGACACCCCTCGGGGTGTTGGGCTCAGCCCAGATGCGACCGCCGTGCACGCGGATGATCCCCTCACAGATCGTCAGGCCGAGGCCCATGCCCGATGATGTCGCAGCACCGGAACTCGGGCCGACCGTCTTGCTGGCGCGGCCTCGATAGAAGCGTTCGAACACTTTGGATGACTCATCATCGGCGAGCCCGGCACCCTCGTCCCAGACCTTGACGACGACATTCGTCTCGCTGGTCCGCGCCGATATCCCGAGTGCCGTACCCGGCGCTGTATAACGGAGAGCGTTTTCAACGAGGTTGTGGACGACCTGAGGGAGCATCGCATTGTCAACGCGAATCATGGGCAGGTCAGCGGGAACATGGACGCGGAAGGGGCGCGAGGCGAGAGCATCACGGTGGCGAGAGAGCCCGGCTCCCACGATCTCCTCAACCGTCGTCCATTCACGCCGCACGTCAACGGAGCCGGACTCGAGCCGAGTGGCAAAGACGAGGTTGGCGATGATGTCATTGAGACGCGCCGACTCGTCAACGATCGTTCGGAGGAGGGCTGCGCGCGTCGGCTCGTCGATGACACCCCCAATGCCCCCCACACCTTCGGCTCCTTCCGACTTCTGGGAGGCATCCGCTTGCTGGAGCGTGCTCGCGGCGCCGGTGATGCTGGCGAGTGGCGTGCGGAGGTCGTGGGACACGGAACTGAGCAGCGCACTGCGAAGCCGTTCACGCTCGGCGTTGATGCGGGCAGACTGCTCGGATTCCGCAAGCGTGACGCGCTCTAGCGCTGAAGCGGCCTGCGACGCGATCGAATCGAGCGTGGCGAGTTGGGCCGTGTCGAACGGATCGACGTCACTCTTCTGCTCCGTCCGCACACCGAGGACGCCGACCCTGCCGCTGCTGCCGATCAGGGGCACATAACGGCCCTGAGCCGAGGGGAGCGTCGATGTACCGCGCCCAGCGGGGCTCCCGTGGTCAAACACCCACTGAGCGACCCCACGGTCGCGCGCCGGCTCCTCACCTTCGCCGGAGTACCAGTCGGGACCGCCGGGACCCGCAGCGGCGGCCACATCAAGCTCTCTCGCCCTCAATGAGGCTCCGTCTCTTGCGAGTGGAACGGGCGTGCAGACGACCGCGTCAGCCTGGAGTAGGTCGTGCGCATGCCGTGCAACGATCGCGGCAACGCTGCGGGCATCGCGTGCGGCTGCGAGCTCGCGCGAGAGCGCGTGCTGGGCGGCCGTCGCTCGCTCACGGGACCGGGCGCGGAGCCGCTGCTCTCGTGCATGGGCCGCAAGAGTTCCGACGACGACACCCACGGCGAGCATGACAGAGAACGTGACTAGATAGCCGGTATCGTTGATGTTCAGCGTGAAGCGCGGCTCGGTGAAGAAATAGTTGAAGGCCAGCACCGCCATGATGCTGGCGAAGATGGCCGCGACACGGCCGAACCACAGCGCGCTCACAACCACGCCCGCAAGGAGGATGAGGGCCTCTTCGGAGAGATCCGGGGGCCGGAAGAACGCGAGTCCAACGAGAGCGCACGCCGCGACCATGCCAGCTGACGCCGCGAGTTCGCCTGCAACGCGGGCGGGCGGCTTGGGGGTACGAGCGCCGTTTTTGGCTGCGCTTCGAGCCGGGTGAGTCACGCCAGAAACCGACTCATCGCCCCGCACCACGTAGATGTCGATGTCACCGCTCTCGCGGATCAGGTTGTCGATGAAGGACCCGAACAGAACTTCTCTCCAGCGTGGCCGCTCGGTCTTGCCGACGACGATCCTGCCCACGTTGCGTGAACGGGCGAAGGCGATCAACTCCCGGGCGGCATTCTCGCCCGCGATCGTTTGCGTGGTTGCTCCGAGCGACTCGGCCAGGCGCATGCTCGCGTCGAGCCGCTCGCGGTCGCCCGCCGACAGGTGCGTCGTCGGGGGTGTCTCCACGTACACCGCGATGAGGTCCGCGCGCAGCCCCGCGGCCATCCGCTTGGCGGCCCGCACCAGTTTGCCCGACATGGGGCTTGGGCTCACGGCGACAACGATGCGTTCGCCCGCGGGCCAGACGGCCCGGATGCCGCGGTCCTGCTTGTAGCGCCGCATGTCGCAATCGACCCACGCCGCGGTGCGTCGAAGGGCCAGTTCGCGGAGCGCCAGCAAGTTGCCTTTGCGAAAGAACCCGTCGCTGGGGTCGACGGCCCGCGCCGCGTGCTCGCCCAGGTACACCTTCCCGGCCTTGAGCCGCTCATGCAGTGCGTCGGGCGGCAGGTCGACCAGTTCGATCTCGTCCGCCTCGTCAAAGACCCGGTCGGGCACGGTCTCGCTGACCTTCACGCCCGTGATCTGCGCGACGACGTCGTTGATCGACTCGAGGTGCTGCACGTTCAGCGTCGTGTAGACGTTGACGCCCGCGGCCAGGCACGCCTCAACATCCTGCCAGCGCTTCGCGCGGCTCGACGGCGAACCGGGCGCGTTGCTGTGCGCCAGCTCATCCACGAGCAAGATGTCCGGCCGACGCCGCATGGCCGCGTCGACATCGAACTCGTGCAGCGTGGTCGCGCCCCCCGCGCCCGCCCCTCCCGCTCCCCCGTACTCGATCTTCACCCGTGGGATGATGTCCAGCCCAAGCAGCATCTGCTCGGTCTCGGCGCGACCGTGCGTCTCGACCACGCCGACGGCGACATCCACGCCCTGCGCCGCCATCCGCTGCGCCGCCGCGAGCATCGCATAGGTCTTGCCGACGCCCGGCGACATACCAAAGAAGATCTTCAGCCGCCCGCGGGGCTGAACCGACCCCGCGACCGGTGCCCCATCGACAGCGGCCCGCTGCTCACGCTTGAAGCGGTCCAAGACCTCGTCGGTCGCTTGTGAGCTCGGGTTTGTCTCCTTGGGAGCCATCTTGTGCGTCATCGTATTGAGTCGTCGGCATCATCACCGGGAACTGCTCCCCAATGCCTGATTCAGGGCAAGCACGTTCACCACGGGCTCACCAAGCACGCCGAGAGCACGGCCTTGAGTGTGTTGGCGGACGAGATCGCGCAAAGCGTCTTCGGTCAGGCCGCGGGCTTTGGCGACGCGTGAAACCTGATACTCAGCCGCGGCGAGGGAAATGTGCGGGTCGAGGCCGCTGGCGGAGGCGGTGACGAGATCGACGGGGACGGCGTTCGTGGGGGACATTGAGCCGGAGGCGACGCGCGCGATGCCGACGCTCGCGTCCGCCGCGTCGAGGGCGGCGAGGCGCGCTTTGATGTTGTCCACCAGCGCGGGGTTGGTGGGGGCGAGGTTGCTGCCGGACGAGCCGGTGCCTTTGTCGAGATTGAGCGCGGTGTAGGGCACGGGGCCGGTGGCGCTGGGGCGGCCCCAGAACCACTTGGCGTGCTGCGCGGCGGCTGCGGGGTCGGAGGTGCCGAACTCTTGGCCGATGAGCGACGAGCCGATGGGCGTGCCGCCCCCTCCGCTCGCGGCACTCGTGATGATCGAGCCGTTGGCCTTGTCCGCGAACGCCACTTGCGCAATACCGGTGATGGCCAGCGGGTAGATGACTCCCGTGATGATCGAGAGGATCGCAAAGAGCACGAGCGCGGGGCGCAGATGGGCGAGCATGGTGGTGTCTCTCAGAGGCGCACAGGCGGGACGCCTGTGCCATGTGAATCAGAAGATGGGCAGCAGGTTGACGAGCACATCGATGAGCTTGATGCCGATGAACGGCACGATGAGGCCTCCCACGCCGTAGACGAGCAGGTTGTGTCCGAGCAGGCGGCTGGCCTCGACGGGGCGGTACTTCACGCCGCGGAGAGCGAGCGGAATGAGTACCACGATGATGAGGGCGTTAAAGATGACGCTGGAGAGGATCGCGGTGCGGGGCTCAAGCCGCATGATGTTGAGTGCGCCGAGTGCGGGGTACGTGCTCATGAACGCGGCGGGGATGATGGCGAAGTACTTGGCGACGTCGTTGGCGATGCTGAAGGTGGTGAGCGAGCCGCGGGTCATGAGCAGCTGCTTGCCGATGCGGACGATCTCGATGAGTTT
>CAZTJZ010000053.1:0-21467 GCA_964614075.1 uncultured Phycisphaeraceae bacterium
CAGCCGCCTCGCCCTCAAGACCGAGCGCGTCACCCGCATCACCGGCGAGAACGCGTACATCAAGATCGACTACGGCAACAAGGCGGGAACGATGATCCGCCGCATCGCCAACGAGATCCAGATGCGTGAGGTCCGCGACCAGATCCGCGCCGGGATGGACCTCTCCCAGCTCAAGTGGAACGAGTTGGTGAACGTCGAGCCCCTCGAGGTGGACGACGCCGAGCCCATCGTGATGGAGATCCGGGCGTTCCTGGAGGCGGTGCGGACGGGCAACCGCCCGCCCATCGACGCCGACGCCGGATTCGCCAACGTGCGCACCGCTCAGCGGATCGTCGAGGCCATCAAGCGGATGTGACCGCCCCCCGCGACCGCCCGGCGAAAGACCTGCGACCGCTCGCGGGATGCCGCGTTCGAGGGCGGGGTTTCGGGCACACCACGCCCCAAGAACTCACCCCACGCCCTTCTCATCCCCGCGGCCCTCGCCCAATCTCCGGGTCTTCTCCCCAGCCCCCGGACGACACGCCCATTTCTTGCTAGACTTGCGGCTCAGAACTGAGTGAACCCGTCCGCCGGGCATCGGAAGGAGGCTCCGGCGGACGATCCACCCGAAACTCCTTCGCCGGCAGAAGCACCCCATGCAGCCCGCCACGCCGTCCTCCACGCAGCCCGCCGCCAAGCCCGGGCAGGACCACTCCGACACCTCCAAGCACGCCGACATCAGCGCCGAGACGCAGCGCGAGATCGACGAGGCGATGCGGGCCCTCGACGCGGAGGACGGGCTGCACACCGCGCCCCCCAAGGGCGGCGCCGCCGTTGCCGCCGTCGCCAAGCCCGCGCAGGTCCGGGGCCCGCGCGTCGTCCAGGCCGGACGCGAGCACCGCACGGGCACCATCGTCACCGTCGGGCCCACCGACATCTTCCTCGAGTTCGGCCCCAAGGAGCTGGGCATCGTCCCCCGCATCCAGTACCCCGAGGACCAGCTCCCGCAGAAGGGCGCCCAGCTCGAGGTCGTCATCGACAAGTACGAGGCCTCGGAGAGCCTGTACATCTGCTCGCGCCCCGGCGCCGTCCAGAAGGCCGACTGGGAGATGCTCGAGCCCGGACAGGTCGTCGAGGCCCGCGTCACGGGCGTCGCGACCAAGGAGACCAAGCAGGTGGGCCTGGAGCTCGAGGTCGCCGGCCACCGCGCCTTCATGCCCGCGGGCCAGGTCTCCCTCGACCGCGTCGAGGACCTCTCCGTCTTCGTGGGCGAGCGCGTCAAGGCCGCCGTCACCCGCATCGAGCGCATGGGCAAGGGCAACATCGTGCTCTCCCGGCGCGAGGTGCTCATGCTCGAGCGCCAGCAGAACGCCGAGAAGATCAAGGCCTCCCTCGCCGAGGGACAGGTCCTGGAGGGCACCGTCCGCAAGATCATGGCCTTCGGCGCCTTCGTGGACATCGGGGGCGTCGACGGGCTGGTCCACCTCTCCGATCTCACCTACGACCGCGTGGGCCACGGCGAGAAGGCCGTCGCCAAGTTCGTCAAGGAAGGCCAGAAGGTCACCGTCAAGGTCCTCAAGGTCGACCTCGAGAACAACCGCATCTCGCTGGGCATCAAGCAGGTTCAGGGTGACCCCTTCGCCACCGCCGCCAACACCCTCGCCGAGGGCGCCGAGGTCACCGTCAAGGTCACGCGCCTCGCCGAGTTCGGCGCGTTCTGCGAGATCACCCCGGGCGTCGAGGGGCTTGTGCATATCTCCGAGCTCGATCACCGGCGCGTCGCCAAGGTCGAGGACGTCCTCAAGCCCGACCAGGTCGTCCAGGCCAAGATCCTTAAACTCAACAAGGACGACCGGCGCATCTCCCTCTCCCTCAAAGCCCTCAAGCCCCTCCCGGAGGTCAACCTCGGTGCGGGCGGCGAAGGGAAGGGCAAGCCGGGCAAGGGCGGGAAGGACAAGTTCGGCGGACGCTCCGCCGAGGAGATCCTCAAGGAAACCCCCGCGCTGCGCCGCCTGCGCGAGAAGTTCAAGAACTCCTCCTTCAAGGGCGGGCTGAGCTGATCGCGCCACCCTTCCCTTCAGCCCGCGGCCCTTCGCGAGTTCTCGGACACCCCAGCCCGCCCACGCCGCGCACGCCTTCGCGCACCGGCGCCCGCGCTCACACGCCCTGAACCCGCCCCTCCGCACGGACGACGAACACCCGTTATGGCGTGGCCGTTCCGGAAGAGCCCCAAGCAAGAGGCCAAGCGGGTGTACTACCCGCGCAACGCCGAGCGCATCCGCACCCAGAATCTCAACTCGCCCCTGGGCGTCATCGTCGACCTCTCGGGCAGCGGCGCCCGCATCCGCGCCTCCGAAAAGCCCCTCCTCGAGCTCGGAAGCTCCGTCGACGTCGCCATCGCCTCCGAGAGCCAGAAACTCCACCTCCGCGGCACGATCCAGTGGATGGCCAAGGACAAGAAAACAAAGCTGTGGGAGTTCGGGCTCCGCTGGACGCCCATGAGCGAGGCCGAGGTCGCCGTCATCGAGCAGTTCGCACGCATCGGCCACGTCTCGCAGGAGTTCATCAAGGACCACTCCCGCGCCGCCAAGGCCGCCCGCGCCGCGCCAAGCCAGGCCACGCCGCCCCCGCCCGGGCCCAACGCCTCCGCCAAGAAGGACCCTCCTCCCAACCCGGGAAAGAACGACAAGGCCGACGCCTCGTCGAACGCGGCCGGCGCTCGCGTGGACCTCGAAGACCTCTACGCCGTGCTTGGCGTCGGCGCCAAAGCCACCTCCACCCAGATCCACAGCGCGTTCCGCGCTCTGGCGATGAAGTACCACCCCGACCACAACCCCGCGCCCGAGGCCGCCTCGCAGTTCGCCCTCGTCAGCAAGGCGTACAACGTGCTCAAGGATCCCGAGCTGCGGCGCAAGTACGACGAGTTTGTCAGAAAGTTCACCGAGCGCGGCACCGCGGCGTAGCCCGAGCTCTCACGCACATCTTGCCGAGATTGCCCAGACCGTGCCGTCCCCTGCCGTTCCGGCAGCCCGCCACCGCCAACGCACGCCGAACAGGGTCTTCGACCTACCGCCCGAGGGGAACATCGACGAAACCGCGGCATCGAAGCTTACGAAGAAGTGTGTAACCCCGACGCCGAACGGAGCACTCCGGCGGGGCGCCCGGCGCGAAAGCCGAGCGACAGCGGCACGGGAGAATGCTCGTGAACGAGTTTTCTGCCAAGCGTGAGGAGATCGATCCGGAACGTCTCATCGAGGTCACCGAGGCCGTCCTCGTCGCTATCCGCGACGTCGAAGAGCACACGGGCGGCCCGTGCCCGCACCCGGCCCAGCTCATGGGCTCCAGCCTCCAGCCCGATTCCCTCAGCGAGTTCACCAAGTACGAGGTCGCGGAAGCCTGCGCCTTCCTCGAACGCCTCGGCGTCATGAAGACCACCGCCAAGTAACTCACGCGGCCCGGGCACGCGACCTCCAGCGTCCCGGGCCCGCAAGGAAATCGCAAGCGCCCCGGGGAACCTCCCCGGGGCGTTGTTGTTGCACAACCATCTCGCTCCTCGCGCGACGGTTCCACGGCCGGGAACTCAACGAAAACACCGCCAGAGCTACATATCCGAAGACACCTTGAACGCGGCGACCACGGCGAGCGTGAAGTACACGATGTCGAACACCCCGAACGTCGCCGGGAACCAATCCAGCACGCTCCGCCCGCCATACCCCAGGCGATCGAGGATGAGCCAAATCGCGAAGCAGCGCCCGCCGACAATCGAGATCACGGCCATGATCGCGCCGATCGCGCTGATGTGGAACCCGGTGTACCCGCGCGCCCCCGTCCCGGCCCCGAACCCGCAAAGCGCACCGACACCGATCGCGATCCAGCCGATCTGATACCCCGTGCCGTAGGCAATCCCGCCCCACACCAACGCGCCGATCACCCCGCAGATCGCCGAGCCGATGATCGCAAAGAGCGGCGCGGTCGCCGCGTTCACGAAGCTCAGCCCGCGCGAACGCTCACGCTCGATCTTCGGCTTAAGCACCTGCACGTGCAGCTTCTCGTTCTTCGTCTTGTTGAACCCGCACGAGACGCAGATCACCGCCTCCTCGCTCATCGCCTTCCCGCACGAGGGGCACATCACCTTCCCCTTGGGGATCTCCGGCTTGGCAAGGTCCAGCAAAAAGCTGTTGTCGCCGGCCTGGACTTCCGCCCCCGACTTTGGGCCCGCCTTCACCGCGACCGGGGCCGCCTCCGCCTGCGCCTTCGCCGCCTTCGCCTGCTGCGCGCGCTCCACGCACTCCTTGCACACGTAACGACCCTTGGCGTCCTTGGTCCGCGGCTTGTTCGCCACGTCCGTGCCGCAGATCGTGCACATCTTCGCCACCCCGCCCACCGCTTCGCTCATCACGCACCTCGCAGACGCCGTTCGACCTCCCACCATCCCGCCCGAGCCACTCCCGCAACAGACTACCAAATCCCGGACGCCGGGGAAAGTCCCCTCCGCACAATCGCCGATACACCTTCACCAAACCCAAACCCATGTGCCGCTTCATCTTATATACCGGCCCCACCCTCTCCCTGGCCTCCCTCGTCACCGAGCCCAGCCACTCGCTCATCCGCCAGAGCATCTCCAGCAAGGAAACCGAGGAGCCTCTCAACGGCGACGGATTCGGCCTGGCCTGGTACGCCCACGACGTCTCCCCGGAGCCCGCCGTCTTCCGCTCCGTCACCCCCGCCTGGAACAACCACAACCTCCTCAGCCTCGCCCGCGTGACCCGCAGCGCCACCGTCCTCGCCCACGTTCGCGCCGCCACCAGCGGGCTCCCCGTCACCGAGCTCAACTGCCACCCCTTCACCTTCGGCCCGTACGCCTTCATGCACAACGGCGATGTCGGCGGCTTCACGGGCGTCCGCCGAAGGCTCCTCGCGACCCTCTCCGACGAGGCCTTCGGCGCGATCCGCGGCACGACGGACTCCGAGCACCTCTTCGCCATGTTCCTCGACCGCATCCCCCTGGTCCGCGAGAAGCACGACCGCGCCCTGATGCTCGCCGAGGCACTCCGGCGCACCCTCGCCGATCTCCTCGATCTCCAGCGGGAATGGGGCATCGAGGAGCCCAACTACCTGAACCTCGCCGTGACCGACGGGTCCGCCGCCGTCGCGGTCCGCTTCACCACCGACGCCCCCGAGCACGCCTCGAGCCTGCACCTCCACGCCGGGCGGCGCTACGTCTGCGAGGGAGGCGTCTGCCGTATGCTCGTCGCCGAGTCGCGCGACCACGACGCGCCCAGCGCCGTCATCGTCTCCTCCGAGCCCTTGAGCGACGACCCCGGCTGGGACATGGTCCCCGCTAACCACATGGTCCTCATCCGCACCACGGGCGAGCACCATTCCGCCGAGGTCGTGCCCGTCGCGGCCTGAAACCGCCTCCCCCCGCACAACCGCGTGTTTCGGCATCGAATCGTCCCCGAGCCACGCCGCATGCCCCCTCTCCCCCGCTACCATCTCCGCATGCCCGCGGGGAAGAGCCACAGGCCGCTGTTCGATCTCGTCAACGCGCCCATCGACCGCCAGCCCCGGGCCCGCGCCGGCTCTTCTTCGCCCGTGCCGCCCAGCTTCGCGTCCCGCGTCGAGCCCAAGCACCCCGATACCGCACGCCCCCCGATCGAGCGGTACGAAGCCACGACCGAGCCGGAAGCCGACCACCAACCGGTGCGGCTGAGCCTCTCGGGCGTACAGATCGGCGTGGGGGTCTCGGTGATCCTGCTGGCCTTGTTCGTGACCTGGGCCGCGGGCGTCAAGTGGGGTGGGAGCGAGGTCAAGAAGCAGCTCCAGGCCTTCTCCAATGAGCCCACGGTGCCCGTCCGCGAGCCCTCCCGCGATTCTTCCCACGAGCCCCTCCTGGGCGTAGGGGCCGGGGGACAGGCCTCGCCCCAACCGACGGCTCCGGTCGCCACGGACAGCCAACCCAAACAAGTTCCATCCCAGCCCGCCGCCCAACCAGCAACTCAGCCCGCTACGCAGCCCGCCCAGCCCACCGCGGCTCCCGCCATCGCGGGGCTGGGGTCCAAGGACCCCCGCGCGGTCCTGACCTCGAAGGGGTGGGCATTCCCCGATCCGAGGGAGGCGGGGTACAACTACCTGCCGCTGGGGATCGTGTTCCGGGAGGAGGCGGTGGAGGTCGTGCCGTACTTCGCGCAGAGCGGGCTGGAGATCATCGCCGTGCCCTGGGGGGTCGACAGCGCGGGGTCAGGCGGCAACAATGTCGGCCCTGCGAAGTACCGGCTCTTCACGCTGACGGGATACCCCGGGGCGTTGATGAGCCAGTCCACGGACGCGAGGACGGAGCTTCTGCGTCGTGTGGGGGATGTGGCCGCCCGATGGAAGCGGGATCGCCGGGGGGCGTCGACCCTGGTCCCGAGCGGGTGGGAGAAGTATCAGACGAAGTAGCGCCCGCGAGTTCGGGCGAGAATGAGGTGCATGATGAGCCTGGACGCGTCCCTGCGGATCTCGAAGAACCTGGCCGGCAAGCGGAGCGTGCTGACTCGCGCCGAGCGGATCGCCAAGCTCGCGGGTGAGAAGAAGTTCGACCCCAAGAAGGACAAGGTGCTGGGGCTGGCCAAGACGCTCGTGGGCAAGAGCGCCTGAGCACGTGAGGGCGGCCCGCCGGCGCGGGGGGCGAGCTTGAGCACGTGAGCGACATGTTGTGAACGACAAGGCGCCGGAAGTCCGGCGTCTTTTTTTCGGCGTGGAAAGTCGGGCGGCGGAGCGTCGGGCATCGGGCGCCGGGGCGAGGAGAAGCATGAACGGCTTTGCGAAGTACGAGCGTTTCTACACCGCCCCGCCCGCGATCGTGGTCGAGTGGCACGACGATCAGACCCCCGCGCGCGGATGGCTCGCGATCGACTCGCTCCAGGGTGGGGCGGCGGGCGGCGGGACTCGCATGCGCACAGGCGGCTCCAAACAGGAGGCCGTCTTCCTTGCCAAGACCATGGCGGTGAAGTTCCGCGTCGCCGGGCCCGACATCGGCGGGGGCAAGAGCGTCCTGGACTTCAACGCGGGCGCGGACCCCAAGGTCAAGGAGGGCGTCCTGCGGCGGTGGTACCGCCACGTCGGGCCGTACCTCAAGGCGTGCTACGGCACGGGCGGGGACGTGGGCGTGGACGAGGTCTCCGAAGCCACTCGCTACATCAAAGAGGAAGTCGGCAACCTCCACCCGCAGGAGGGCATCGCCCGCGGGCACGACGCCTACAAGACCGACGGGGAAGGGCCCGGGCCCAAGATCGAGCGGCTCAAGCACGGCGTGGAGGCGCGCGTCGTCCTCAAGGATCTCCCGGGGATCCGTGATGGGGCGTGGATGATCGCCGACGTGTCGACCGGGTGGGGCGTGGTCGAGTCGATCCGCACGCACTTCCGCCTGCGCGGCGAGAAGCTCGAGGGGAAGCGGGCGATCGTCGAGGGGTTCGGGGCCGTGGGCGCGTTCGCGGCGTACTACCTCGAGAAGCTGGGCGTGCGCGTGGTGGCGGCGAGCTCGCACAACGCCGCGGGCACGATCCGCTGCGCCGCGAGCGACTCGGGGCTGGACGTGCGGGGGCTCATCGGCGCCCGGGACGGCACGCGCCTGCCCGCGCCCGGCACGACAAAAGCGTTCATCAGCGACACCGACGGCGCCGACGGGATCTTCCGCTTCCCCGCCGACATCTTCGTCCCGGCGGCGGCGTCGCACACCATCGACCTCTCCCGCGTGCGCACGCTGCGCGAGCTGGGCGTGAAGGTCGTCGCGTGCGGTGCGAACAACCCATTCGCGGCGGACCACCGCAAGCCCACGCTCGCGGACTGGGTGCGTGACATGCTGGAGGTGCAGCGCGAGGCCGACCGTCACTTCGCGATTCTTCCGGACTTCATCGCCAACTGCGGGATGGCGCGGACGTTCGCGTACCTCATGAACAAGGGCGGGAAGACCGACGAGGCGAGCATCCTCCGCGACACGACCGATCGGATCGAGGGGGCGATGTCGCGCCTGTGCGAGGGGCACGCGGCGGCGACGGGGCTCCTGGAGCGCGGGTACGAGCTGTTCGTGCCGGAGCGCTGAACCACGGATCGCTGAAACACCTACCGCGACGGTTCGGGCTGCACGCCCGGGGCCAGGAGCGTGATCTCCAGGAGCGTGGGGTCGCGCTTGGTCGGGCCGACGATGAGCAGAGGCTTCTCGGGGTCGGTGGTGGCGCGTGGGACGTAGGGCGAGGAGAGGACGCGCGCGTCGCGGCGCGTGGCGGGGTCTTTCTGGCGCAGGGCGGAGTCGGGCGTGAAGAACATCCCCTCGCTCGTGGACGTGAAGTAGCCGCGGACCTCGGGGCTGGACCAGCGGGCGGCGGCGAAGGTCCTGGGGGGCAGCGGGAGGATCTGGGCCTGGCCCAGGTCGAGGACGACCATGCGGTTCATCGCGGGGTGAAAGAACACCAACGGGTCTTCCTGGCGCTGGTCGGTGAGGTCGCCCCCGCCGCGCCGCGACGGGAGCGCGTTCTGCACCGGGGCCGCCGCCTGGAACGCGAGGGAAGGGTCGCTCGCGCGGGAGAGATCGCGTCGGAGCACGGCGGCGCCCAGGCGTCGCGTGCCCGGCGGATCCTCGACGACGCGGAGAGCCTCGATGTCGA
Organism: uncultured Phycisphaeraceae bacterium; assembly: GCA_964614075.1. GTDB lineage: Bacteria > Planctomycetota > Phycisphaerae > Phycisphaerales > UBA1924. Next base: position 8,625 of record CAZTJZ010000053.1, read on the forward strand.
GCGTGCGCGGCCCGCGGAGGATCGCGAACAGGAACGAGGAATCGCCCGTCGTGAGCGGGAAGTCGTACGACGTGTCGGGGAGGGCGCGGACCGACTCGCTCCCATCGGACGCGCGGAGGACGAGCACGCCCGACGCCGAGCCCACGGGGCGGCGGACAAACGCGAGGTCGCCCTGCGCGGTGAAGACGGCGTGGGCATTGACCTCGGGGCTCTGCACGAGCCACTCCAGACGCCCGGTGATCCACTCGACATGCCCGATCCAGCGGCTGGCGTCCGGGCGGGGAGACTCGACGAGGAAGCCCCTGTCGTCGGCCGACCGCCCGAGGAGCAGCCCGGCGGGGAGCGGGAAGGTGGTGGCGACGCGTGAGAGGGGAGATGTTGAAAGGTCGTAGACCGCGAGACGCGTGAGCAAGGGCTCGACGGCGCCCGGCGCGGCGAGGAGCGTGTCCCAGTTCGGCGGCTCGCCCTCCTGCACCGCCAGGAACCTCGCGTCGGGCGAGGAGATCGGGAGCACCTGCCCGTCGTAGGGCACGACGCCCAGCGGCTTGATGTTCGCGATGACGCGCGAGGTGAGCGTGACGGCCGAGGTGGCGGGCGTGGCGATGGACCCCGAGGGCGCGGAACCCGAGGCGTGCGGAAGCGACGCGGGGCGCCCCGGGGATACGAGCGAGGGAACACGCGGCGAGGGGACGGTCTCGGTCACGCAGGCGCTGAGGAAAAGAAGAGCGAGGAGCGGCACGCCGAACGCACGCCCCGCGGGAGCGGGCACCCGCCGTCGCGATCCCGAGCGCGGCGCGGGCGGGCCGGAGTCATTGGGTCGCGTGCTCATCGTCAGGGGGTGGGCGTGGGGGTGGGTGTGGGGGCGGGCGTGGGGTTGATCGGCTCGCGCTGGAGCGAGTCCTCTTCGAGCTCGCCGCGGCGTTGGTTGAGACGTTCGCGGAAGGGCGCGTTGAGGGCGTTGGTCTCGTCGGGGTTCTCGACGACGAGCGGGGTGATGAAGACCAGCAGCTCGGTGGTGGACTTCTTCTTGTCGCGCGACTTGAACAGCTCGCCCAGGAGCGGGATGTCGCCCAGGAGGGGGATCTTGCGGACGATGTCGGAATCCTCGGTGCGGAGGATGCCGGAGATCACGATGGTCTGCTGGTTGCCCACGATGAGCTGCGTGGTGGTCTCGCGCCGGTCCACGACGAACCCCCCGAAGAGGGTCTGCCCGGGCACGATCGACGAGAGCTCGAGATTGACGCGGAGGTCCACGTCCTTCTTGAGCGTGATGCGCGGGCGGATGCGCAGCTGGATGCCCACGGCCTTGTAGTCGAAGGACTGGACGAGGTTGCCCTGCGTGTTGGTCTGGCTGTCGGTGATGAAGGGGATGTCCTGCCCGTCGAAGAACTCGGCCTCCTGGTTGTCGCTGGTGAAGATCTTGGGCTCGGAGAGGATGTTGACGGCGGTCTTCTCCGAGAGGGCCTGGAGGAGCAGGTTGAGGTTGATGTTGGTGTTGAGGACGGTGGTGTCGAAGAGGTTGCCCGCGAAGTTGTTGTTCGCCGTGCCCTGGAAGGCGTTCCCGATGGCGATGGAGTTGTCGGCGGAGGAGGGCGTCAGGGTCTGGCCCGACCAGCGGAGCCCGAGCTGGGTGGCGTCGTCGCGGGAGATCTCGCACACGATGGCCGACAGGAGCACCTGCCGCCCCGGGCGGTCGAGCATGGAGACGAGCTCGACGACGGAGTTCTTGTACTCGGGCGGGGCGACGACCATGAGCGCGTTCTGGCGCCAGACCGGGACGATGCGGAGCTTGCCGACGAGGTTGGAGGCGGTGCGCTGGTCGGTGTTCCCGCGCGAGGCCCGCTGCCACCAGAAGTCGATGCGAGTATTCGAGGTGTCGTCGTTGTTGTTGGTGTTGGTGTTCGTGGTGGTGTTGGTGGCGAAGGGGCTGGCGCCCGAGGTCGAGTTCTGGGAGAGGCCCGACTCGCTGCGACGAAGGGCCGCGAGCGTCCCGTCCTGCGCGAGGAGCGTGTTGAGCTGCTCGGCGAGGTCCTCGGCGTTGGCGTGCTTGAGCTCGACGATGGTCGGCAGCCCGATGGTCTGCGGCTGGTCGAGGCCCTCGATGATCTTGTCGACGACCGCGAGGTTGTCGGGGCTCTTGGCGACCACGACGAGGCGGCCGGCCTCGGGGATCGCCTGGAACGAGAACTGCCCGGCGAGGCGCCCGATCCCCTGCGACGCGCCGGTCGAGGCCTGGGGCTGGCCCTGCTGACCCTGCTGGGTGCCCTGCTGCCGCGTGGGCGTGGCACGCCCGAAGAGCCCCTCGAGCAGGTCGCGGACCTTCACCGGATCGGAGTTCTGCAGCTCGTAGATCTTGGGGACCACCGCCTCCTCGGGCAGGGGCAGATCCCAGAACTGCTGGATCTGGTCGCGGATCTCCTTGATGGTCGTGGGGTCGGCGACGACGGTCACGGCGTTCTGCTGGGTGTTGGCCGAGACGCGGATCTCTCCCGGGCTCGCCGCCGACTGCTGGTCTCCCCCACCACCTCCGAAGTTGAACCGGCGGTTCTGATTCTGGTTCTCGTTGCGGCGTGCGTTGGCCTGGTTGAAGAGGTCGTTGATGTTCTGGGCGATGTTGGTGGCGTCGGCGTAGCGGAGCTTGAACGTCTCGGTGACCAGCGAGCCCGCCGCCGGACGGTCCAGCCCCTTGATCAGGCTCTCGACGCGCTTCTGGAGGGCGATGGACCCGAGGACCGCGATCTGGTTGGATTCCTCGTCGAGGGAGATCTTGGCGTACTCGGGCATGGCGCTCTTGATCGCGTCGCCGAACTTCTTCGCGGTCACGAAGCGGAGGGTGTAGACCTTCTCGACGATGGAGCCCAGGTCGGTGCGGTCGGCGACGGTGATCTCCGGACCCAGGACGGGGACGTCCTGGCGCGTGACCTCCGCGATGTCGCGCAGCGTGATCGTCTCGCCGCGCACGACGACGGCGATCCCGTTCTGCTGGAGGGCGAGGAAGACCATCTCGAGGGCCTGCTGGCGCGGGATGGGCGTCTCGTTGAGGACGGTGATCTTGCGGGAGAGCACGTCCTGCTGGGGGAGGACGACCTTGCCCGTGGCTGAGACGATGAAGGGGATGAGCTCGTCGACCGTGACGCTCTTGAAGGCCAGGGCCGTGGGCGGGCCGTCGAGCACCTTCACCACGCCGTTCGCGCCGTCCACGACGTCGGGCTGCTTGTCCGCGTCGGCGGCCCGGGCCGCCCACGCGAGGGACAGCGCCAATCCGGCGGCGGCGAGCAGGAGCGACACTCGAGAAGTTCGAGGGGTCATCGGGTGGGGTCCTTGGGCTTGTCGGGATTCTCGGGCTGGGGCTCGGGTTGAGGCTGGGGCTGCGGCTCGGGCTGAGGTTGGGGTTGGGGCTCGGGCTGCGGCTCGGGGGTGGGCGCGGGCTCCGCCGGCTTGGGCGTTTCCTGAGGCTTGGGGGGTTCGGCGGGCTTGACCGGTTCTTTGGCCGGTTCCCGCGCGGGCGCGTCGGGAGTCTCGGCGGGATCGGGGGCGTCGGGAGCTTCGCCCGCCGGCGCGGCCGGGCTGTCCACCTTCTTCAGCACGACCCGGTCGCGCGCGAAGAGGCTCACCGTGAACTCCACGCCCTTCCATTCCACCACCGCTTCCCACGGCGGGGCCAGACGCACCACACGCAGGTCGTCCTTCACCTCGCCCCCCGCGGCGTAGCGCTGCTTGTTGTCGAACCACGCCTCGTTGTTGATCATCGCGACGAGCTTGGGCCCGGCGTAGGTCGACGGCTTCGGGGGCGTGGTGTCGGTGGGCGTGGTCTCTTCCGGCTGGGACGGGGTCTCGGTGGGGCGGGGCGCGGGCGTAAAGAACATCGTCCGCCCGTCGATCTGCGCGAGGAGCTTCTCGAAGGACTTCTTGTGCTCCTCGGCCCGCTGCTGATCGTTCGCCGCCGAGTTCTTCGAGGTCGCCGACGGCGCCAGGATCGCCCGCGACAGCCCCACCAGCGACCACAGCGTTACGACGAGGGCGACGAGGGCGGCGAGGATCGCGGCCTTGGAGAGCAGGCTCAGGCGCGAGAACAGCGACGGCAGGGCCGAGGCCGTCGCGCTGGGAAGCGTCGTCGCGGCGCGGCTCACTTGCTCTTCCCCTTCTTCTTGGTCTGCCAGGCCTCGGCGGTGATGGTGACGCGGAGGAGCCGACCGGGCTTGTCGGTGATGGGGCGGGCCTGGACGCGGGGCACGCCGGCGACCTCGGGCGTGCGTTCCAGGTCGGCGAGGACGCGGGCCATCTGCTCGGGCGTGGAGTCGAAGGTAATCTCGCGGGTGATCTTCTCGACGCGCTCGTCCGGGGCGACGGCGTTGGCGAGGGTGCTGAGGGGCAGGGGCACCTCGCGGGTCGTGATCGTGGGCGAGGCGATCTGGTTGTCCTCCAGGATCTTGTTGATGGCCTTGTTGAAGGCGCCCGAGCGAGCGCTGGGCTCGCCCGGGGGCTCGACCATGCCGAACGACTCGACCGCGCGCGAGGCGGCGCGGTCGGCGCCCTCGCGGGCCTGCTGCTGGCGGTCGAACGCCGTCAGGGCCGCGATGCGGCTCTCGGTGCGGCTGTTGAGCTTGAGCATGGTGTCGATGGCGGGCTCGACCACGCCGAAGTACGCCGCGACGACGACGCCCCCCACGAGCGCCCATCGGATGGCCCTCGGGGCCTGGGCCCAGCGCTGCCCGAGCGTGCTCATGAGCCCCCCCTCAGCGCGTCCATGCGCGCCTTGAGCCGGTCGGCCTCGGACTCCAGCCGCGACTTGGTCGCGCGGTCCAGCCCCGGATTCTTCTGCACGTGGCTGCGTCGGCGTGTGAACTCCTTCATCGCCGTCGAGCGTTCCATCTTCGCGATGTCCTCGTCCTTCAGCTCGGGCGGGAGCTCGCCCGACGACGCCGAGGGTGTGCGCGTCGCGGGCTCGCTCTCGGCGCTCGTGAAGGACGGGCGGCGCGTTCGGTCGGGCTTCTCGGCGACGGGGGCTTCCTGCGTGTTCGACGCGCCCTCGCCGTACAACCGCACCGCCAGGGGCTTGGCCGACCAGTCGTCGAGCATCACGAAGGGCTCGAGTGGGTTGGCGATGTCGGCGGAGAGATCGAAGGTGTACCCGACGTCGGCCTTGGACTCGCTGCGGTTCACGTTGGCGCCACGGAAGCGTCCGGTGCGGTTGAGGTTCGCCTGGAACTGGTCGATCTGCGCCTGAGACTTCGCCGTCCCCTGCACCGAGAGCGAGGGGCTCTGCTCGGTCGCGAGGCGGAAGTTGGTGAGCGTCACGCCCTCGGGGGCGGCGGCGGAGATCGTCGCGATCACCTTGGTCATGGGCCAGCGGGACTTCTCCAGCTCCGAATACACCGCGGCGCGACGGTCCAGGTCCTTGCGGCCCTTCTTCTGGTCCTCGAGCGTGGCGGCCTTCTTGGCGACGATCTCGTGGCGCGCCCACGCGATCCCCAGCGGGACGCCAAGGGCCAGCACCAGCGACGCCACGAGCACCCCCGCCGCCCGACCCGGACGGGCGATCCACCGCAGGAACCGCGCCGGGGCGGGCTCGCGGATCGCGGGGGCGACCGCGTGGAGCGCCGCGAGCGAGCGCTGCGCGGGATCTTCGCTCGACGCTGTCAGCGCCGCCCCGAGCGCCACGCCGAACGACGAGAGCCACGACGATTCGCCGGCCACGCCCTCGACGCCCGCACGGATGTCCCGGGAGAGCTCCTCGGCGCACAGCAGGAGACCCTTGCGCCGCGGGGACGAGGCGGGGGCCAGGCCCGGAGCGGCACGCGACACCGCGGAGGACCAGGACTCGTCGGTCGTGTTGTCGTCCACCCACACCCGCGCGACGGGTCGGCCCTGCGACTCCCCGATCAGGCTCACGGAGCCGTCGAACCCGTCGGCGTACGCCACGAGCGCGGAGCCCGGCGAGCGCGACAGCCCGCGCAGAGCGGCCAGGGCGGCGGCGGGCGCGATCCACGACTGCGACACACGCTCCTTCGCCCCCACCAGCGTCGCCGGCTCGTCCGTCGGCGTGCCCATCCACCCCGTCAACAGCGTGGTCCGGCCCTCGGCACGCGGCGCGTCCGCGATCACGCCCCCGGCGCGCCGGTACGACTCCAGCGTCTCGGGCAGCTGCGCCTCGGCCAGGAGCGCCACCACCCCCGCCAGCTGAACCCGCGGGCCCTCGCCCTCGGGCACCATCGCCACGCGGCACATCGTCCGCGCCCCCGGCGCGACCCGCACGATCTGCCGGACCGAGTGCTGCCGCACCATCGCGGCGATCTTCGAGGCCAGCTCCGACGGCGCGACCCGCCGCGTCTCCAGCACCTTAAGCGCCGGCGCGGGGTCCAGGATCAGCACGCTGAAGCTGTCCCCCTGACGGTGCAGCGCGAGCACACGCCCGGCGGGACGCGCGGGTCGCTGAGGCTTGGGGGCTGTCCCGTTGAGGCCGCTCACTGGACTCGGATCTCCTGAACAATGATCGGCGTGACGGACCGGTCCACGGTGGCGACGATCTCGACCTCGATCCCGGTGCGATCGTCGCGCCCGCGCGACGTGATGGTAAAGACGTTGGAGCGTACGGTGAGCAGCTCGTAGACGTTGGCGAACTGACGGCGGGTCATCCCGGGGGCCGACTTCACCTGAATGATGGACGTCAGCCCCTTTCCCGTCGAGTCCCGCTCCGAAAGGATCGCGTCCGCCAGCCCCGAGTCCATCTCGGGCAGCATCTCCAGCGTCTCGGCGGTCGCGGTGTTCACGTTGAGCTTGCCCGGGCGCGAGACCGCCCGGGTCGCCCCGATCACGCACTCATCCAGCAGCTTGCCCAGCTGCTCGTCGGTCAACGCCCGAGTCCGCGAGCGATTGCGGTTGGTGAGCGCGGGATTGACCGCATCCTCCAGGCGGTTGAGGTCGTTCAGGATGAAATCCCGCATCGACGCCTGCGGGTTGCCCTGCACATAGGCCAGGATCGCCCGGGCCTGGTCCGTCTCCGCCCCGGTCCGCTTCTCGATGTCCGCCTGCGCGCTCGCCGAGAGGTCCAGGGGCTCCTGGCCCGAGGGCGTCAGCCCGCCCTCCACCGTCGAGGCGGTCAGGGGCCCGGACCACCCGGCGTCCAGCCGCCCGTCGGCGTTGTCGGGGGGCCACGAGGCATCCCCGTCGTCCTCGTTGGGGTCCAAGATGTTGTTCTGGTTCCAGTCCTCCCCGCGGACCTCGATGGTCGTGGCCCCCAGCATCATCTCCATCTCCTGGACGGAGCGCATCGGCGCATTGCGGGGCTCGTAGGGGTGCGGGAGGCTCTGGTACGCCGTGATCTCCGCCCCCAAGGGAAGCGTCTCGTCGTCCGGATCGACCCAGTCCAGGACGCCCGCGATCACGTCCTCCCCGATGATCGGCGTGACGTTCAAGAACTGCTCGGGCGTGAGCGCGTTGAGGTTCAGGCGCGAGCCCTCGTCCACCGGGCCCAGAACCTCGCCCCGCGGGCCCGTGTGCGTCACGCGGTACGAGGCCCCCTCGAAGCTCCCCTCGGCGACGGACACGCAGTCGTCGTAGATCCGGAACGCGTCGGACGCGCTGGGCTCGAGCGTGTTCGCCTCGATCTTGGCGATCATCGCCTCGACCCCGGCCCGGGCGGCCCAATACGCACGCGTCCGCGCCAGCGACTCGCGCCCGCTCATCGCCATCCCGTACGACGAGGCCTGCACCGCCGCCACGATGATCGCCGCGAGCACGATGGCCCACAGCACCACGAGCAGCGCCACGGCGCGGCGGCGGACGAGCGTGGGACGGAGCGCGTGGCGCCTCATCCTCCGCCTCCTCGCGGCGCGCCGCCGCCGCCGGGGGGTGGCGTGGGGCGCGGAGCACCTCCCCCACCACTTCCACCACCGCCGCCACCCGGGCTGGGCGTGGGCGTGGGGCGCGGCTGGGCGGGGATCTCCACGGTCCGTCCGCCGCCCGTGCCGGGGGTCTGGCCTGTGGCGGGGGTCTGGCCCGTGGCGTCCGCGGGCGTCTGGGGCGCCGCGGGCGTGCTCGTCTCGGGCTCTTCTTCGGGGGGCGGCACGGGGACGCGGTCGATCGCGACGACGCGCCGGCTCGTCGCCGTCACCTTCCCGTTCGTCGATCGCGCCGAGACCGTCACCCGGATCGCGTGCGGGAGCCCGTCGGTGTCGCTGTCCCACGACTCCACCCAGGCCTCTCCGTCGTAACCCTCGACCGAGAGCGTCTCGACGCCCTCGACGACGCGCGCGGCGAGCCCGGCGATGTCGGCGTTGGTGCGGAAGGCGCTGTCCCCACGCCGCCACAAGCACATCGTCGGGTTCATCAGCGAGTGCTGACCCAGGCGGTACTCGTAGACATACTGCCCGCCCTCCGAGGACTCGTCGCTGCCCCGGAGCTGACGCATCGACCGCGCCCGGAACAACAGCGTGTCCGACGCCGGGCCGTCCCCGCTGTCGGTGATCGTGACCCGGCAGTGGTACAGGTCGCTGTCGCGCTGGAGCCCCGCGGCGTCCTGGGCGATGCGCGACGCGGCGAGGTCGGCCCGGGAGAACGCCTCCTGCCGCGACACCGCCCGCTCCCGCGCCGAGAGCAGCATCGCCAGCCCCGACGACGTCGCCGCCACGAGCATCGACCCGACGATCGCCGCCACGAGAAGCTCGGCGAGCGTGAAGCCCCCTCGGGCCGCGGCACGTCGGGTTGGACGGGGGCGTGGGGTCATCGGGCGTAGCGGTCCACGGGGTTCTTGGGCTTGCGTTCGGGGTTGGGCTCGTCGCCCAGGCGGGCCGCGATCAGGGTCTCCACGCTGATGGAGCGCTCCCGCGCGCCCTCTCGCCAGAGAATCGTCGCGAGGACATTGTGCGGCGTGCCGGAGTTCCCCCCCGAGATCTCCAGCTCGTAGCGGTAGTCGGCGAAGGGCGGGTCGCACGGGCCCTCGGTATCAAACCGCCCGGCGTAGTTGTCCGGCCCCCGCGCCAGCACCAGCTGCAGCTGCTCGTCGGCCAGCATCGACGCGATCTGCAGACGCTCGCCCGAGGCCTGCGCCCGCGAGGCCCCCGCGGTCAGCCCGATGAGCACCGTCAACGCGACGCCCAGCAGAACCGTCGCCACGATCACGTCGATGAGCAGCACGCCGCGCCGGGATGTCGCCCGCCTCACGACCAAGGCGTCCCCCCTCCGCTCTTCTTGTCGAGGTCCACAACGTCGCTCTCGGCGTCGAGGCGCGCCGGGTCCACGATCATCGCCCGCGACGCCGCCGGCGACAGCACCACGCCCCACGAGGCCTTGTCGTCGGGCGTCGCGAGCACGAACCGCAGCGAGGGCCTGGGCTCGCTCCGCCGGAACTCGACGCGCCACCGCGCGGGATCCAGCTCCTGCCCGTCCGACTCCACGCGCCGGAAGACCACGTCGTGCAGCGTCGCCCGCCCCGCGAGGGCGTCCTCGGTCCACTCTGTCCCGCGCCCCGTCTCCGACGTGTCGAGGCGGAAGAGCGCCGCCGTCGCGGTCGAGGGCTCGAAGGAGATCGCCAGACGCTGGCTCGTGAGCTGCTCGCGAATCGCGGCGGCGGAGAGCACGCGGGCGAACTCCTCCACCTCCAGCTGCCCGCGCCGCGACGCGGTGGACCCGAACCGGGGCACGATCAGCCCCGCCAGAACCGCCAGAAGCACGAGCACCACCAGCACCTCCACCATCGAGAAGGCGCGGACGCGGATGGTCCTGGGGGCTCCCGGTCGCATGAGGCTTATTTCTTCCCGTTGACGATGTCGGCGTTCTCGTCCTCGCCCCCGGGCTGCCCGTCGGCGCCGTAGCTCACGATGTCGAACGACGCGTTGAACTGCCCGGGGATGATCAGGATGAAGTCACGACCCCAGGGGTCCTTGAGCGCGTCGATGTTCTCCACGTACGGGCCCTTCCATGTGCCGTTGTCCGGGACGTTGGGCGGACGCTCGTACAGAATCAGGATCGTCGAGCCCGACTCGGGCGTCCCGCAATCGAGGATGTACCCGCTCATCGTCTGCGCCAGCGACGACGCGTTCGCCTTCGCCACCGCCTGCTTGCTCTGCCCGATGCGTCCCAGGAAGCGCGGCGCGATCACCGCCGCGATCACTCCCAGGATCACGATGATCACCAGCGCCTCGATGATGGTGAACCCGCGAACCGACCGCTGACGTTGACGGGGCATGAAGACCTCCGGAATACTCGCCGAGCCTGATCTCACGACACCAACCCTCACCACGCCTGACTTCACAACGGACCTCGCGTCACGTTCTCTCACTTCACCACCGCGTCCTGCACGCTCAGCATCGGGAGCATGATCGACAGCACGATGAACCCCACGCACAACGCCGCGAACACCACCAGGATCGGCGGGAGCGCCGTCGTGAACAGCTTCACGCTCTGCTCGGTCTTCTCCTCGAACGCGCCCGCGGCCTGGCCCAGCAGCTCGTCGAGCCTGCCCGAACGCTCCCCCAGGTTCACGATCTGCACGAGCATGGGCGGGAAATACCCGCTGCGCTCCATCGGGTCGGCGATGGTCTTCCCCGCCGTCACCTGCTCGCACACCTCGTCGACCACACGCTCCATCGCGCGGTTGCCCAGCGTGCCCTTGGTGATCTTGAGCGAGGTCAGGATCGGGAGCCCCGCCCCCGAGAGCGTCGAGAGCGTGCGGGTGAACCGCGCGACCGCGACGTCGCGCAAGAGCCGCCCCAGCACCGGGAACGACAACAGCCGGTCGTCGATCCACAGCCGCGCCGCGGGCTGCGCGTACAGGCGGGCCAGCGCGAAGACCCCCAGCGCCAGCGCGGGGAGGATCACGAACCAGTACCCCGAGAACAGGTCGGCAAGCCCCTGCACCACCCGCGTGGGCCAGGGCAGCGTCGCGACGTTGCCCCCGATGTTCTTGAGCACGTTGGGCACGATGAACGTCACGATCACCACGATCGCCACAACGATCAGCGTGAGCAAGATCATCGGGTACAGCGTGGCCGCGAGGATGCTCCGACGCAGCTTCACGCTCTTGTCCAGCAGGTCCGCCGACTGGGTCATCACCTCGGCGAGCTTGCCCGACGCCTCGCCCGCGTGCAGCAGGTTCACGAGCAGGTCATCGAACGGGCGCCCCCACGCCTGCGCCGCCTCCGCGAGGCTCTTGCCCGCCTCCACGTTCTCGATGAGGCTGAGCATCATCAGCTTCTGCTTGGGCGAGCGTCCCTGCTTGGCGATGGTCCGCAGCGCCTGCACGAGCGGGAGCCCCGCGTGCAACGCCGTCGCCAGCTCGCGGATGAACGAGGCCATCTCCGCCTTGGACATGATGGCCCGCAGCGTCGGGCCCGCGGCGGGGTAGGCGCTCCCCGCCTCGCCCGACGCCGACTGCTCGAGCGACACGGGCGTCTCGCCCCGGCGCAGCAGCTCCCGGATCGCGCTGGCCCGGTCGGGGGCGTCCAGCGTCGCGATCGCGCCCGTCGCGCCCACGCGTCGGTACGTGAAGGTGGGCAACTAGAGCCCCCCCTTCCGCGCGAGCTGGTCCGGATCGTCGGCGTCCTGCGTCGCCCGCAAAACCTCGTCCACCGTCGTCTCCCCCGACGCCGCCTTCAGGATCCCGTCGCGACGCATCGTCACAAACGTCCCACCCAAAAGCTTCATCATCTCGTGCGCCCCCACGCGCTGCGAGATCGCCTGGCGGAGCGCCGGCGTGGTCAGGATGATCTCGTAGAACCCGATCCGCCCGCGCGTCCCGGCCTGGTCGCACTTCTCGCACCCCGCGCCCCGGAACCCCGAGGCGTTCGCGAACAACGCCAGCTCCGCCGGCAGCAACCGCCGGCGCGACTCCTCGCTCAGCGCCATCGCCACGCGGCAGTGCCGGCAGATCCGACGCCCCAGACGCTGCGCCAGCACGCCCTCCAGCACGCTCGACAGCAGGAACGGCTCGATGCCCATGTCCAGCAGACGCCCCGCCGCCGAGATCGCGTTGTTCGTGTGCAGCGTCGAGAAGATGAGGTGCCCGGTGAGGGCGGCCCGCACCGCGATCTCCGCCGTCTCCCCGTCGCGGATCTCCCCCACCATCACCACGTCCGGGTCCTGGCGGAGGATGCTCCGCAGCCCGTTCGCGAACGTGAGCCCGCGCTTGGGGTTCACGGGGATCTGGTTCACCCCCGAGAGCTCGTACTCCACCGGGTCCTCGATCGTGATGATCTTGAGCCCGGGGTCGTAGAGCTTGGTGAGGGCGGCGTAGAGCGTCGTCGTCTTGCCGCTCCCCGTCGGGCCCGTCACCAGCACCATCCCGTGCGGGAGGTCGATCAGCTTCTGCATCGAGTCGCGGTCGGGCTCGCGCATCCCCAGGGTCGCCAGGTCCAGCGTGATCGAGTCCTTGTCCAGGATGCGCATCACCACGCTCTCGCCGTACAGCGTCGGGACCGTCGAGACGCGGATGTCGATCTTCCGACCCTCGAACCGCAGCGTGATGTGCCCGTCCTGCGGCACGTACCGCTCGGCGATGTTCATCCCGGCCATGATCTTGATGCGGCTGGTGATTGCCGGCTGGAGCTTCTTGGGCGGCGACGACTGCTCGACGAGCACGCCGTCGACCCGGTACTTGACGCTCAGCTTCTTCTCGAAAGGCTCGACGTGGACGTCGCTGGCGCGTCCGCGGACGGCTTCGAGGATGATAAGATTGACGAGGTTGATGAGCGTCGGCTGCTCGGCCATCCGGTGCAGCTCGTCGGCGTCGATGGCCTCGAGGTTGGCCACCAGGTCGTCGGCCTGCTGCTCGCCGCCCTTGGTGAGCCGCTGGGCCACTTCGGCGGCGGTGGTCCCGTAGTGCTCGCGGAGCAGGTCGCGGAGAAT
>CAZTJZ010000054.1:0-20412 GCA_964614075.1 uncultured Phycisphaeraceae bacterium
ATAATCTCGCCGAACACCTGCCCAGACGTCGTGAAGTTCTGACGCGAGAGGTCCTGGTCGAGCAATCGCTCGTACGTGCCCAGGTCCATGTCGCACTCGGTGCCGTCGTCGAGCACGAACACCTCGCCGTGGCGGTACGGGTTGAGCGTGCCCGAGTCGAGGTTGAGGTACCCCTCCATCTTGATCGGCGCGACGCACAGCCCCTTGTCCTTGAGCATCTTGGCCATGCTCGAGGCAAAGATCCCCTTGCCAAGACCCGACATCACCGTCCCCAGCACGATGACGTACCGGTGGAACCCGCGCTGATAGCCGTCGGGGATCGGGCTGTAGTACTCCGTCTCGTCCGAAGCTTCGGCGAGGGAACCCAGCACGGGCCTGAGTTCCGATTTCTTTTCTGGATAGTGCCCGGACTTGAGCTCTGACTTGGGCTCGGCGGCGGGCTCGGGGCGAGGCTCAGGACGGGACGGCAGCGATGAGTCTGGTGGGGAAGGAGGGCGCGAACCTTGACCGTGTCGTTCGGGCGGGGGCGGCGCGGCGGGCATGGATGAGTGTATCAGGGCGCCGGAAGAGTCAAGCCCGCGAGCACACCTGCGAACTCCCATCCCCAACGATCGCGGGGCGCCTCGCGTGCCGGGATCCCTAGCCTCGGGCTTTCGGTCGCGGCGACCGGGGCCGAGAACATCGGCACGACCAACGCCTCACCGCACCGGGGCGCTACGGCAGGGAGTAGAACCCGCCGCCCATGTCCTTGATCTTGCCCTGCTTGGCGAGCTCCTGCCACACGTCGCGAGGGAACTGGTTCGGGGGCACGATGCCCAATCCCTCGGCCTTGCGCCCGCCGGTCAACGGCTTCGACGCCCCGAGCTTCGACTCCTGATCGAGCTTGGTGAGCTTGTGCCGCTTCTTGAACGCCCCGAGGGCCTGTTTTAGAACATCCTCGCGGGAGGAAGGCGTCGGCAAGGGCTGGTCGGGCATGGTTCAGGAGTCCGTGGTTGAGTTCCCCGTCGCCCGTACCCTAGGCCCGCTCGCCCCGCGTCACTCCAGCACGTACTCCCCGATCTCGCACGAGCAGAACCGATCCGTCTCCTCGCCGATCCGGTACCCCACGAGGCGGAACCCGCACATTTCGAGGATCCGATTCGACGCGGCGTTCGCCCGGGCCGCCGTCGCGTGCAGCGGACGCCGGGTTTCTTCCACGAGAAACATCGCCAGCGCCTTGGACGCGATCCCCCGTCCCCAGTGCGCTCGCGCAATCCAGTAGCCCACACAGTCCCGGGTTTCTCCGCCAGCGCCGTCGCCCGCCGCCCGACCCTCCCGCGGAGCCTGGAAGCACGCGATCCCGCCCACGATCTCCGGCACATCGGACGCACCTAACTCGATCACACGAGGCCGAACCTTCTCGTCCAGAAAAATCCGCTCCCACGCCTCGAAGAACGCCTCCTTCGTCCGAGGCTTGGTCCCCGCCATGCGGTTGGCCTCCGGGTCGCACTGCATCTCAAAGAGCACGGGGAGATCCCCCCTCGCCGTGGGACGCAGGCGGAGCGTGCTCAGCGAATCTGGACCACGACCGGACCGCATGAAGGATCGTAGTGCCCGCGACCCCGCCCCGAACGACGCGCGTCGCCCGGGTATGCTCTCTCTGTTCGTGCGCCGACGACCGCACCGTCCCCGCCGGAGCCCACCCATGCCCACCGGAAACACCGTCCGCCTGCACCGCGTGCTGCGAGCCTCGCCCGAGCGTGCCTACCGCGCCTTCCTCGACCCCCGCGCCCTGGTGAAGTGGATCGCCCCGCACGGCTTCGTCGCCGAGGTCCACTCCATCGACCCGCGCGTCGGCGGCTCCTACCGCATGTCCTTCACCAACTTCAACACCGGGCAGACCCACTCCTTCGGCGGGACGTACACAGAGCTCACGCCCCCGACCACCGGACGCGAGGGCAAGCTCCGCTACACCGACAAGTTCGAGAACCCCGCGATGCCCAACGAGATGAGCGTCACCATCACCTTCCGCAAGGTCCTCTGCGGAACGGAGCTCACCATCGTGCAGGAGAATCTCTCCGACCTCATCCCCGTCGAGTACTGCTACGCCGGCTGGCAGGAATCCCTCGCGATGCTCGCGGCGCTCGTCGACCCCGAGATCCCCTGACCCCCAACGCGCCTTCGCCAGCCCGCCCTCAACGCGACGCCCCGCACTCCGGGCACAACGCCCCAGCGCCCGCGAGGTCGTACCCGCACGCGGCACAATGACCCTGCCGCAACCGCCGGCGCCGGACGATCCGCCCCGGTGCGGCGAACAACGCCGCCCAGGCAATCCCCCAGAACACCATGTCCGCGAGAAACCCCGGCCAGATCATGCCCGTGGGCAGACGGCAGTTCTTTCCCAGCCCCCATTCAACCTGGGGATTGATGGAGTGCTCGTGCGCGATGTCGCGCTGCACCCGCTTGAGGGCGCGGAACGGGAACCCCCCGGCCTGCGCGATGAACGCGGCCTCCGACCCGGGCTCGGGAGACCACGAGGGCAGGTCGCGGAACGAGGCGATGGGATCATCGGGATAGTTCGTGGCGGTGTGCCGCTTCGGGTCGAGCCTGACCAACCAGCAGTCCCGCACGAGCAGGGACCGCGTGTCCATGAAGGCGTAGAGGCGCTCGCCCGCGACGAGCGTGCGCGCCGGGGCGGTGTTGAGCGAGGGCGTCGTGCCCAGCATCCACGGCCCGGCCCAGGCCAGGATCATGGTCGTAATCAGGCCGAGCCAGAAGGCCGCGAACGCCCCGAAGCAAACAAACCACACGGGCCACGCGATCCATCGGGCTGGGCGCGACGCGCTCACAAGAACATCTTCATCTGATCGGGCTCCGCAGAGAGCTCCGTGGTCGGATGCCCGGGGTCCAGGCGATAGTCCCCGCTGTAGCACGCGGTGCAGTACCGTTCGCCCGGGCGGTCCATGCACGAGAGCACGCCCTCGAGGCTCAGGTACGCGAGCGAGTCCACGCCCAGGAACGCCCGGATGTCCTCCACGCTCCGCCCCGTCGCCACGAGCTGCTTCTGCTCCGCGAAGTCCACGCCGAAGTAGCACGGATGGCGGATGGGTGGGCAGGAGATCCGGAGGTGGATCTCGCTCGCCCCCGCGGCCCGGAGCTGATCGATCTTCGCCCGCGTGGTCGTCCCGCGCACGATCGAGTCATCGACGATCACCAGGCGCTTGCCCCGCACCAGCTCCGAGATGATGTTCAGCTTGAGCCGCACCGCCGCGGTCCGCTGGTCCTGCGTGGGCTTGATGAACGTGCGCCCGACGTAGCGGTTGGGTACGATCGCCTCGCGGTACACCACCCCGCTCGCCCGCGCATACCCCAGCGCCGCCGTCCGCCCCGAGTCGGGCATGGGCACCACGTAATCCGTCCGCGGCGGCGGCGGGCTCTCCCGCGCCAGCGCCTCGCCCAGACGCTCCCGGGTCACCTGCACGTTCTGCCCGAACACCACGCTCGCCGGGTTCGCGAAGTACACGTGCTCGAAGACGCAGTACGCCGGACGCTCCGCCTCGTCCGCGAACCGCCTCGACCGCACCCCGTCGTCCGACAAGGTCACGATCTCCCCGGGCAGGACCTCGCGCTCCAGCGTCGCCCCCAGAACATCCAGCGCCACCGTCTCGCTGCACACCACGGGCGAGCCGTCGCTCAACCGCCCCAGGACCAGCGGGCGGAACCCCCAAGGGTCGCGGGCCGCCTCGATCCGATCCGGAAACATGAACACCAGGCTGAACGCCCCCTGCAGGCGACGCATCGTCGCGGCCAGAGGATCCGGCGCCCGCTGCTGCGACGGCGCCGCCAGAAGATGCACGATCGCCTCCGTGTCGCTGGTGGTCTGGAAGATGTGCCCCGCCTCCTCGAACCGCAGGCGCAGGAGGTCGTTGTTGATGAGATTCCCGTTGTGCGCAATCGCCACCTGGCCGCCGATGTAGCTCAGCAGAATCGGCTGGGCGTTGCACGCCACCGACGCCCCCGCGGTCGAGTACCGGTTGTGCCCGATCGCCCCGCGGATCGTCCGGTCGGGGAGCGACTCGAGCTTGGCCAGCGTCTCAGGATCAAACACCTCGGGCACGAGCCCCATGCCGGTCATCCCGTGCAGCGCGGTCCCGTCGCCCACGCAGATCCCCGTGGACTCCTGCCCGCGGTGCTGCAGGGCATAGAGCCCCAGGTACGCCAGGCGTGCCGCGTCCCGCCGTCCCCACACGCCGAAGACCGCGCACTTTTCCTTCGCCCCGTGCCCCAGGGAATCGCGCAGGCCGCCGAGCACGCGCAGCGGAACGCGCCTGGGAATCGGGAGTGGATCGCGCCGAGGCATCACGCCAACTGTAGATCGCTTCTCGTGCGCCAGGGCTTCGTGCTGTCGCCCGCTACTTCATCCCCGGCAACGGCTGAAACGCCCCCTCCCGCGAGACGCGGAGCTGATCGCTCTCCAGCAGATACCCCAAGATCGCGTTGCGCAGGTCCGTCCGCGACCGGTCCCGGTTGTTCTCCGCGTCCAGCAGCTCGTTCAGCGAGTCCACCAGCGTCTGCGGGTCCAGGCTGTCGGCCTTGAGCTGCTGACCCTCCAGACGACGCCGGTTGATCTCCACCTGCTTCTCCGCCAGCGAGAGCTGGAATCGCGCCACCTCGACGTTCCGCAGCGCGCTGCGCACCCGCACCACCACCGTGTCCCGCGCCTCGTCATACTCCCGGCGCCGACGCTCGAGATCCACCAGCGACTGGCGAACGCCCAGCCGCTCGATCTCGCGATCCAAGGGGAGCGAGAACGTCGCCCCCGCCGAGTACGACAGGTCCCCCGCGCTCGGCGACAATCCCTGACGCTCGGCCGGATCGCTCGGCAGCGTCACCGAACCCTCCAGATTCAGATCGGGCAGCGTGTTGTTCCTCGCGACCTCCACCTGTCGGCGTGCATCGTCGAGCTGATCACGCCGGTTCTGCAGATCCAGCCGCAGGTCCAACGCCACCGCCGTCGCCGCGTCCAGCTCGATCGCCGGGTCCGGAATGTCCAGATCGATCTCCCCGAGCTCCACGCCCTCGTCCACGGGCAGGCCCAGGCGGATCTTGAACCGGTCCAGCGCGAGCACATACTGCTCGCGCAGCCCCGCCAGGCTCGCCTCCGACGCCAGGACCCGGCTCGACGCGATGCTCGTCTGGAACGCGTCCAGACGCCCCGCCGCCACCCGCGCCTCGGTCGACTTCTCGAGCCGCCGCAGCGACTCGATCTGCCGCTCCGCGTTCGCGATCGTCGCCTTGAGCTGCACCAGCCGAAAAAAATCCCCCGAGATCTGCACCAGCAGCGACCTCCGGAACGTCTCGAACGACCTCGCGCTGTACACCAGCGACCGCTCCGCCTGGATCAGATCCTCCCGCGCCACGTCCCCGCCCCCGCGCAGCAGCGGGACCTCGCCGCCGAGCACCAGGCTCGACGCCTGCGTGTACCGCCCGGTGGCCTGCTCGCGGAGCTGCTCGGTGGCGTTCACCACCCACCGGGCCTCCACGCTCCCGCCGTAGGGAAGCCGCTGCGTCGCGCGGAGCGTGTTGATCACGTCCAGCGCGTGCTGAAAGTCCCCGTCACTTCCCGCGCCCGACATGGTGACGCTCGTGTCGTTGAACAGGCGGGGCCCCCAGCGGTGACGCTCAATCAGCAGCCGGATCGTGGCGAGCAGGAAGTCCTCCTGCGCGGTCCGGAACTCGCGCCCGCTCTCCTGCGAGAGCCGAAGCGCGGTGCTCAGCTCCAGTCGCCGCCCCTGAAGGGTCTGCGCGTAGCTCTGGAGCCGCGTCCGCACGTCCCGGGACTCCGCCGCGGGCTCATACGCCAGGTCCCCCGCGCCGGGGTTGCGGGTCTGGGGCTCCAGGGCCTTCGCCGAAGCCTCGGGGCGTGGGGTCCGGATGAACTCGGGCGTCGGGGCTCCGCTCTCTCCCGAGAGCCAGGCCGTCCGCTCCCCCATGAGCCGGCGCACCCGCGCGTCCACCGAGTCCTGTGCCGCGCACCCCCAAAGCCCCCCCGCGAGTGCCCCCAGGACAGCGACGTGAACCCCAGCGCGAGCGCTCCTCGGGACACCCAAGGAAACCCCTGGAATCGCGCCGATCCGAAAAAGCCACCAACAACTCCTCAACAAGCCTGAATCTTTCTTTGCCTGTAAGTAGCTATTTTTCAAGATGTTGCGCTCGCGTGCTCGGGTTGGGCGTTGCAGGTGTCCGGGGTGCTTCATATTGTTTCGACCTGATTTTCAAGCTCCGAGCGTCCCGGTGAAGGGGCGGCACGGGCTTGGATCCTTCCTCCGCAGGAACCCTTCGTCCGATGCCCACCATTACCTACGACGGGCGCTCCTTCATGCTCGACAGCCGGCGGATCTGGCTCGTCTCGGGGTGCATCCCCTACGCAAGGATCGGGCGGGACGCCTGGCGCGACCGCATCCATGCCGCCAAGCACGCCGGTCTCAACACGATAGAGACCCCGATCTTCTGGAACCGTCACGAACCGCGCCCCGGCAAGTTCGATTTCAAGGGCGACAACGACCTCCGCCACTTCGTCGACCTGGTCAAGAAGGCCGGGCTCTTCTGCATCCTTCGCGTCGGACCCTTCGTGGGCGAGGGGTGGGACATGGGCGGGCTCCCGGCGTGGCTCCTCGAGAACCAGACCCTCAAACTCCGGACCGCCTCCAGCCCGTTCCTCGAGGCCGCCTCGCGCTTCATCTCCGCCGTCGCCGACCAGCTCAAGGGCATGCAGATCACGAGCCCGGGTGACGGGGGTCCCCTGGTCATGGTCCAGGTGGAATCCAACTGGACCTGCGGGAAGCACCACCTCGCCGACAACTACCTGGGCGAGCTCAACCGCTACCTGCGCGAGGCCGGGCTCAACGTCCCGGTCATCAACTCCAACAACCTCTGGCAGAGCGTCGAGGGCGAGATCGACGGCTGGACGGGCACGGAGGAGATGCTCGCGGCGATGCGCCAGCTCGCCGGGGTCAAGCCCAACCAGCCGCGCATGGTGATCTCGTTCAACGCCGGCGCCGACCGCGTCTGGGGCCAGGCCGAGCCCAACGTCATGGACGAGTGGGCGGTGCAGCGCCGCCTCGCCGAGATCCTCGCCGGCGGCGGGCAGTTCAACATCCGCCCCTTCGCGGGCGGGACGAGCACGGGCTTCTCCACCGGGCGGCTCGGGGACGGCCCCGCGTCGTTCGTCGCCCCCGCCGCCGACCACGGCGCCATGCTCACCCAGGCCGGTTCGCCCCGCGCCAGCTACTACGCGATCCGACGCATCGCCACCTTCGCCTCGCGCTTCTCCCGCGTGTTTGCCAACCTCGACCCCGCGTACCAGCCGGTCACGATCGACCCCTCGGACATGCACGGCGAGGCCCAGGCCCCCAAGAAATCCAAGCCCGCCCCCGGGCACGGGCTCTCGGTCGTCCACGCCGTCGGCACCCAGGGCTCCGTCGCCTTCGTCTTTGACGAGGACCCGCACGAGACCGACCCCAAGGCCCCCCGCCCCGCGGTGGGACGCCGGTTCTCCCTGCTCCTCCCCGACGGCTCGTCGCTCCCGGTGACGCTGGGACGCCAGAACGTCGCGTGGTGCCTCTTCAACACGCACATCAACGGGCGTGCCGTCCTCGACTACTGCAACCTCAACGCCTTCGCCAGCTCCGGGCCCATGTTCGTCTGCTTCGGGCCCCCCGGGTCCCGGGCCGTGCTCTCGGTCAACGGCTCGCCCATCGATGTCACCGTGCCCACGGGCAAGACGCCCCTGGTCATCTCGCACGAAGGGCTGATCGTCGTCATCGTCTCCGAGGACGAGATCGACCGCGCCTTCGTCGCCGACAACGCCGTCTTCACGGGCGTCTCGGGGCTGACGTGGGACGGCCAGCCCATCCCCATCGCGGGCGAGAAGCACTTCACCCGCATCACCCCCGACGGGAAAGTCTCCAAAGTCTCCGCCACGCCCCAGAGCGAGGCCAAGCCTGCCGAGAAGGTCGCGCTCGCCCCCTGGGCCCTCGCCACGGGTGAGGCCTACCAGGGCGGCACCAGCCCTCGCTACGCCACCATCGCCGGCCCGGCCGATCTCACCGCCCTGGGAAGCCCCAACGGCTACGGCTGGTACCGCGTCACCCTCAAGAACCCCGCGCCGCGCAAGGCCCACATCATGCTCCCGCACGCGGGCGACCGCCTGCACCTCTTCCTCGACGGCGAGGAAACCGGGTTGGTCGGGCTCGGCCCCGGCGCCAAGGACCACGCCACGCTCAACCTCAAGAAGCAGACCCAGCAGCTTGTGATCCTTGCCGAAAACTTCGGCCGCTTCGCCGGCGGGGGGCACATGGGCGAGGGCAAGGGGCTCTTCGGGCACATCCACGAGTTCGAGGAGCTCAAGGCCGCCAAGCCCAAGCTCGTTCGCTCCACCCCCGTCGAGGTCCTCGCCTTCCGCGCCCCGCTCTGGGAGACACGCGACGGCGACACCACGCTCCCCGAGCGCGTCACCTGGTCCTTCCCCCACCGCAAGAAGAACCCGATCCTCGTCCGCTTCCACAACTTCCCCGGGCGCGCCATCCTCCTCCTCAACGACAAGCCCGCCGCGTATGTCGACGGATCCGGGCCCCTCTCCTACCTCTTCGACAACGAGTCCCTCGGGCGCGGCGGCGCGACGATCCAGCTCGCGCTCTTCGGCGACTCGGCCGCCCAGATCACCCTCGAGGAGGTCGAGGACAGCGTCTCCTTCGTCGAGCTCACCAACCCGCTCTCGCTCAAGGCCGACTTCGCCTTCGCCAAGTGGGAGCCCCCGTCCGCCAGCCAGTTCCAGCCCGCCAAGAGCGGGCGCGCGCCGGGCCCGGCGTGGTGGCGCACCTCCTTCCGCGTCACCACCTCCCACGCCCCGCTCTTCCTCGACGCCGCGGGGCTCACCAAGGGCCAGCTCTACGTCAACGGGCACCACGTCTGCCGCTACTTCGTGGCCGACGCCAACGCCAAGCCCGTCCCCCCCCAGTCGCGGTACTTCATCCCCGACGCCTGGCTCCACCACGGACGCGACAACGAGCTGCTCGTCTTCGACGAGCACGGCGCCAACCCCTCCAAGGCCCGCCTCGTCTACGACCTCGACCAGCGCCCCATCCGGGCCTGAGAGGGCGATCCAAACTCGACCGCACGTCCTGGGCGTCCCCTGCGGGCCTATGTTGCTCTGGGCCACACCCACGGTCCGGCCCGCTCGGCTCCGCCCACGCCATGCACGACCCCGCCCTTCCAACACCGCGCCCGAGCTGGCAGGAGGCCGCGTCCTTCGCCGCCCGCCAGCACCGCCACCAGGTCCGCAAGGACGGCCGCACGCCCTACGTCGCCCACCCGGTGCGGGTGATGCTGGCCGCCTCGCAGGTCTTCGGCTGCGCCGACGAGGTCGTCCTCTGCGCCGCGCTCCTGCACGACACCATCGAGGACACGTCCACCGATTACGAAGATCTCCACGACAAGTTCGGACGCGAGGTCGCCGACTGCGTGAGCGCCCTCACCAAGAACATGGCCCTCCCCGAGCCCGAGCGCGAACGCGAGTACGACGCGCGCCTGGCACGCGCCGACTGGCGAGCCCGCCTCATCAAGCTCGCCGACGCGTACGACAATCTCTGCGACCTCGACACCTCGCCCCTCGAGAAGCGAGAGCAACGCCGCCACGACGCCCTCGAGCGCGCCAGGCGCGCCATCACACTGGCCACCCCCGATGCTGGCGAGCGCGAGCCCACACGCCGGGCCCTCGACGCCCTCTTGGCGCTCATGCGGACGATGCCCTGAAGGCGCCCCTTCGCCCGCCCACACTCAAGCAAGCGCTCAGAACGGGAACGTCAGCCCGATGTACCCCATCACCGAATCGCGCCCCGGGTTGTCCGCGTCGCCCTGGATCCGCGCGTTGGAGATGTGCGCCCAGCGCGCCCCCACGTCCAGCCACAGCCCCGACCCCAGCTCCCAGGTCGTCCCGAGCCCGATCCGCGGCGTGAAATCAAACGACGTCCCCCCGTCGGGCACCTCGTCCGTCGCCACCAAGAGCCCCATCCCGATATCGCCGTAGAACGTGAAGTGCTCGCGGTGCACGAAGTGGTACCGCCAGATCATCGACGCGTTGAGCCCGAAGGCGTTGTCGCCCTCCTGATCAAAGTACCACCCGCCCAGCTCCACACCGAACTCGAGGTCGTCGACCACGAAGAAGCTGTACCGAGCCGCCAGGTTAAAATCGTACGAATCCGAGAAATCGTGCGACACGCCCGCGAGCACCGTCCACCAGCGCGACCCCTGCGAAGCAAACTCCGCGTGCGTCGGGCCCTCCGCCGAGGACAGGTCCAGCCGGGCCGACGCCGGCGGATCGTCGAGCAGCCCGCCCCTGGCCTCGCCGGCGCCCAACCCTGCGAACAATGCGACGGTCAACGCCCACCCCGAGCCGATCCTTCCGTGGCTGCTCATGGAGGGGAGCGTAGTGACCGCCAACCGCCCGGGCGACCCACGGACAGCCCGCAAACACCAGACCCGCAGCACCGCGAACCCAACCCCACACACCCAAAGACCGTGATGAGCGATCCGACCCCTCAACGCCTGGACCGACTCGAAGAGTCTCAGGCTTTCGCCGAGCACCGCGTCGATCAGCTCGCCGCGCAGATGGAAGCGATGCATCGGGCGCTCACGTCCGTGGAGCGCCGGCTCGCGACCCTCGAGCAGCGCCTCGACGCCGCCCTGAACCCGCCGCAGACCCCCTCGCCCGACCCCGACGAGTAGGCCGCTCCCCGCCCTCCCCCCTGCGCCGTCACACCAGCAGCGACCGCCCCTCCATCTCCGCGGGCTTCTCGAGCCCCATCATCGCCAGCGCGGTGGGCAGGATGTCCGCCAGGCGCCCGCGTCGGGATCTCACACCCTCATCGAACCACCCCGCCGGATCCTGGTCCCCGCGCAGCGTTCGGCCCTTGAACCGCGCCCCCACCACGATCAGCGGCACGTCGTAGAGCGTGTGCGCCGTGTGCGGGGCGTTGGTCTTGGGGTCCCACATCTGCTCACAGTTCCCGTGGTCCGCGCCGACGATCAGCGACCCGCCCCGCGACAGCGTCGCCTCGACGATCCTCCCCACGCAGGCGTCCACCGTCTCGCACGCTTTGATCGCCGCGGGGAGCGAGCCCGTGTGCCCCACCATGTCCCCGTTGGCGAAGTTGACCACGATCAGCTCCTCGCAGTCCGCCGCCGCCAGACGGCGCAGCACCGCCGCGCACACGCCCTCGGCCGACATCTCGGGCAGAAGGTCGTACGTCGCGACCTTCGGGCTCTGCACGATCTCCCGCGTCTCGCCGGGGAACGCCTCCTCGCGATAGTCGTTGAAGAAGAAGGTCACGTGCGGGTACTTCTCCGTCTCCGCGCACCGGAACTGCCGCAGCCCGATCCGCGACGCGTACTCCCCGGCGATGTTCACCATCCGCGCCGCCCGAGGGAACGCCACGCGCACGAAGGGGGTGAGCGCCTCCCAGTACTCCGTCATCGTCACATAGTGCAGCTCCAGCCGGCGTCCGCGATCAAACCCGTGCTTCCCCGAGTCCGGGCTCGCCTTCACCTTCGCCCACTGGTCGTCGGGGAAGAGGAACGCCGCCGAGATCTCCCGCGGGCGATCCCCGCGATAGTTGTAAAAGATCACGCTGTCCCCGCTCTTCACGCGCGACGCGGCGACCTGCTCCCGCGTCCCCAACGCCGTGGGCGTCACGAACTCATCGCCTTTGAGCGTCGCGGCGCTGGGCGCGTCGTAGTACTTCTGGATCGCCGACGAGGCGTCCGCCATCGTCTCCACATCCCCCGCGCCGACCAGGCAGTCGTACGCCCGCTTCACCCGCTCCCACCGGTGGTCACGGTCCATCGCGTAGTACCGGCCCATCACGCTCGCCACGCGCCCCACGCCCAGCTCCCGGCACGCCCTCTCCACACCCCGCGCAAACTCCAGCCCCGTGTAGGGCCCGGTGTCGCGACCGTCGGTGAACAGGTGCACATGAACCCGCGTGCCGTCCAGACCCAGCGTCTTGCACGCCGCCAGGATCGCGGTGAGGTGCTCGAGCTGCCCGTGCACCCCCGCGTCGGAGTTGATGCCCATCAGGTGCAGCGAGCACCCCAGCTTCTGGCTCCGCTCGATCGCCCCCCGGATCGCGGGGTTGCCGTGCAGCCCGTCTCGGCACGCCCGGGTCATCACCAGCGACTCCTGCGGCACCACCCGCCCCGCCCCGATGTTCTGGTGCCCCACCTCGCTGTTGCCCATCGTGCCCTCGGGCAGCCCCACGTCCTCGCCGCAGGTCTTGATCAGCGTCCAGGGGTACTCCGCCATCAGCCGGCGGGCGACGGGCGTCCTGGCCTGCCGGACGGCGTCAAAGGCGGCGTGCTCGGGGTTGGGATTCATGCCCCAGCCATCCCGAATCACGAGCACCAACGGAGTATTTTGGGTGTTGTTCGCCATGTCCCACTGTACGGATCGCTCGCTCGAATAACCAAAAACAGCACTTGTGCCGCGTGTTAGGATTCGCTATCTTAGTGACGACAAACTTGCGGCCGCGACCCTGCGCTGATCCGGCCGCCCTGCGGGAGGTGGCTCATGAAGAAGCGTTCTTCGATCCTCAAGCTCGCGCTCGCCCTCGGCACGCTCGCGCTCCTCTCCGGCTGCCACTGGGGATGGTGCGGCGATGTCGGCTGGGGGCACGGCTGGGGCCACCACGGCGGCGGAGGCTGGAACCACGGCGGTGGATGGCGCGGCGGCGGGGGCTGGCACGGCGGCGGCGGACGCTGCCGCTAGACCTCAAGCACACCACGCCTCGAACCTGTAGACTCTCCGCTCCTCGTGGAGCGCCGGATGGTCTGCAGGCCGCATCTCTACGTTCGAGCCCAGGATCTTCGAGTCGCGCTGCGGACTTCTCCCGCCGAAGCGTTGGGGATCCTGCAAAGCCTCAAGCACGCCGTGCGCGAGGCCCGTTCGAAGAACCCTTCTCCAAAGACCGCCGAAGCGATGGTGCGAGCGCTGGGCCCGGACGCCCACCCGACCACACACACGCTGCTCAACCAACAGCTCGTGTGCTTCGACTTTGGGCCGTCACGCTCTCCCCGCCTCCGCGCCGTGTGCTGGATATCGCCCAAGGACGACCGGGTCTACTGCTTGCACATTGTCTCCGCGGCCCGCTGGTCCAAGCCATCTCTGCGGGATGCGGGGCTCGCCGAGGCCCGCGCACGCCTCAACGAGATTCTCCTGCACTACCGATGAAACCGTGACGGTCCTATACTCGAATCGCATTCGGGGCACGCTATGTCCGAGAACGCCACCAAGACTCGCCGGCCTACCACCACGAACCCGATACCCGCTACACCCACGGCGGGCCGCGTGGTGGAGCCCAAGCCGCTCCCCCCGATCGCCGATTCCAAGCTCATGCGTCGCCCCCGTGTCAGCGCCCGACGGGCATCCGCGGTGATCCCCGCCGCGCGCCTCCTGCGCCTTCAGGAGCACGAGCAGGAGGTCGTCCGGCGTTGCTGGTCGGCGATGGCCGATCTCGACCCGGCGCACGATCGCGAGGACATCGCGTACCTCGAATCGCTGATCCAGAGCGTGGCCCGCCGGCAGCGCGCGTCCGGCGCCCGCGCCGCCAAGTCGCCCTCGCGCTAGACCATCGCCAGCACGCTCGCCCAGTCCATCGCCTTCCCGGGCTCGCGCGCCTGAACGAACTTGATCTTTCCATTCCCGTCGCTCGACTTCCCGATCACGTACGTCCCGCGCTGCGCGACGTTGAGGTCGCTCCAGTACAGGCCGTAGGCCCGGCAGACGCTCCGGTGCATGTCCGCGAGCAGGCGCTGCGTGTACCCCTCTTTCTCCGCCCACGCCTTGAGCGTGGCGAAGCTGTCGCACGAGATCCCCACCACCGTCGCGTCCTTCTTCCCCCAGACCAGCGCGTCCTTCGCGATGCACCCCATCTCCGTCCCGCACACCCCCGTGAAGGCGAGGGGGACAAAGCACAGGACCACGTCGCCCGCCCGCAGAGCCTCGGACAGCTTCCATTCCTTGCGGTCCTGGTCCAGGAGCGTAAAGTCGGGCGCGATGTCGCCCACGCTCAGGGGCGCGGCGCGGGGCGTGAGGTGCTCGTTCTTCATGGAGTTTCCTTCTGGTCTTGGCGGTATGCCCCGGGCTCGCGCCGGGCTGGGCTACTCTAGACCCAAGGGGGCCGGAGGCCCCCACGCTTCGCCCGGCGCCCACGCGTCTCTCGGCAGGAGGAATGGATGACCCCCGCCCACCCGGTCTCGCTCCCAGACTCTCTCGACGCCCGCTACGCGCTGGTGCGTGAGCGCCTCGCCGCCGCCGCCGCGAGATCCGGCCGGCGCGCGGAGGACATCATCCTCGTCGCCGTCACCAAGGCCGCCGACCCCGACCAGGTCCGAGCGCTGCTGGAGCTGGGGCATCGCGACTTCGGCGAGAACAAGGTCCAGCAGCTCATCCAGCGTGCGGCGATGGTGGACGAATACTTCAACCGCCTGAAGGTCCTGCCCACCAGCCGCGGGAGCCGTCGGGGCGAGGGCGACCCGCTCTTCGACGCCTCCCCCAAGGTCGACCTGATCCCCACGCCCACGCAGCCTTCGGGCGTGCGATGGCACATGATCGGCCACCTCCAGCGCAACAAGGCGAAGAAGTGCGTGGAGGTGGTGCGCCTGATCCACTCGGTCGACTCGCTGCGCCTCGCCGAGGAGCTCCAGACCATCGCGCTCAAGCGTGACGAGATCGTCGAGGTGCTCATCGAGGTGAACTGCTCGGGCGAGGCGACCAAGCAGGGCTGCCCCGTCCCCGCGGCGATCCCCCTCGCCGAGCAGATCGAGACCATGATGAACGTCCGCCTCCGCGGGCTCATGACCATGGCCGCCCCGAACCCCAACCCCGCCGCCCAAACCGACGAGACCCGGGCGTGCTTCGCGCGATGCCGAGAGCTCTTCGAGGAGATGGGCTCGTTCCACTTCAGCGAGCGCCGGTTCAACATCCTCTCGATGGGGATGTCGAACGACTTCGAGATCGCCATTCAGGAGGGCGCGAACATCGTCCGCGTGGGCACGGCGATCTTCGGCGAAGGACGACCCCAGGACGGCAATGGCGACGGCGAGGGCGACGACGAACGCAAGCCGCCCGAGGACGACGAGGACTAACGCCCACCCCGCAACGCCCCCGGGCCGATTCGAACGGCCGACCGACGGATTAGAAATCCGTTGCTCTATCCAACTGAGCTACGGGGGCTCCCGCAACTCTAGGAACGAGGGCGCGGGACCATCACGCCGCGCGACGCACGCCGGGCGTGACACCGGGACGGACTAGCTCCTCCGGAACCCAAAGAAACCGCCCACCGCCGCGGCGAACCCGCTGGGGACATACCCCAGGAGGAACGCCTTGAACTGCCCGGCCTCGCCCCGGGCCCACTCGAGGCCGCGCTGCACGTGATCGGTGATCTGGTCGGGCGAGAGGTCGACGATCTGGAAGCGGTGCAGGGCGTACGCGCCGACCACCGCCACGCCCACGAGCAGCGCCGTGAGCTTCAGGAACTTGCGGAACGCAAACCCCAGGCAGTACCCGACGATGAACGACCCGCCGAACCGCGCCACCGCGGGCCCCGCCGCGGCGATGAGCCGCTCGTCCACGACGGCCGCCCCTCCGCCCCCCTCCGTGAGCCCCGCCACGCCCGCGACACCCGTGCCCGCCTTGGGCGCGGTGACGAGGGCGTAGATCCAGAGCGCCGTCCCGCCCAGCGTCGTGGTGATCGCCAGCCCCAGGAGCCCGCGGCGCCAGAACGGCCTTTCCCGGGCGCTGGGCGGCGGCGTGGTCGGTGTAGATTCGCTCATGGTGCCTCCCTCAACGTCGCTGTGGCGCCCTCGAGTCGCGGCGCCTCCCTCAGGTCGTTCAGCCCCCCGCGCTCCCCTCGCCCCCCGGGAGCGTCATGCTCCACGGGTCCAGGTACTCATCGAGCTGCTGGCGTGTGAGCGTTCGGCCCTGCGCGTCGGGCGTGCCCACGAGCTTCTCGTGCGCGAGCTGGCGCACGGTCTTGCCCTCTTTGAAGGCCTGCTTCGCCAGGGCCGCGCTCGCGTCGTAGCCGATCACGGGCACGAGGCTCGTGCACATCGCCAGCGACCCCTCGATGAGGCTCTTGCACTTGTCCTGGTCGGGCCTGAGGTCGCGCAGGAGGTTCTCGGTGAAGACCGTCATGCCCCGCGCGAGCAGGTGGATGGAGTCGAGCATGTTCGCCGCCATCATGGGCATCGCGACGTTGAGGTCGAGGATCGACCCCACGCCCCCGAAGTTCCCGTAGGTGATCGCCGCGTCGTTCCCGATCACCTGGCAGCACACCATGATGAGGCACTCGCAGATCACCGGGTTCACCTTCCCGGGCATGATCGACGAGCCCGGCTGCACCGCGGGCACCACCAGCTCCCCGATCCCGCAGCGCGGCCCGCTCCCCATCCAACGGATGTCGTTGGCGATCTTGGAGAGGCTCGTCGCGATGGCCTTGAGATGCCCCGCGACCTCGACGTACGCGTCCTTGGCGTGCTGCGCCTCAAAGTGGTTCGAGGCCTCGCGGAAGTGCACGCCCGTCACCCGCGACAGCTCCGCCGCCACCATCCCGCCGAACTCCTCGTGGCAGTTGATCCCCGTGCCCACCGCCGTCCCCCCGATGGCCAGCTCCCCGAGGGTGTGCAGCGCGCGGTGCAGGCGTTCCTCGGCGTGGGCCATCTGCGAGGCGTACCCCGAGAACTCCTGGCCCAAACGGATCGGCGTCGCGTCCTGCAAGTGCGTCCGCCCGATCTTCACGATCTCGTCCCACGCCTTGGCGTGCAGCGAGAGCTGCTCGCCCATCGCCTTGGTCGCGGGCAGCAGCTCGTCCTTGATCATCGCCGCCGCCGCGAGATGCATCGCGGTCGGGAAGGTGTCGTTGCTCGACTGCCCCATGTTCACGTGGTCGTTGGGGTGGACGCCCCCGGAGCGGATGTACGCCGGGTCCTTCGTGAGCCCGATGGGCTTGTGGCGACGCACGCACACGATGTTCGCGATCACCTCGTTCACGTTCATGTTCGTCGACGTCCCGCTCCCGGTCTGGAAGACATCGATCGGGAAGTGCGGCCCCAGCCCGCCGAAGGTCGTGAGCCCCGACGAAACCTCCCCGCACGCCTCGAGGATCGCCCGCGTCCGCTCGTCGTCGAGCCGCTCCAGCCGGTTGTTCACCATCGCGCACGCGCCCTTGAGCGTCGCGTAGGCCTTGATGATGCGGTCGGGCACGCGCCGCCCCGACACGGGAAAGTTCAGGACCGCCCGCTGCGTCGACGCGCCGTACAGCCGGTCCGCCGGCACCACCATCTCCCCCATCGTGTCCTTCTCGATCCGCGTTCCCAGGGGCGAGGGCGCGGGGAAGTCCGGCACCGAGCTCTCGACCTCGCGCGCGCTCGGAGCCGAAACGCCCAGGCCCGACCGACCAGAGCCTGGGTTGGCGCCGGGGTTGATCCCGGACTTGGCGCCCGGCTTCGCGGGCTTGGCGCGGGGATTGGCACGGGGCTTGATAAGCGTTGCGGACCCGCGTTTCGACCGTGCCTGTGCGGTTTTCTTGGGCATGATGCAGTGTACCCCGCGCGAGGGAAGCCCGGCCCGGTGCGGAACCCCCGCGCGGTTGGGGCGTTCTACTATTTGGCCACTGTGCGCGATGCACCGCCGCCGCGGGTTCCGCGCCACACCGGGCACCCGGACCACGCCCGACAGGAGTCCTTCCATGTCCTTCCGCCCCGTCACCGCTCGGCCCGTCCGATCCCATCCCGCGATGCGCGTGCTCTCCCGCGCCGGGCTCGCGCTCGCCACCGCCGCGGTTTTGCTGACCCCGCTCGCGCGCGCGCAAGACACGCCCAAGCTCCCGCCCGCGCCGGTCACGCCCAAGGCCCCCGACGCCACACCCACGCCCAAGCCGCCGCCCAAGGACCCCGCTCCCGCCGATCCCAAGGACGACAAGGGCAAAGACAACAAGGGCAAAGACAAGTCGGACAAGAAGGACCCGCGCCCCGCGCCCCCCACCAGCCCGAGCAGCGACACCGCCGCCGCCCCGGCCAAGCCCGAAGCCCCCACCTGGGGGCCCTTCGTCGAGCGCACGAATACCAAGCACTGGCTCATGACCGCCTACGTCCGCATCAACTCCAACCGCAGCGACGCCACCAAGACCGTCGACGTGGGCGGCGGAAAGCAGGCCCGCGTCCCCGAGATCGTCGAGATCCCCTTCACCGACGTCACCGTCGTCTGGCCCAGCGTCCCCGTCACCGCCTCGTCCGAATCCGTTGCCGACAACGTCACGGGCGTCCTGCGGCTCGACGGACACGAGGTCGTCGAGGCCCCACGCATCCTCGACAGCCTCTACCAGTCCGGCACCAAGCTCCTCGCCTGGCAGTACAAGGCCCAGAAGGCCAACGAGACCACGCGCGAGGTCTCGCTCCAGGTCACAATCCCCGTCGCCACCTCGCAGACCAAGTTCCACGAGAGCGAGGCCATGAAGCTCCCCTGGCCCGCCAAGTGGCCCGTCGACGCCGCCCTCACCTTCGGCAGCCAGGGCTACGTGGACAACGGCCCGCCCCTCGCCGGCAAGCTCCCCGTCGGCACGCCCGACCCCTACGACCCCAAGATCCTCCAGGACAAGCTCGACAGCATCCTCAGCGCCCGCGGCATCACCGACCCCAAGAAAGAGCCCATCGTCCGTCTCGCGAAGATCCTCACCTCCGCCGTCTGGGAGGAGATCCAGTTCTCGGGGGACGGGCTCACGTTTCATGGGAAGACGGGCGAGCTCGCGGGGCTCGCCCTCCAAGGCCCGGCCAAGACCCTTGAGGACAAACGCGGCAGCAACCACGACTCGGCCGTCCTCCTCGCCGCCCTCATGCGCCGCGCCGGAATCCCCACCCGTCTCGTCGTCGGGTTCGATGTTTCCAGCGGCGGAGAGAAGTTCCTCCTGGGCGGAAAGAAGGAGAACAAGCTCCGCAGCTGGGTCGAGTTCTGCCTCTACGACGAGAAGGCCAACACCATCAACTGGGTCGCCATCGACATCACCCGCCTCCGCAAGCTGACCAGCCGCCCCATGCCCCTGGACCGCGCGTGGAAGTACTTCGGCACCCACGACGAGCTGAGCGAGGTCATCCCCTTCTCCCTCCACTTCCATCCCCCCACCGACGTCGTCACCTACGGCGCCCCGGCGTTCTGGGGCTGGAACATCTCCCCCGCCATCCCGGGCGAGGCCGTCCAGGCCATGATGTTTACCGCCAGCAAGGCCTCCAAACGCCCGGACCGAGACGACGAGCCCAAGAAGCCCACGGACGATCAGCCCGGTGTGAAACGCGGCTCACGTTGAGCCCACGCCCGACCTGAGCCCACGCCCGAGTGGTGCAATCGCTTGCGTCGAAGTACGACGGCGGGTACGCTGGGCGCATGGACCACGTCCCGCACGCTTCGCTGCAGGGCGGCGCCCCAGAGGCCGATCTCTCGCCCGATCTTGCGCGGCGCCTCGCGAGCCGGGGGTGGGATGCCCTCGGGCTTGGGGTTCTCCTCGTCCTGACCTTTGTCGCCTTTGTTGTCGCGATCGCCGTGGTCTTCACGTGGCTCAAGTCCACCGAACTGCAGCCCACGACATTGAACGTTTGGCCGTTCCGTCTGCTGGAGATTGCGCAGTTGATCGGGTCTCTGGCGTACTGCGGGCTGCTGTGGCGCCTCGCCGAGCCCGTGCGGGATGGCCGACTCTCCCCCGCCCGCCTCGTGCTCCGATGCTGCGCCGTCGCCACCTGCGTGCTCGCGATCGGCTCGACGCTGATGCCCAAAGGCGCCCTGCCACCCCTCGTGCTCGTGGCGGGAGCGGTGCTGAACCAGTGCGTGTTCGTGGCGACCTTCGTCTCCGTCCTGGTGGTGCTCAACAACCTCGCGGTCCTGGCCCGTGATCGCGCCGCCCGCCTGGCCGCCCGCTTCGACGCAATCGTCGCGCCGGGGCTTGTGCTCGCCGGCATCGCCGTCGCGATCCGCGTGTTCTTCACGCTCGACGACGTGATCCAGCGGATGCAACAACGCACCCCACAGGGCATCCTCCCCGATGCCGCGTCGATCGGGAGCACCATGTACCTCGCCCTCGCGCTGAGCACTCTCGCCGTCGCGGTCCACGGCGCAACGCTCCTCTTCGCCGGGCGGCGTATTTTGCGGGCTACATCCCCAACAGCAGCCGCTGCGGATCCTCGATCGCCTGCTTGATCCGCACGAGGAACTGGACGGCCTCGGCCCCGTCGATGAGCCGGTGGTCGAACGACAGCGCCAGGTTCAGCATCGGGCGAAGCGCGATCGGCCCCGAACCGACCGGATACTCGATCGGGCGGCTCGTGATCGCGTGC
>CAZTJZ010000054.1:20422-20733 GCA_964614075.1 uncultured Phycisphaeraceae bacterium
CCCGAAGATCCCGCCGTTGGTGATCGTGAACGTCCCGCCCTGCATCTCGTCGAGCCCGAGCTTGCCCTCGCGGGCCCGCGTCGCCAGATCCTTGATCCCGCTCTCGACCTGCGCAAAGCCCATCCGCTCGGTGTTGCGGAGCACGGGGACCACCAGCCCCTTGGGCGTGCTCACCGCCACGGCGATGTCGCAGTACTCGTGCTTCTCGATCACCACCTCGCCCGACTCATCCTGCGCCAGGAACGCGTTGACCAGCGGGAAGGCCTGGAGCGCCGACGCCGACGCCTTCACGAAGAACCCCATGAACCCCA
>CAZTJZ010000055.1:0-19945 GCA_964614075.1 uncultured Phycisphaeraceae bacterium
ACGACCACGAGGTGCAAGGAAACACGGTTGTGCAGCCCCTCGCGGGCCCGGGAGGGTTTGGCCCCGGGGACGCGGCGGTGCTCGACCCCGTGCCCGGGAGCGGGCGCGGCGTGGCCATCGCGTGCGGGCTCCAGACCTCGCTGGGCGACGGCGCGCGGGCCCACGACGGCGCCGACCCGTACGACATGGCCCTCGCCGCCATCGACGAGTGCGTGCGCAACCTCGTCTGCGTCGGCGCCGACCCGTCCCGGATCGCGATCCTCGACAACTTCTCGTGGCCCAGCTGCGAACGACACGACAACCTCGGCGCCCTCGTCCGCGCCTGCGCCGGGTGCTACGACGGCGCCAAGGCCTACCGCACGCCCTTCGTGAGCGGCAAGGACTCCCTCAACAACCAGCTCCGCTACACCGATCCGGTGACGGGCGAGGCGAGCCTCATCGAGATCCCCTACACGCTCCTCATCACCGGGCTGGGCGTCGTCGCCGAGCTCTCCCGATGCGTGACGATGGACGCAAAGAAAAGCGGAAACCTGCTCGTCCTCGTGGGCGCGAATCCGGAAGAGGGCTCGCTCGCGGGCTCTCGCTACGAACGGCTCTTCGGCGACGCCAAGGCACGCTTCGCGCCCGTGGACCCGGCGCTCGGCGCCCGCGCCGCCCGCGCCGTCGCGAAACTCATCCGCGAGAGATTGGCCCGCGCCGCCCACGACGTGTCCGACGGCGGGGTGCTCGTCGCCGTCACCGAGATGCTCCTCGCGACCGTTTCGCCCGACGCGCCGCCCCTGGGCGCGGCCCTCGACATGCCCGCGTCGCACGCCGCGGCGTTCCACGAAGGGCCGGCGCGTTACATCCTCGAGATCGCCCCGAGCGACTTGAGCGCCGCCCGTGCCCACGTCCGCTCCCACGCCGGCGTGGAGCTCACGCCGATCGGAACCCTGACGGACTCGGGACGACTGGTCTGGAAGCGGGCCGCGGTCGACGAGGATGTCGCGGAGCTGTGCGAGATCTGGCGGTCGCCGCTCGACTGGTGATCCCGTTTCTGTGCAGAAACTCGTCACGCGGGCGCAACTTTGGTGCGTTCTTGCGGCGAATCGAGCCCGAGGCGAACCCGCGGCACGCCGCTTCTGTATACTCACACCATGCCCACGGAGTGGTCGGACAACATCACGATCGCCGAGCTCAGCGACGAGCCCGCGCTTTCGGAGGAGCTCACGAACATCCTTCAGCGCTGCGAGGGCGGCCAGGAGAAGACGCCCCACGTCGTCCTCAACTTTGCCGGGGTGTCGTACGTCAACAGCTCGAACCTCGCGCAGCTCCTCAAGCTCCGCAAGCACCTCGAAGCCGCCAAGCGTCAGCTCCGCATCTGCTCGGTCTGCGACGAGGTCTGGTCGGTCCTGATGGTGACGGGGCTGGACAAGGTCTTCCGGTTCGCGCCCGATCCCCTCACGGCCCTGGCCGGGCTGCAGCTTGAGGATGCCGACAAGAAGGGCTGAGGGACGCCCTCCGGGCCAGGACGTGCCGCCGGAACAGCCCGCGAGCGACGTATCCCGCCCGCGAGCGCATCCAGACTCCCATGACCATGCTCCAGCCGGCCCCGACCCTCACGACTTCCACGACCCCCGGCGGGGGCGTGGTCGAGCTGCGCGGCGTGCGCAAGGTCTATCGAAAGCCCGACGGGAGCATCATGGTCGAGGCGCTCCGCGGGATCGACCTCACCATCCGCAAGGGCGAGTACGTCGCCATCATGGGAGCCTCGGGCTCGGGAAAGTCCACCCTGATGAACGTCCTGGGCTGTCTCGATCGGCCCACCGACGGCGAGTTCTTCCTCTCCGGCCGCAACGTCCGCGAGATGGACGATGAGGAGCTCTCGACATTCCGCGGACGCACCATCGGGTTCGTCTTCCAGGCGTTCAACCTGATCCCCCAGCTCACCGTTCTCGAGAACGTCGCCTCGCCGCTCTTCTATCAGGCCGTGCCCAAGGCCGCCCGCCTCTCCCGCGCGGCGTCGGTGCTGGACCGCGTCGGGCTGGGCGATCGACTCGAGCACCGCCCGCGCGAGCTCTCGGGCGGGCAGCAGCAGCGCGTCGCGATCGCCCGCTCGCTCGTGGGCGACCCCGTGATTCTCATGGCCGACGAGCCCACCGGGAACCTCGACTCGGTCACGGGCCAGGCCATCCTCACGCTCTTCGAGGAACTCCACGCGCAGGGCATGACCATCATCATGGTCACCCACGACAACTCCATCGCCGCCCGCTGCGAGCGCGTCGTGCGTCTGAAGGACGGCCTCATCGAGACCGACGTGCGGAACCGGTAAAGCCGCCCGCCCGTCTCGCCACCATCCGCGCCGGACAGCGGACCCCTCGGTGCAACCGACCCGCCGACACCTTCGCGCAGGATAATCAGGAATCTCTACGCCGCCATCGGGCGCGCCAGGACCTGGGCCTGGGCCGTGGGACGCATCACCAGCGCCGTCACGTCGTCGGCCTGATGGAGCGACCCCGCCTGCTCGTCCAGGAGCGTCGTGAGCTGGCCCACGATGCGGTCCACCGTCTGGTCCGCGTTCGTCGAGGCCAGCCGCACCAGGTGCTCCACGTACTTCTTGCTCGCGCGCCGAAGTTGCTCCGGGTCCGCGTTGGAATCCGGGAACGCGCACTCCAGCCCGTCCGTGTACGCCAGGACCACGTCGTCCGCCTCGAGCACCGTGTCCACCTGCGAGAACTCGGCGTCGGCAAAGACCCCCAGCAGCGGGCCCTCGCTCTCGCTCTGGCGCGTCCCCGACGAGCCGATGATCAGCGTCGGGGGGTGCCCCGCCCCCGCGATGGTCACCCGCCGTGAGACAATGTCCAGCACGCCGTACACCGCCGTCGCGAAGCGTCCCGCGGCGTGCCGCGCGTCGCAGAGCTTGCGGTTGAGGCGCGCCAGCACCTCCGCCGGCTCGATCACCCGCGGGGCCTGCTCGCCCGGAACAATCTCCGTCGTCACAAGGTTGTGGCAGAGCACCATCGTGAGCAGCGCCGCCGGCACGCCGTGGCCCACCGCGTCCGCGATGAAGAACCCCAGACGCCGATGGTCGAGCATCTCGATGTTGTAGATGTCCCCGCTCACATAGTTGACCGGCCTGAACACCACGCCCAGGTCCAGCCCGGGGATCTCGGGCAGGTTCGAGGGCAGAAACTCGCGCTGCACCGCCGCCGCCATGTTCAGCTCGTCGTGCACGCGGTCCATCTCCGCGCGCAGCCCGCTCTGGCAGCGCTGCGACACGTACAGCTCACGCGACATCACGTCGAGCGCGCCCTGCCTCTCGGCCAGGGCGAACAGCTCCCCCGCGAGCATCGTCGGGTTGGAGTCCTGCTTCTCGAACAGCACCCCGTGCCGCTGGAACTTCTTCCAGTCCGTCGGGTCGTGCATGAGGCACACCGCGGGGATGTTCCGCGTGAGCAGCCCCTCCATGAGCCGGTCGATCAGGTACGGCTTGTCCTGCGGGCCGATCACCACCAACGCGCACGTCGGCAGCGGGTTCTCCCCGCGATCCCCCTGACCCTCCAGCACGTCCAGGAACGAATCCAGCGGCATCCAGTCGATGCGCGGCTTGGTGTCGCTGGGCCAGCGCGCACGGATCGGCTCGGCCCACCGCGCCCAGGCGCTCTCCAGGTTACCGGGCGTCGCGAAGGTGATCACGTGCTCGGCCATGCCCGCTCCCACGCTCGAAAAACGCTCCGCGAGCGCCCGAGCATGGGGGAGATCGGTCTACTTGGCCCACTTCTTCAGATCATCCGCCGGAAGCTCGACCTTATCACCCTCCTTGAGCGTCAGGTCCTTGAGCGACCCCCCCTTGAGCTCGATCACGTACTGCGAGGGGTACCGGCTCGGATAAGGCTTGAGCCGGCGCTCGTACGCCTCGTTGGTCTTCTGCCACTCGGGCCCGCCCGGGAACACCGTGTTCACCTTCTCCGCCTCGCTCCGAGGCGGCTCGGGGGACATCGTGTACATCGCCGTCACGCGCTGCGCCCGGTCGAGATAGATGATGTCGATGGGGTTGGGGCAGTCGCGCATGACAAACCGCTGCACCGTGACCTTGGAATCGGGGAAAACAAAGAGCATCCCCGTGCCCGACGCGATGTCGCTCCGATCCGAAAGCCCGCGGAAGCGAACCTCGTCCGTCAGCGCCAGCTCCAGCACGTAGGGCTTGCCGGAGAGCTTCACCTTGAGGTCCTTGGGGATGCTCTCCTCGGGCTTGGCCTTCTCGATCGGCTTGTCGGCGGGCGTGCGGTCCGCGGGCTTAGGTACCGCCGGCGTGGGCGTCGCCGGCGCGGTGTCGGCGGGCTTGGCGTCCTTGGGCGTGGCCGACGGGCCGTCGCAGCCGATCAGCGCCAGGCTCGGAATCAACACGAATCTCCAGCGAGCAGCCATGCATCGTCCTCCGCGGTGAACGTGATCGCGTTCCGGGGAATCCTATCAAGCCGGAGGGCATCGCAGAACTCACGCAGCGAAAGCTCGCGCCCCGCGTCGATCCCGCACCACCGCCCCGCCAGAGCGATGATCCGCCCGGGCGTCACGCCCCGGGCCCGGTACGCGTCGAGGCGTGTGTCGCCGTGACGCTTGGCCAGCCGCCGCCCGTCCTCGCCGCGCACCAGCGGCAGGTGCGTGTACGTCGGCTCGGGGGAGAGCCCCAGCGCGCGGTACAGCAGCAGCTGGCGCGCCGCGGAATCCAGCAGATCGTCGCCGCGAACCACCTGTGTCACGCCCTGGCGGTGGTCGTCCACGACGACCGCGAGCTGGTACGCGGGGGTGTCGCGCTTGGTCCAGACGATGAAGTCGCCGATGCTCCGCGCCGGACGCAGCGCCTGCTCGCCCGCGAACGTGTCCACGAACCGCACGACCTCGTCGTCAACCACCAGTCGCCAGGCCGCTCCCGAGGGCACAAACTCGCCCGGCATCGCCCGGGGGCGCAGCGACGCGGGGTACACGACCTCGCCCGAGCCTTCCTGCGGCGCCGAAGCCCCGGAATCGACCTCGCCCCGGGAGAGCGCCGAGGGGTACACCAAGCCCCGCCGCGCGAGCGCGTGCATCGCGCCGAGATACGCCGCGGTGTCGTGACTCTGCACAATCGGCCCCTCGTCCCAGTCGAGCCCGAGCCAGCGGAGCGTATCGATGGTCTGCTCGACCACGCCGGGCTTCACGCGCGGGCCGTCGAGGTCCTCCACGCGCAGCACGACACGCCAGCCGTGCCGCCGGGCTAGCGCCCAGTTCACGAGAAACGTCCGGGCGTTGCCCAGGTGCAGCGCCCCCGTCGGCGAGGGCGCAAGCCGTGTCGTCTCCATCCCCAAGGGCCGTTTGACTTTGGGCGTGCTCACGCAAGAGGACGGTACACTGCGGAACACACCCCGGAGCGCTTCTCGCTACGCCGCCGCCCGGGAACCCTCCGCGAGCCGCTTCACCCACGCCGAGAGCTGCTGGACCATCTCGCGCTTTGTGAAAAACCCCGTGGCGCCCGCGGCCAGCGCGGCCTGGCGCTCCTCGCCCGAATCGGTCGCGCTCATCGCGACGACATGCACGCGAGCGAACTCCCGCCGCGCCCGGGCGGCACGGATGACCTCGATGCCTGATCCATCCGGCAGCCCGAGATCGGTCAGGATCACGCTGGGGAGCGGCCCGGTCGTCACCGCCTGATCCAGGCGCATCACGCACTCGCCGAGGCTGCGCACCCACACGACCACCGCCTGCTCCTGCTTGCGGAGCGTGGCGCTGAGCAGCGCCGCCGCCAGTGGATCGTGCTCGACCAGCAGCACCACGAACCGGTCCGGCGCAATGGCCCCCGCACGCCCGCCCGCCGCCTCCGCGGGCGTCGGGGCCGTCGCGACCGGCGCCACGACCGGCGCCACAACAGGAGCCACAACCGGAGCTGCAACCGCAACCGCGGGCGCGCTTGGAGGCGAGCTCGCCGCCGGCGCCGCCTCGACAACCTTGTGATCCGGGTCGTACACGCGGACCCGGTTGCGTCCTTCTTTCTTCGCGACGTACACCGCCTGGTCGGCCTCGTGCACGACCTCCCCGCCGTCCTTGGGGGGCGTGCTCGTGCGGTCCGTGGCCGAGACACCCACGCTCACCGTGACCTTGTGCGTCGCCGGAGCGCCGGGGACCTTGCTGAGATCAAACGCCGAGGCCTCGACCGCGACGCGAACGCGCTCGCCCACCTCCGCGGCGCTCTTGATGCCCAGCCCCGGGAGCAGCACCGCGAACTCTTCCCCGCCGTAGCGGCACACCACGCCCGCCTCGCCCACCGTGTCGCGCACGCGCCGGGCCAGCTCGATGAGGACCGCGTCCCCCGCCGGGTGCCCGTACGTGTCGTTCACCGACTTGAACTTGTCGGCATCGGAGAACAGCACGCCCATCGGGCGCCCCGCCGATCGGCACTCCTCGAAGAGCGCCGCGAGCTGCGCGTTGAAGTGATTCCGGTTGTACGCCCCCGTGAGCGCGTCGGTGATCGTCCTCTGCACCAGCTCTTGCTTCTGCTCGCGGAGCTGCTCGGCCTCGACCTGCGTCGCCAGCTGCGCCTCCGCCAGCGCCTCGTTCGCCGACGCCAAGAGGTTCCCGATGTCCGGCGCGGGGCTCACGTCCTTCTCGAACATCCGCCCCAGCTCGCCCGCCACGTCGGTCACGCGCTCCATGAGCACGCCCACGTCCTCCCTCGTCTTCCCGAACCAGTCCTGGGCGCAGCGGAAGATCGCCCCCACGTGCGGCGCCGGGTCCTTCGCCACCACGCACTGCGCGATGGAACGTCCCAGCGCGACGCACCGCACGAGCTGCTTGTACTTCGGGCCCGCCCCCTCGGGGTCGTGGTGCCACGTGATGCTCTCGACCACCGCGTCCTGCAGCCGCCACTTGCGCGCCAGCTCGGCCCCCACGGCCGCGTGCGTGAACCCCAGCTGCTTGGTCTCCTGGTACGGAAGCATGTCGTGCTCGGGCGCCGTCACCAGCACGTCCGCGTACACCTGCCCCAGCGCCACAAACGACGCCAGCAGCCCCATGTCCTGGAACATCGCCGCCGTGAACGCCTCGTCCGGGTCCGCCGCGCCCGTCGTCTCCGCAACATTCCTCGCAGCGGCGGCGGCGTAGATCGAGTACCGCCAGTACTCGTTGAGGTCCAGCCCCCCGCCCTCGTTCACCCCGCGCGTGCAGTCCACGATCGAGAACCCCAGCACCAGGCTCTTGATCGTGTTGAGCCCCAGGTACGCCATCGCCCGGTCGATCGTCAGGCACGGCTGCTTCAGCGAGAAGAAGCTCGAGTTGATCGTCTTCAGCACCTTCGCCGAGAGCCCCAGATCGCTCTTGACCAGCTTGCTGATGTCGCTCATCTTGACGTCGGGCTTGCGCGTCAGCTCCAACAGCTGCACCGCGATGGTGGGCAGCGTCGGGAGGCTCGGACAGGCCAGAACCTGATCAAAGTACTTGGACGACACGCATCACCCCGGAGCTGGTTTCAAGAGCAACCCGACCGACAGACCGACCGCGCACGCCCCCGGAGGCTCGGTGCTCGCCTTCCCGTTGGGCTCTGAGTTAGATCGGCTGCTCGAACAGGGGGGTTGACCTCCGAGCCGTCCATCATCCACAAAATGGCGGAAAGGCGAGCCGCTTCAAGGGATTGCGCTTCTTAAATCGGATCGACCGGACCCCGAAGCCGCCGCCGCCCGCTCCGCCCCGAACCCCCGGGCCCTACCTCAGCCCGTATTCCTTGAGCTTGCGGTACAGCGTCCGCTCCCCAATCCCCAGCAGCTTGGCCGCGTGCTCGCGGTTCCCGTTGGTCAGCCGCAGCGTCTCGCGGATCGCCCGCTTCTCGATCTGCTCCAGGCTCGTCCCCGCGAGCGAGGCGGTGGGGGTGGCGTCGTCCCCGATCTCCTCCCCGGCGTGGATGTCGTCGGGGATGTGCCGCACGTCGAGCACGACACCCTGGCCCGCCGGGCGGGATTCCCCCGAGGCCATGACCACCATGTTGCGCACGACGTTGAGCAGCTGGCGCACGTTCCCGGGCCAGGCGTAGCTCGTGAGGCGCATCTTCGCCGCGTCGGAGATCTCCGGCGCGTGCGCCCCGGGGCTGAGCTCCTCGCTGAACCGCGCCGCCGCGTGCTGCATGATCCGCGGGATGTCCTCGCGGCGTTCGCGCAGCGCCGGCAGGTGCACGTGCGCCCCGTTGATCCGGTAGAACAGGTCCTCCCGGAATCGCCCCTCGCCCACCATCGCCTTGAGGTCCTTGTTCGTCGCCGAGACGAACCGCACGTCCACGTGGCGGGCCTCGTTGCTCCCCAGCCGCACCACCTCCCCGCTCTCGAGCACCCGCAGCAGCTTCGCCTGCATCGAGAGAGGCATGTCGCCAATCTCGTCCAGGAACAGCGTCCCCCCGTCGGCGTACTCGAACACGCCCGGACGCTCCTTCTCCGCGCCCGTGAACGCCCCGCGCACGTGCCCGAAGAGCTGGTCCTCCAAGAGGCTCTCGCTCTGCCCCGCGCAGTTGAACGCCACGTACTTGCCCGAGGCACGCCTGGAGTTCTTGTGCGCCGCCTGCGCGATCAGCTCCTTGCCCGTCCCGCTCTCCCCCGTGATCAGGATCGAGAGGTTCGAGGGCGCCACCGTCTTGACCACGCGGAGGATCTTCCGCATGGGCTCAGACCCCGCGACGATCCCCTCGAACCCGTCGTGCTGCACCAACTCCGTCAGCCCCGCGCTCTCGTGACGCAGAAGCACCGTCTCCGCCGCCCGGTTCACCAGGCTCCGGAACACCTCCAGGTCCAGCGGCTTCTCGATGAAGTCGAACACCCCGAGCTTGAACGCCGCCCGGGCCGTGGGAACATCCCCGTGCGCCGTCACCATGATCGTCTCGGCGT
The DNA here is from genome assembly GCA_964614075.1 of uncultured Phycisphaeraceae bacterium. Taxonomy (GTDB): domain Bacteria; phylum Planctomycetota; class Phycisphaerae; order Phycisphaerales; family UBA1924. The sequence goes on from CAZTJZ010000055.1 coordinate 8,877, forward strand.
TGGGCTGCAGGCGACGAGCGCACTCCAGCACACGCAGCCCCGCGTCCCCCCCGTCCCCCGCCACACTCCCCGCGGGCGTCGACACCGACCCCGACGTGGGCATCCGCAGGTCCGTCACGATCACGTCGAACGTCCCGTGACGAAGCTCGTCCAGCGCCTTCTCCACGCCGCCCACCAGCGTGCACACGTGCCCGGGCTTGCGCAGCGCCTCGGCCATGACCTCGGCGTGCTCGCTCTCGTCCTCCACGATCAGGACCTGGGCGGCCAGTGCGTTGTCGCTGCGGTGGGACATGCCCACGAGTTTAGGGACCCCGAGCCCACCCTACCGCGCCGGGGACGAACGCCCGCTCATCAGACGCGCCAGGTCCGCGCTGCTGGGGCGGCGCCCACGCCCCGCCTTCACCCCCGCGAGCGACGCCCCTCCGACCGTCGTCGATACCGAGTTCAGCCGCCCCGCCGCGCACAACGCGATCGCCAGCGCGTCCGCCACGTCCGGCGGCCTGGGCGGTTCCGCCAGCCCGAACCGCGCCTGGATCGCCCGCTGCATCCGCGCCTTGTCCGCGTGCCCGTGCCCCGTCAGCGACTTCTTCACCTCGTTGGGCTTGTACTCGCGCAGCTCCAACCCCGCCGACCGCACCGCCAGCAGGATCACCCCGCGCGCGTGCCCCATCGAGATCGCCGTCGCCGGGTGCTTGTAGTGCGCAAACAGCGACTCGACCGCGACCACCCCGGGACGCAGCCGTCCGATCAGCTCCCGCAGATCCGCGTCCAGCTCCCCCAGCCGGGCCGAGATCGACCTCGCGTCCTTTCCGGCGCCGGCGTCGCGCCCCAGCCGGAACACCCCCGCCTCGACGAGCGTGCACGCCTCGCCGCGCGCGTCCACGCACCCGTACCCGGTGATGTTGAGCCCGGGGTCGATCCCGAGAATCCGCACGCTACCTCCCCGGGGACGCGGGCCCTGAGCCCGCCGTGCCCCCTCCGCGGTACCCCTCGCCCACGATGAACATCTCGCGCGACACGTCCCGGCTCGCCTTGGGCTTGAGCCCCTTCGCCTCGCGGAACAGCGCCTTGGTCTCCTTCAGCAGCGCCGGGTACTCCTCGCCCTCGAGCACCTTCATCGCCAGACTTCCCCCGGGCCTCAAGAGCCCGGGCAGAAGCTCCAGCACGCGTCGGCACAGCCGCACCGACAGAAAATCATCGCCGTGCCCCGTCGTGCTCGGCGCCATGTCGCTCAGCACCGCGTCGTACGGGCGATCCCCCCCCAGCGCCAGCAGCCTCTCCCGCGGCACGGCAAAGACATCGCCCACCTCCGTCACGCAGTTCTTCCCCAGGTCCGCCGCGACGCGCGAAAGGTCCACGCCCACGACAATCCCCTTGGCGCCCACCAGCTTCGAGCACACCTGCATCCACGACCCCGGCGCACACCCCAGATCGAGCACGCGGTCCCCAACGCGCACCAGCCGATGACGCTCCTGGACCTCAAGGAGCTTGTACGCCGACCGCGCCACATACCCCTCGGCCTTGGCCCTGAGAAAGTACTCGTCATGGAGCTTGCGCGGCGCGGGCATGGACGCAAGCGTATGAGGTTCACCCGGCGCGGCGACGCCGACGCACCATCCCCACGCCCGCGAGCACGACCACCATCGCCCCCGGCCCGGGCACCACGTGCACCACCGCACCCACCACATCCTCCTCCGCGAGCGAGATGAGCCGCGGGCTCGTGCCGCCGCTGGTCGTGTGCCACACCATCCGCGCGTTGTTGATGTACTGAAGCGGCGCCGAGGCGATCATCGTGCGCTCCCCGCCGTCCACGACGAAGCCGTACCGGAACGCAATCAGATCCATGCTCGTGGAGAAGATCGTGTTCAATGACGGCGGCGACTGGCTGAAGCTCAGCCCCCAGCTCAGGTCGGGGTTCGCCAGCCCGCCCCGCTGCATCAGGCGCAGCTCGCCCGCGCCGTTGTCCACGCCGATCCAATCACGCCGCGGCTCCGGGATGGGCGGGTCGATGGGGCCCGGCAGCCCGCTCCGGAACCGCGCGAACGGATACACCAGTCCGTACGCGCTCTCGGGCGCGTCCGACGCCAGATCAAAGTCAAACGGCAGAACCCTGTCGCCCGCGCTCCACCCGCGCACCGTCGGCTGCATCGTGATCCCGCCAAACCCCAGCACCGTGCTCGTGCTCTCATACACGAAACGCATCCGGATCGAGACCTCCGCCCCGGGCCCCGTCGTCACCTCGCGATGCCACGACCGCCCGTGATCGACGGACGCCTCGAACACGATCCTGGATTCCCCGCCGAACGCCGCCGGGGCGAGCATGACCGCCAGCCCGGCAACACCCGCGATCCGCGATGAGCTGCGCACGCCGTGTGCTCCTGTTCACCGCGAGACGATCTTCGTGGAACCCTCCGCCTGGTCGTCCACCCCCAACCCAACGCCCCCCGCGAACGCGCACCACCCGCCACTCTCAATATGCATCACGATCTCCGGGAATGCCACCCGTCCGAGAATGTTTTTTTTCTTGGACCCGACGGGCAGACCCCGCGTTGCTCGAACCGACCCGTGCGCCTCGCGAGCGCCCCTACCCCCGCTCCTCCCCCCACACCCGCTGGATCTCCTCGAGGATCCGTTCGTTCACGGGGTGCCCGGGCTCCTCGCGGAACCCCGGCAGGGCGGCCACCATCGCCCTGAGCTTCGGGAACGAGACCGTGAACGGGTCCACGCCCTCGTGCGTGTCCGCCAGCAGCTCCCCGATCCGCTGCACGTCGCGCCACGTGAACTCGTCGGGCCTGGAGGGCATCTCCGCCTCCCGTCGTGAATCAGAAACTAGTGCGGGATTTCCTTGACGGCGTTGCGATTCCACGCCGGGACGCGCACCACGATCGGGCCCACGCCCTCGATCGTGCACTGGCAGCTCAGGCGGCTGTTGCGCTGCAGCCCCGGCGCCTCCTCCACGCGGTCCTCCTCCGCCTCCGTCGCCCCGCTCAGGCTCGGCCCGCCCTGCTCCACGTAGATGTGGCACGTCGAGCACGCGCACACCCCGCCGCAGGCGTGCTCGATGTTGATCCCGTGCTCCATCGCGACCTCGAGCAGGTGCTCGCCCTTGGCGGCCATCAGCGTGTGCTCGCGCTGATCGCCCCCCGTGAGGCCCTTGGGGTCTTCGAGGATGTACGTGACCGGGACAACCGCCGGCCCGTGCCCGCCTTCGCTGTGCCTGAGGTGCATTCGCCAATGCTATCCGCTCCGCGCCCGCCCGTTCCGCCCGCTTCCGCTATCCTTCCCGATGCACGACGCGGCGCGGATGCACGACCAGGCGCACACGCTCGACATCTCGGTGGTCGCCCCCGCCCACAACGAGCAGGACAACATCACGCCGCTCGTCGAGCAGATCTCTGCCGCCCTCCGCCCCACGCCCCTCTCCTTCGAGGTCATCCTCGTCGACGACGGCTCGACCGACTCCACCCGCAAGACCATCGTCGAGCTCATGCCGATGAGGCCCTGGCTGCGCTGCGTCGCCCTGCAGAACACCCCGCCCGGGAAGGGCCACGGGCAGTCGGCGGCGTTCCACGCCGGGTTCCGCGCCGCACGCGGCACGCTCATCGCCGTCCTCGACGCCGACCTCCAGAACGACCCGCGCGAGATCCCCGCAATGGTCGCACGCCTGCGCGAATCCAACGCCGACCTCGTCCAGGGTGACCGCAGCCACGCCCGCAAGGACAACCTCGTCCGCCGCGTCGGTTCGGTGGTGGGGCGGCTCTTCCGACGCGTGCTCCTGGGCGATAGCGTCCGCGACACCGGGTGCTCCCTGCGCGTCATGACCAGAGACCTCGCCCTCCGCCTCCCCCTCGAGTTCCGAGGGATGCACCGCTTCATCCCCATCACCGCCAAGCACCTGGGGTACACCGTCGTCGAGATGCCCGTCACCCACCGCCCCCGCGAGTTCGGCACCACGAAATACGGCCTGGGGATCTGGCAGCGCGCGCTCCCCGGCCTGCGCGACCTCCTCGCGGTCCGCTGGATGCACTCCCGCCGCCGCCCCACCGCGGGCGTCGAGATCTCCCCGCCCGAGCACGTGCACGAGTTCAAACCCCGCCACGCGGACCGTGCAGACGAGGTGGCGCTGTGAAGCTCCGCTGGGAGCCGATCCTCGCCATGGTGATGCTGCTCGCGCTGGGCGCCTGGATCGCCTACCGCCCCAGCGTCACGCACGACTTGCGCCCCGGCGCGCAGCTCCAGAAGTTCTCCTTCGCCTCGGCCAAGGGCGAGCTCGAGATGGTCCGCGAGCCCAACGGCGAATACTCCTCACGCCTCCTCTGGCGCGACGGCACCGCGTCGGGCGTGCTCCGCCGCGACGAGTTCGAACGCGTCTTCGGCGCGCAGCGCTACCGCGCCGCCGCTTCCGCCGCGGGCAACCGCCTCTTCCGCGCCCTCAACATCACCTCGTGGGGCGCCCTCGCGTGGGTCGCGCTCGGGCTCCTGGGCCAGGCGACCTTCTCCGCCCGATTCCTCGTCCAGTGGCTCGTCAGCGAGAAGGAACGCCAGAGCGTCATCCCCGAGGCGTTCTGGTGGCTCAGCCTCGCCGGGGGCGTGCTCTTGTTCACGTATTTCGCGTGGCGGCAGGACCTGGTCGGCGTGCTGGGCCAGACCTCGGGCCTGGTCATCTACGCGCGCAATATCCGCCTGATCTGGAAGGCGCGAAGAGCCAACGCGCCGAAAACGCTTTCACCTGAATAGGGCAGTTCCGGGATCTTGTGCCCGCGGGTGTCGGATTTGCTGGCACGGAGCCCGACTATGAGTTCTATTCCAATCGTGGAAGCGTTCCTCGACGGACAGCCCATTGTTATCGGTCGGCCCACGCTGGCCGCCGCCCTCGCCGCCGGGGTCGAGGCGGCGGAGGCCCGCGGGCGGATCATCGTCGAGGCCGTCGCTGATGGTCGTCCCCTCGACGACAACGCCCTGGACCAGCCCTCGGACAGCCCGGGTGACGTGCGCGAGGTGCGGCTGGTCTCGGCCGAGCCCCGGGCCCTGGTACGGGTGACCTTCCTCGACGCCGCCGACGCGCTGGACGACGCCAAGAACGACCAGGCTCGGGCGGCGGAGATGGTCCAGGTCGGGCATCTCAGTGAAGCGATGAAACCCCTGCAATCGGCCCTGGCCACCTGGCAGACGGTCCGCGACGTGGTGGACCGCGGGTCGGCGGTGCTCAAGATCGACCTCAAGAACCCCGGGGTCGCGGGGGGCGTCAGCGTCGAGGACCGCACCTCGGAGCTGCTCTCGAGGCTCAACGAGATCAAGTCGGCGATCACGCGCGAGGATTGGTCGGCGTTGTCGGACATCCTCGCGTACGACCTGGGCGAGCAGATCGACGCGTGGAAGGGGATGCTCCGCGGGCTGGCGGATCACGTGATGGCGATGCCGAGGTTCGACGGAGGTCGGCAGGCCGGGAGTACCAACGGGGGCGCCCACGGGAACGAGAGCGGTGGGGGTCGTGCGTGACGGCGACGATGCGCCAATCCCGGGCCATCGACGAGCTCATGGAGCAATCGAGCCAGGCGCTGGTGTCGACGGACTACTTCGAGGCCGAACGCCTCGCGCTCCGCGCCCTCGACCGGGCGTGGGCGCTGCACGACTTCGAGCGCATGGCGCGGATCGTGCTCCCGCTGCAGGAGGCTCGCCGCCAGAAGCGGCATCAGGCGGCGGACGCGGGGGCGTGCTTCGTGCTGCGGGCGATGCCGGCGCGGACGCAGTCGCTCGAGCCCGGGTGCTACCTGCTCGAACCGCCGCTCTTGGGCATCGACGGGCGGACGCTGCGTGACCTCGCGGACCGGAAGAAGACCCCGATCATCGTGACGGTGCGTGAGCCGCTGACCAAGGCGGGCAAGTGGCCGATCGTGGCGGTGGGCACGGGCCCGACGATGCCGACCTCGTTCCGGGCGTACGTGGACCCGTCGCCGGAGTCCCCGCCCTCGGCGCGGTGGTTCCTCTCGACCAACGAGGCGCTGGGGGACGTGGCGATCTCCAGGCTGGACAAGTCGCACCCCGCGGCGTACCACGTGGACGACCTGCTCCACGCGCTCGACGCGCTCCCCGACCACGAGAAGCTGCACCAGTCGCTCGAGTCGGCGTGCCGACGCGCGATGAAAGAGCCCGTCCCCAGCGTGCCGCGCCGGCGCGGGATCGACAACCCGTACTCGTTCTGATCCGTCCCGATCGCCGCCTTCGGCGCGGGCGGGATGTCGAGGCGGAACGACGAAAATGCGTAGAAGGAGTAGTCACAGGCGGGGACGCCTGTGCCACGAGATCGCGTAGAGACAAGATCGTGCGGGGACGTGGAACGAACGCTTATCCCAGCGCGAGGCGGATGGCCCCGCGGCCTGATCGGGCCGCGAGCATGTACCGCTGGAGGTTGCGCCCCGGGCACCCGCTCGACATGAGCTCCTGGTGGGTGTAGACGCGGCTGTAGGGGACCCGGAAGCGGCGCATCATCGCGACGACAAAGCGGTCGAGCGTCTGGCTCGACTCGACCGTCGGGCGCTGCTCGTCGAAGTTGCCCATCATCACGATGCCCAGGTTGTGCTCGTTGTGGTCCTTGACGTGGGCGCCCTGCATGGCGACCGGCCGCCCTTCCCACACCCGCCCGGCGGGGTCGATGACGAAGTGGTACCCGATGTCGGCCCAGTTGGACCCGCGGTTGACGTGCCCGCGACGGATCGACTCGATCTGCTTGGCCACCTCGCCGCGGGTCGTGAGCCCGACGGAGTTGATCGCGGTGTGGTGGACCGTGATGCGCTGCACGCCGTTCATCGGCTCGGCGACGCTTGCGATCGGGCGCGCCCTCGTCCACTCGGCGCGGGCGATCACGCCCTCCGGGGCCGGCTCGTGCACGACCTGAGGCGAGGGCTGCTGGGTCACGATCCTGGGCATGGGCTCGCTGCGCACCGGCGGGAGGCGGGCCGGGTCCTGGTCCGGCCACACCGGGCTGGGCAGCCCCGCGGTCTGACGGACGATCGGGGCCTGGCAGGCGGCCAGGAGGAGCCCAACGCCGGAGATCATCCCCGCCGAGAGCAACTGGCGACGGTCGAGCGTGTCTTTCTGAAGGTTCTGGTCCACGTCCATGCTCATCGGCGAACACCCGGAAGTTCGATCACAGGTCGGGTCGCCGGGCGTTATCGGGCACGCCTTGCCCGCGACTTCGAACGGTCGATGCTAGGCGTTCCCCGATTGTGGGGGGTGTGTACGACCCGACATCCCCCGGCACCAGATCGCCAGCACCAGGAGCATGTACAGGCGCTGGGCATGGTCGCGCGTGCCGGCGAGGTGCTCATCGATGAGGCGGCGGACGGTGGCGCGGTTCAGCTCGAACCCCAGGATCGCGGTGGGGAAGGGATCCGCGGCGTGGAGCGCGTCGAGGAGCAGCGTTCTCATCCCGCCGAAGTCGTCGCGGAACCACGACCCGAGTGGGACGGCAAAGCCCATCTTGGGGCGGTCGACAAGCTCGTCGGGGAAGTACCGCCGCGCGACGGCCCGGAGCAGGCCCTTGCGTTGGCGGTCGGGCGTCAGGACGCGGGGCGGGAGGCGCAGGGCGAACTCGGCGAGCGCCCGGTCGAGCATCGGGGCTCTGAGTTCGACGCCCGCGAGCATCGAGGCGTGGTCGGTCTTGCGCAGCAGCACATCGGGGAGGTGATCGAGGATCTCCCAGGTCCAGGGGTCGTCGGCGCGCGAGTCGGTCCCGGCGTGGTGTGCGAGCGAACGCCCCACGAGCGCCGCGAGATCCTCGCGCGGGAAGATCGAGACCAGATCCTCGTAGCCCGCGCCGCGGGCGGCCTGGACAAGCCGCGAGAGCTTGGACCACGCGGACTTGGGGTCGGTCTCCTTGAGCACGCCGCGCGGGATCAGCCGCAGCAGGGGCCCGAGCCACTGGAGCAAAGCGAGGGGCGTGATGGCCTGGTAGCGCTCGTAGCCTCGGAAGAGCTCGTCCCCGCCGTCGCCCGCGAGGACAACCTTGGCGTGATCGCGGGCGGCCTTGCAGGCCCAATAAGTGGGGAGGAGGGAGCTGTCGCCGAAGGGCTGCCCGAGCGTGTCGATGAGGCGGACGAGATCCTCGGCGGGGTGGGCCGCCACGTCGATGGTGTGGTGCGTGGAGCCGATGATTCTGGCGGCGTGGAGCGCGTGGCCCGACTCGTCGTAACGGGCGTGGGGCATGCGGACGCAGAGGGTCGTGAGCGGGCGGCCTCTGGCGTGCCACGCCACCAGCGAGGAATCCACTCCCCCCGACAGCAGACACGCGACGGGGACGTCGGCGTCGAGGCGTCGCGCGACGCTGTCCTTGAGCAGGCGGTCGAGCGCGTCCTCGGGGTGCTCGGGCGTGACGCGGGGCTCTTTGAGCCAGCGGGCGGCGTGGGCGTGGCGGATGGGGCGGAACCCGCGGGTCAGTGGCGCGTGGGGCCGCGGGTCGTGCTCGCGCGCGGGCGCCTCGGCGGTACACCCCGGGGCGAGCTGGCCCACGCCGCCCAGCGTCTGGGTCCACGCGACGGTTCCGAGCTTGATCGCCGAGGCGATCGTGACGGGGTGCCAGCGGGCCTCGCGGGGGTCGTCGTCATCGCCCAGCTCGTGGAGCAGATCGTGCAGCGCCTTGGGACACCCGGCGAAGGCGTAGAGCCCCAGCGCGGCGTGCGCGGCGAGGTACAGGGGTTTCTCGCCGAAGGGATCGCGAGAGACCACGAGGCGTGCCGCGGCATGGTCCCAGAGGGCGCAGGCGTGCATGGAATCGAGGCGGTCAAAGACGCCCTCGCCCCAGGCGCGCCACCCAAAGAGCAGCGCCTCGGTGTCGCTGTGGTCGCTCGAAAAGGCGTGCCCGAGGGGTTGGAGCTGGGCGCGGAGCTCGCGGTGGTTGTAGATGCACCCGTTGAGTACAACGGCGACGAGCCCCGCGTCGGGCGCGCCAGCTCCTTCGCGGACCATCGGCTGGGCGCCGCCCGCGTGGTCGATGATGCTCAGGCGGCGGTGGACCAGCGCGACGTCGAGCGTGCGTCCGTCGGCGTCCAGGGCTCGGTCGCGGAAGCGCCCCGCGCCGTCCGGCCCGCGGTGGCGGATCGCGTCGTCGAGGAGGTCGAGCCAGCGCTCGGGGATCGCCTGGCCGGGCGGCGGTGGCGTGGTGCCGGGCGTGTGGACGCGGAGGATGCCGGCGATCCCGCACATGGGCTACGGGGCCGACCGCGCCGGGGGGGCGACGGGCTTGGGTTCTGGCGTGGGCTCGGGGGTGGGTGCGGGAGTGGAGTTCGCGGCGCGGGCGGACTTGAGGGCCATGAGTCGGGCCCGGCGGCGGCCGCGGTGCTCTTCGAAGAGCATCCACGTCGTGTGGAGCGTGCGGGTCGTGAGGATGCCCACGGCGAAGCCGATGGCGGCGGCGCGGGGCGGGATGACGTGGTGGCGGTCCATGAGGTAGTACTGCAGGCCCATCGCGATGCCGTAGAGCACGGGCGAGAGGATCATCCGCTCGATCTGGACCTTGGTCGCGTCCTGGAGGAACGAGAGATCGGAGTACGCGGGGTTCAGGAGGTTGCGCCCCAAAGCCCTGGGGGCGTGGTTGGCGTACCAGTGCAGGACGTAGTACACGGCGAGGTCGGCGACGAGATCGATCACGAAGCTCAGGGCCATGTTGACGTGCTTGACGTCCAGGCCGGGGAGCGTGGGCTTGAGCTTGTCGGTGATGTGGCGGTCGACGGCGAGCTGGTGCACGCCCCACATGACCGCGTACATGATGGCGATGGCCATCGCGCCCGCGGCGATGATGTTGATGTTCACGTTGACGAGGCGCCGGGCGTACCAGCGCGCGAGCCACTGCATGCGGGCTGAGTCTAGGTTGGGCGGGGCGCGCGGGGGCCGAGCGCGAGCGGCGTGGCGGCTCACGGTTCCGCGAGGCGGGCGCGGGCCAGGCGCACCGCGTCGGGGTTCACGTCGAACCCGATCGCGTTCCTCCCCAGCGTCCGGGCGGCGAGGAGCGTGGTCCCGCTCCCGCAGCAGGGGTCCAGGACCGTGCCGTGCGCCGGGCAGAACGCCCCGACGAGGAGCCGAAGCAGCGCGAGCGGTTTCTGGGTGGGGTAGCCGGTGCGTTCCCGGGCCATGTTGTTGAGCGAGGGGATGTCGAGCACGTCGGTCGCCTTCTTGAGCGCGCCCTTGAGTCGGCGGCTCGTGGCGGGGACGCGCGGGGGCTCGAAGTAGTACGCGCGAGGGTCGACCGCGTAGACGAGGATGTCGTCGTGCTTGCGGGCGAAACGCCGGGGCGAGGACCCGCCCAGCCCGTAGCTCCAGACCAGGTGGTTCACGAAGCACCCGGGAGTGAGCAGTTCATCGAGGAGCAGGCGGACGTGGTGGGAGGCGCGCTGGTCGATGTGAAGGGCAAGAACGGCGGAGGGCCTGAGCGCGGGGAGCGTGGCGCCCAGCCGCTCGCGCAGCCAGGCGATGTACGCGGGCATCGTGGGCCAGGAGTCGGGGAACCGGGCCAGGGCGGCACGCCCGCGCCGGTGCGCCCCGGGGGGCGTGCGCTTCGTCGAGCCCGTGTTGAAGGGCGGGTCGGCGTAGAGAAAATCGATGGAGGCGGGCGGGAGGGAGCTCGCGAGGGAGAGCCAGTCGCCCAGTTGAACCCCGCCGCGGAGCGAATCGATCACGCTCGAACCCCCCGCGTGCTCGGACTTACTTCGCCTTCACCGCCGCCCGTCCGACGCTCAGGTACGTGAACCCCTGGCTCTTCATGTCGCTGAGGCGGTAGAGGTTTCGCCCGTCGAAGATCACGTGGCTCTTCATGAGCCCGCGGATCTTGGCGAAGTCGGGGCTCTTGAACTCGTCCCAGTCGGTGCTGATGACCAGGGCGTCGGCGTCCTTGAGCGCGTCGTACATGTCGTCGACGACCGTCGCCGTGGGCCCGAGCTCGGCCCGGGCGTTCTCGTTGGCGACGGGGTCGTAGGCGACGCAGGTGGCGCCGTACCCGTTGGCCTTGCGGATGAGGGTGAGGGCGGGGGCTTCGCGGATGTCGTCGGTGCGGGGCTTGAAGGCGACGCCCCAGAAGG